>CAXRES010000085.1:0-39178 GCA_964229575.1 Alphaproteobacteria bacterium
GGCGACGGGCGCGGCGGCGAACAGCCGACGGTGACGGACGCCGACATCGCCTGCGGCTTCCTCAACCCCGATTATTTCCTGGGCGGCCAGCAGAAGCTCGACGTGGCGGCGGCCGAACGCGCCCTCGATGCCCATATCGCAAAGCCTCTCGGCCTCAGCGTGCGCGAGGCGGCGGCCGGCATCCGGCGCATCGTCGACGAGCGCATGGCCGACGAAGTGCGCGTATTCGCCGCCAAGCGCGGGCTGGAGCCGCGCGCCTTCACCCTGCTGCCCTTCGGCGGCGCGGGCGCCGTCCATGCCGCGGCGGTGGCCGGGGAACTCGGCATCACGCGCATCCTGGTGCCGCCGCGCCCGGGCGCCTTTTCGGCGCTGGGCCTGCTCTGTTCCGACGTGGTGCACGACTACATCCGTTCCGAACTGTCGCCGCTCGCCCGCCGTGCGCCCGGGCACGCCGAAGAACTCTTCGCCGAGCTTGAAACGCGCGCGCGCGCCGACCTCGCGGCCGAAGGCCTGGCCGAGGCGGATGCGAAACTGGAACGCGAGATGGACCTGCGCTATGCCGGCCAGGGCTACGAGCTGCGCGTGTCGCTCGACGGCATCGGCAGGATGGATGCCGCGGCGCTCGCCGCTTCGCGCAAGCGCTTCGACGAGCACCACGCGCGCATCCACGGCCATGCGGCGGCGGAAAAGCCGGTCGAGGTGGTGAGCTACCGCGTGCGCGCCCGCGTCGCGGTGCCGAAATACTCGGCGCGCGAACTGCCCGCGGGCGGCGGTATGGCGTCTGCGCCCAAGGGCGCGCGCCAGGTGTGGTTCGAGGCGGCGCGGGCGACCGACGTCGCCGTCTACGAGCGCGACGGCCTCGCGCGCGGCGCGCGCATCGCCGGCCCGGCGATCGTCGAGCAGATGGACGCCACCACCGTCATTCCCGGCGGCTGGAACGGCGAGGTCGACGCCTTCGGCAACCTGATCCTGACGCGGGAGGGAAGCGCGAAATGATCGATCCCGTCACCGTCGAGATCCTGCGCAACAAGGTCGCGGGCCTGACCGACGAGATGCACTACCATTTCTACCGTTCGGGCTATTCGACGATCATCCGCGAATCGCGCGACTTCTCCTGCGTCGTGCTCGATGCCGAAGGCCGGCTCATCACCGCGCCGCCGATGTTCTTTCACGGCACGGTGTATCGGCATTTCTGCGCGCGCGTGCTGGCGCTTTACGGCGACGGCCTCGCCCCCGGCGACGTCTTCGTTTCGAACCATCCTTACGACGCGGGCCTGCCGCATGTCTCCGACATGGGCTTCGTGGCACCCGTGTTTTCGGGCAAGCGGCTGATCGGTTTTTCCGGCTCCATCGCCCACAAGGCCGACGTCGGCGGCACGATGCCCGGCTCGACCTCGGCCAATGCCACGGAAATCTTCCACGAAGGGCTGCTGCTGCCGCCCGTGCGCATCCGCGAGGCGGGCCGCGCCTGTCCCGACATCGAACGGCTGATCCTCGCCAATTCGCGCCAGCCCGAACTGGTGGCGGGCGACATCGGCGCGCAGGTTGCCGCCACCTGCATGGGCGTGGCGCGCATGGAGGAGCTGGCGGCGCGCTTCGGCGCCGACACGGTCTGCGAGGCCTTCGCCGCCATCCTGAAGGGCGCCGCCCGCGAACTGGCGACCGCCATCGCCCGGCTGCCCGAAGGTGCGGCGAGCGCGGAAGGCTTCATGGATACCGACGGCGTGGAACTCGATCGCATGATCCGCATGGCGGTCACGGTGACGGTGAAGAACGGCCGCGTGCTGTTCGATTTCTCCGACTCCGACGCCCAGGCCAGGGGGCCGATCAACCTGCGCCCCAGCATGGTCGAGGCCTGCTGCTTCTATTCGCTGATCGGCTGTCTCGGTCCCGACATCCATTTCAACGACGGCTGCCGCGACGTCGTCGATTTTGCCTACGCCCCCGACACCATCACCAACGCCACCGCGCCCGCGCCGGTCTCTTCCTACCAGATGGCGAACCTCAAGCTGGTCGATGTGATCCTCGAAGCGCTATCCCACTTCCGCCCCGAACGCGCGGTGGCCAACGCCGGTTCGTCGGGCGCGCTGCTGATCAACTGGGGCAAGGGCGGCAGGCCCGGCCAGTCGAACCTGCAATACGAAATCCTGGGTTCCGCCTATGGCGGCGGATACGGCCACGACGGGGCGAGCTGCACGGCGACGCACCTGTCCAACCTGCACGTCACGCCGATCGAGATTCTCGAATCCGAATACCCGGTGCGCGTCAGCGCCTTCGAGCTGATCGCCGATTCGGGCGGGCCGGGCGAATACCGCGGCGGCCTGTCCTTCCGCCGGGCCTATGAAATGCTCGCCGACGGCACGGTGATCCGCCGCTACGACCGCGCAAAATGCCCGCCGCAGGGATTGGCCGGCGGCAAGCCGGGACAGGCCAGCCGCTTCGTCATCGGCGCGGGCACGCCCGATGAAAAGGTCATGCCCGCCTCGGGCCGCTACGAGATGAAGGCGGGCGACAGGTTCTTCCTCGAATCGGCGGGCGGCGGCGGCTATGGCGACCCCGCGCGGCGGAGCGCGGAGCGGATCGCCCGCGACATCGCCGAAGGCTACGTCACGCCTGACGCGGCCGGGCGCGACTACGGCTCCAGATAAAGCCAGACAAATAAAGAGCCGCCCCGAGGGGCGGCTCTTTATCCCATGTCCGAACCGGGTCAGGCCGAAAGCGTGTTCTTCTTCATGCCTTCCAGGTGCGCGAGTACGTCTTCGACGTGCATGACGTCGGCGTATTTGTGATGCAGGTCGAACAGGTTGACCTTGTGCGACAGCATCGAGCGGTCGTAGGTGCATTCCTCGACCACCACCGTATGGAAGCCGTGGGAATAGGCATCCACCACCGAGGCGCGCACGCAGCCCGAGGTCGATTCGCCGAGCGCGATGATCGAACGCACGCCCATCCTGTTCAGATGCGCGATCAGCGGCGTGCCGAAGAAGGCCGACGCGCGCTCCTTGTAGATGACGAGCTCGTCGTCCATCGGCGCCACCTCGTCGATGATGTCGTAGGCGTCCGACGTCAGCTTGCGCACGTCGCGGTTGGTGGAATTGACGCCGCGCGTATCGACATGGCGCGTCGTGTAGATCACCGGCACGCCGGCGGCGCGCGCCGCGGCGAGCAGCTTGCGCGTCGGCTCCAGCGCCCTCCACGCGTTCTCGCCGCAACTGCCCGGGGATTCGCGGTTGGCCTCGATCACCGGCTTGTCGCCGCCCTTGTAGGCGTTCTTGTAGAGATCGATCGCCAGCACCGCGGGGCGTTCGCCGACGTAAAGCGCGCGCTCGTAGGACTTGTAGATCTCGACCAGTTCGTCGTCGATGACGTCCCGCCAGCAGTGATCTTCGAATTCGCGCGCCATTTGGGCCTCTCCTCGCGTGTGGTTTGCGCCATTACACCCCGAGCAGGCCCGCCGCGTCAACGCGGGGCGCGCGCTCTTGCGGCCGAACCCTGTGGCGGCCCCGTCGCCGCCCATGCTAGGAAAAGCCTCTCGAAATCGGGCCTGCATCGGGGAGAAAACGCAATGGCAACGAATGTCGGTTTTGTCGGTCTTGGCGAGATGGGCGGCGAAATGGCCCGCCACGTCGCGGCCAGGGGCAGGAAGAAGGGCCTCAGGGTCTTCGGCTTCGATCTGCAGAAGAAGGCGCTGGATCGCGCCAAAAAGCACGGCGTGAAGCCGGTCGGCTCGCTCGCCGAACTGGCCCGGACCTGCGACGTCTTCATCGTCATGGTCGGCTACGACCACCAGGTGAAGCAGGTCGTCGCCGACATCGCGAAGGACGGCAGGAAGGGCGCGGTCATCGTCATTACCGCGACCAGCCATCCGGACATGGTCCACGAATGCGCGAAGATCGCGAAGAAGGCCGGCATCGGCGTGATCGACGCGCCGGTGTGCTACGGGCTGGACGGCGCGCGCGACGGCACGCTGATGTCGACCTGCGGCGGCGCCAAAAAGGACTACGACAAGGCGCGGCCCGTGATCGAATGCTATTCGCGCGCCGCCCCGCATCTCGGCGACCTCGGCGCGGGCGAGATCGGCAAGACCTGCAACAACATGCTGCATTGGGCGCACTCCATCGCCAATTACGAGGTGCTGCTGCTGGCCAAGGCCTACGGCATCGACGCGCAGAAGATGCGCGAAACGCTGCTCCTGTGTCCGGGCAAGAACGGCACGCTCGAGCGCTGGGACGAAACCAGGTTCACCTGGCAGGAAAAGGACATGGACATCGCGCTCGACCTCGCCCAGAAGCGCAAGGTGCTGCTGCCGATGTTCGGCCAGGTCGACCAGCTCATCAAGATGTTCCACGCCGACGACGTGGCGGAACTGCTCTACCACAAGACCAGGGCGCACTACCTCGGCAAGGAATACCGCAAGAAGCCGATCAACGCCGCCTGAACGCCGCGAACGCACGATCATCGAACGGGGGGCCGGAGCGCCCCCCGTTCCGTTTTGCCGCGGGCGGAAAAACGCGCGGCATTTGAGGCAATCTCCGCCGAACCTCCGCAAGGCACGGAAAACACACGCTTCCCGAACCGGCGCCCGGACCGCGGGAACGCGATTATTCCCAATTTGATCAATTATTTACGTCAGGGTAAGGGCGGCTTCGTAGGATCCCGGAACGTCGCAACCACCAGGGGCTACGACCATGACTTTCCTGCAACGTCCGCCACACGCGCGGCGACGGCGGTTCATCGCGCCGCTCGCCGTCGGCCTCGGCCTCATCGCCGCGGGCTGCGCTTCCACCGATCCTTACGCCGAGAGCGTCGCCCGTGGCGACGGCGAGCGCGAGATGTCGCGGGAAGAGCCCAACGCGGCGGCGGCCGCCGCGTTGCTGCGCGTCGCCGGCGCGACGCGGGCGGCGGGCGATTACGCCTCGGCGATCAACGTGCTGAAGCGTGCCCACAGGTTCGCGCCGGCAGACGCCGAAATCCTGATCGAACTCGGCGAAAGCCTCGCCGCCGTGCGCGCCTACAACGAGGCGCGCGAGGTTCTGGCCAGGGCTGTCGACCTGGCGCCGCGCAACACGCGGGCGCTGCGCGGGCTCGCCAATGCGCTGGTCGCCCTGTCGGAGCCGGCGCTGGCGCTGTCGCGCTACCATCAGGCGCTGGACGCCAGGAAGGAGGCCGCGACCTACAACGGCCTCGGTGTCGCGCTCGACATCCTGAACGATCCCAAGGGCGCGGCCGAGGCCTATCGCGCCGGGCTCGCGCTCGAACCGCGCAATCTTTCCCTTGTCGGCAACGCCGCCCTGTCGGCGGCGCTCCAGGACGACCGCACGCGCGCCATCGACCTGATCGCGGCCGAACTGCGCGCCGGCAATTCGACGCCCCGGCTGCGTCAGAACCTGGCGCTGGTCTACGGGCTCGAAGGGCGCTTCGACGACGCCCGGGCCCTGCTGCGCATCGATCTGGACGAAGGTTCGGTGCGCAACAACATCGCCTATTACGAAATGCTGCGCGGGCTCAGCCCCGTAAGCCGCCGCGATACCGTACTCGGCCGCCGCTCGGTGGTCATCGCCGGCAATGTCGCGGGCCCCCCGCCGGCGCCCGAAGCCGCGGCGAAATCCGGGGACGGGGCAAGCAAGGGCGCGACGGAAAAGCGCGCCGCCCCGGCGGACGACACGCCCGCGCGCCTTGCGCCCCAGCCCCGCCCGGACGTGCGCCCGGCGACGGAACCCGCCGCCGACTGAGAACAGCGCGAGCTGCCCGGACGCCGAGGAAACCCTGGACCCTCGGCGTCCACAAGGCAGAGGGCCCGGTCGGTCAACCCCGGCCGGGCCCTTGCTCTTCTGACGCCCCACGAAACGCTTTTCGCCGATACCCGCGCCGCGCGCCGGACGCGCTCAGTTGCCCATGCCACGGAAGCTGTCGATGACGCTGATCGCCGCCGGGCCGATCAGCACGATGAACAGGGTGGGCAGGATGAATATCACCATCGGCACGGTAAGAACGGCAGGAAGGCGCGCGGCTTTCTCTTTGGCGCGCAGCAGTCGCTGGTTGCGGAATTCGGCAGCCAGCACGCGCAGGGACTGGGCAAGCGGCGTGCCGAATTTTTCCGTCTGCATCAGGGCATTGACCACGGCGTTGAGCGACTTGAGCCCGGCGCGCTTGCCGAGATTGCGCAGCGCCGCGGCGCGCTCGGGCAGAAAACCGAGTTCGACCGAGGCGAGCGACAGCTCATCGGCCATTTCCGGAGCGCCGCGGCCGAGTTCGGCGGCCGTGCGCTTGAGCGCGGCATCGAGGCTCAGCCCCGCCTCGACGCAGATCACCAGAAGATCGAGCGCGTCGGGCAACTGCTTTTCAAGCGCCTTGCGCCGCTTGCCGGCCAGGTTCCTGATCCAGATGTCGGGGGCGAAGGCGCCGACAACGACGGCGGCGAGCGAGGCGACGACCTGTCCCATCGGCGAGAGGCCGTAGAGGTTGAACCCTCCGAGCAGGACCAGCGCCGCCACGCCGAAAACGAGCGGCAGGACCAGCTTGAAGAACAGGAAGGCAATCAGCGCCTCGCGCGTGCGCAGGCCGGCCGTCGCCAGGCGATCGCGGTAATCCTGCGTCTTGTTGCCCTGCAGGAGCCGCAGGCGGGCGACGACCTGGCGCATGAGCGCCTGGGAGGTCGGCAGGGCCGCGCGCGCGGCGTTCGGGCGCGCTTCGAGCAGGGCGGCGCTGCGCAGTTCCCGCTCGCGCACGACCACGGACCTTGCCCGGCGCACGAGCGGGTCGCGGATGCGAAGGGCCTGCCACAGCGCGATTACGGATATGAACGCCGCGACGGCGGCAAGCGCCACGGGTATGTCCGGCCCGAAGGCGAAGCGGAGATCGGCAAGCTCGCTCATATCTCGAACCTCACCATCTTGAACATTACGGCGCTGCCCAGTCCCATCATGAACAGGCCGCCCCCGACCATGATCAGGCCGCGCGGATCGGTAAACAGACGCATGACGTATTCCGGGTTCATCAGCCACAGAATGGCGAACATGATGAAAGGCAGCGAGCCGATGATGTAGGCCGACGCCCGCGCTTCCGACGACATCGCCCTGACCTTGAGGCGCATGGTCTGGCGCTTGCGCAGGATGTCGGCGAGGTTGTTGAGGGTCTCGCCGAGATTGCCGCCGGTTTCGCGCTGCACCGACAGGCTGATCGTGAAGAACTTGAACTCCGGCAGGTCGATCCGCCGCGCCGCATCCCACATCGCTTCGTCGAGGGTCGCGCCCAGGCGCACCGCATCGGCGATGGCGCGAAACTCGATCCCCACGGGATCGGGCATGTCCTGGCCGACGTTGGCGATGGTCTCGCTGATCGGCAGGCCGGACTTGAGCCCGCGCACCATCAGGTCGATCGCTTCGGGAAAGAACTGGTTGAAGCGGGCAAGCCGGCGCGCGATCATCCGGCTGACCACCATATGCGGCCCCATGATGCCGAGCGCGAGCGCGGCGAGCGCGGCGAGCGGCGCGGCTAAACCGAACGCGATATTGAAAGCGACGAAGACCAGCAGCCCCGCCAGCACCGTGATGGCGGCGTAGCGGCCGGGCGAAAGTCCAAGTCCCGCCCGGCGCAAGCGCACGCGCAGCGCTTCGCGCCGCGGCAGAAAACCGGCGAGAAAGCGTTCGATGCCGCTGGCCCCGCCCTCGCGCCGCTTCAGATCGCGCGGCGCCGCCGGCGCTCCCGCAAGGGTCAGGGTGCGGGCGCGCACCCGGTCGATGCGCCGGCGATAACGGCGGCCGACGCCGCCCCCGAACACCATGACCAGGCACAGGACGACAAGAAACGCCCCGGCGAAGATTCCGATAATGGCGCCGTCGCCGGTCACGACATCGTCTCCATCAGGGCACGGCCCAGGCCGAAGTATTCGGCGCGGTCGAGGAAGGCCGGACGCAGGCCGGAGGAGGCGAACTTGCCGATCAGCTTGCCGTCGCTGCCTTCGCCTTCGAAGTGGAAGGTGAACAATTCCTGGCTCGTGATGATGTCGCCTTCCATGCCGGTCACCTCCGCGACATGGGTAATGCGCCGCATGCCGTCGCGCATGCGGCTGACCTGCACGATCAGATGCACGGCGGAGGCGATCTGGGTGCGCACGGCGGAAGCCGGCAGGTTGACGCCCGCCATCGCCACCATGTTTTCAAGGCGGGTCAATGCCTCGCGCGGGTTGTTGGCATGGACCGTGGACATCGATCCGTCATGGCCCGTGTTCATGGCCTGAAGCATGTCGAGCGCGGCGCCGTCGCGCACTTCGCCCAGGATGATGCGATCGGGCCGCATGCGCAGCGCGTTCTTGACCAGATCGCGCATGGTGATTTCTCCGGTTCCTTCCAGGTTGGACGGACGGGTCTCCAGGCGAACGACGTGCGGCTGCTGCAATTGCAGCTCGGCCGCGTCCTCGATCGTCACAATGCGTTCGCCGTGGTCGATCAGGCGGCTCATGGCGTTGAGCAGCGTCGTCTTGCCCGAACCGGTGCCGCCCGAAATGATGATATTGAGCCGGCAGCGCGAAGCGATCTTGAGCAGCTTGGCGAGCTTGTCCGACAGATTCGCCTGCTTCGCCATGACGTCGAGCGTGATTTCGCGGCGCGAGAACTTGCGGATGGAAATGGAGGCCCCGTCGATGGCCAGCGGCGGCGCGATGATGTTGACGCGGCTGCCATCTTCCAGCCGCGCGTCGACCAGCGGCTGGGATTCGTCGATGCGCCGGCCGATCCGGCTGACGATGCGCGTCGCGATGTTCATGACATGGGCATTGTTGCGGAACGTCACGTCGGTCAGTTCCAGCTTGCCCTTGCGTTCGACATAAACCTGGAACGGACCGTTGACCATGATGTCGGTCACCGATTCGTCGGCGAGCAGCGGCTCAAGCGGGCCGAGGCCCAGCATGTCGTTGAGCAGCATGGTCACCAGGTCGCGCTGCTCGATCAGGTTGAGCTGGATGCGGTGCTCGCCCAGGATTTCCTCGACGATATTGGAAATCTGGCGGGCCAGTTCCTTGCGCGGCAGTTGCGACGCCGCGGCCATGTCGATGCGCTCCATCAGCGCGGCCTGGATGCGCGACTTGGCGGCCTGGATCGGCGCCGGAATCGAAGAAGGCGCCGTGGCCTTGCCGGCAAGCGCGACCATGTCGGCCAGCGGATCCCTGTCCGGCGGCGGCGAGCGGTCTTCCCGCGGCGCGCTTTCTTCGTCCGCGGCGGGCGGCACGCCGGCCGCCGGGCGCTGGCCGAGCACGCCGTTCACCAGGAACGTCACCAGCAGGCGGCGCTGCATTTCATCGACGGAAGCATTCAGTTCGACGAGAAGTTCGTCGGCGATCAGGCCGATCTCCTGCGCCAGCGCGCTGCGCGGCAGGCGCGCGAGCACGGCGACGTCGGTTTTCTGCAGAAGACGCGACTGCAGACGCCCGCACAGCGCGTTGATTTCTTCGTCATTCTCCGCGGCCGGCGCGTCGCCGACGCTTGCCGGAGGCGGACGGCGCGCCGCCGTCGCGGGCGACAGGGCGACGATTTCCGCCTCGCGCGTCTTCGCTTGCGCGCCGGCGGCGGAATCGTTTCCGCCGGTGGCGGCGACGTCGGGGATATCTCCCTCGACGCCCGCGTCTTCGGCGTTGCGCCTGGTTCTGCGACCGAAACTGCGCGGCTTCATGAGCTTCATGTCGCCTTCGTTTTCATGATGAACGACCAGATCGAGGGCTTCTCGGGCGCGCCCGCGCCTTCCGGGGCGAACAGCGAATCGGCGAAGCCGGCGATGGCGGCGGCGGCCTTGCCGGCGCAGGCGACGATCGGCCGGCCGCGGCCTTCGGCGTCGCCTGCCGCCTTGCGGTCGAACGGGATCGTCGCGGCGAAGGCCTCGCCCACGGTCTTTTCGAATTCGGCGCGCGGCAGCTCGCCGCCGGACGGCGGGCGCGCCTGGTTTTCGACGAGGCGCAGGCGCGTGCGCGCGCCGTTTTCCACAACGAGCGAGCGCAGGCGCATGGCGTCGCGCATGCCGGCGAGCGACAGGTCCCCGACCAGAACGGCGGTATCGGCGATGGCGAGGAGATCCGGCTGGCTCGCCAGAAGATCGCGCGGCATGTCGACGATGACGCGGTCATGGGTCCCGAGCAGTTCCTTCGCCAGGACCCTGATCGCGTCGGGGCGCAGTTGCAGCGTGGCGACGAGCGGCGCCTCGGTGGCGAAAAGCGCGAGATGCGACGTCACCATGACCGAGGCCCGGTCGAGGAACAGGGTGTCGATGCGGTCGGGATCGGCCAGCATTTCGGCAAGCCCGCTGCCCGGCGCCGCGTCGAAAGTCAGCGCGGTGACGCCGAAACGCAGGTCAAGATCAAGCAGGGCGGTCTTTTCCTTGTACTTTTCCGCGGCGACCCAGGCGAGCGAGGCGGCCACCATCGAGGCCCCCACCCCGCCCCGCGTGCCGGTGACGATGCAGAGCTTGCCCTGGGTCGCGGCGCGCGATTCGGCGGTGGTGCCGACGGCCTCAGACACCGCGCGCAGAATGTCTGCGGGGTTCACCGGCTTGACCAGGTAATCGACAAGGCCGGAAGCGATGAGGCCGCGGTACAGCTTGACGTCGTTGGTGGTGCCGAAGGCGATCACGCGGGTCTCGGGATCGCAGACGTCGGCAAGCGCGTTGATCTCGGCCAGCGGGTCGGCGCTTTCCGACAGGTCGACGAACAGCAGGTCGGGCGACAGGCCGCCGGTCAGCTGATCGACCGCCGAAGCGATGCCGCCCAGTTCGACCAGCGGCTGGCGCCAGCCGGCATCGGTTGCGATGCGCGACATCGTCTGGCGCGTCACGTCGTCGCACAGGAACGCCATGACACGCCCCACGGGCTGCGCGGAGGGCCGCGCGCCCGGGGCTGCCTGCGCCCGTTCCCTGGGGTTGGACACGCTCATTTAGGGCTGGCCCCCGTGCCCGAGGTATCGATCGGCGTCTCCTTGCCTTCGCGATAGCGCCGGATCGACGCCGCGGCGCGTTCCCCGTCGGCGGGGCCGTCGTCGCGGCCCTGCACCAGATCGCGCGGATCGGCGACCATCAGGCCGAGATTGACGGCGGTGGCGCAGCCGAAGTTCGACGATTCGGTATTGCCGTAATCGCCGGACGCGGGCTTGCGGAAATCCGGGCATCCGGGCGCGCGAACGACAAAACGCTGGACCAGAACGCGCACGGCGTCGGCGCGCGGGGGCCGGCCCGCCCATTCGGCATGGGCCAGCACGCTCGGCGCAAGTCCGTGCAGCGCAAGGACGCGGGCGATCCCTTCGGCACGGCGGGCGGCGACGGCATGGGTCTGCCGGGCGGCCGCGATGACGTAAACGCGGTCGCCGTAGCCGACCTCGTTGCGCGCGAGGAACGCTTCGAGGCCGGCCTTGCCTTCGCCATCGAGATCGTGTTCCGAGCCGGCGAACGGCACGTCGAACGTGAGATGCACGAGTTCGACCTTGTTGGCCTTCGGCGATGCGGCCGGCGACCAGCTCGTCGTGTCGGCGCTGCACGCGCCGAGCGACAAGGCGAACGCGAATGCCCAGCCGATGCGCGCGCTTCGATGATGGAGTCTTTTGGTCATGGCGTGTCCTTTCCTGTCCGGGCGGATCGTCGATCGTTTCGCCTATTCGAGGGCAAAGCCCGCATCCCCGGCGAGCGCCTTGGCGCGGCGCTGACGGATGGCGGGCTCGGCAGCAGGCATGGCGGTCTTCTGGGCATCGCCCTTTTCCAGGCGGGCGTTGTCCGACGGCATGGTCAGGCCATCGGTCGGTGCCTGAAGCTGGGCGGTGGCGACCGGGCGCACGACGTAGGGCGTGACGATGATCACCAGTTCGGTCTCGTTGCGCTGGAAGCGGTCGGAGCGGAACAAGGCGCCCAGCACCGGCACGTCGCCGAGGCCCGGGAACTTGCGCAGGTCGTGCGTAAGGTTGTTCTGGATCAGGCCGGCGACGGCGAAGCTCTGTCCCGAGGACAGTTCCACGGTGGTCTCCGCCCGGCGCGTGGCCAGCGACGGCACGATGTTGTTGTTGAGGCGCACTTCGCCCGTGGTCGAAAGCTGGCTGACCTCCGGACGGACGCGCAGGCTGATGCGCCCGCCTTCCATCAAGGTCGGCGTGAAGGCGAGCGAGACGCCGAACTTCTTGAACTCGATGGTGACGATGTCGCGCGACTGGGGCACCAGCATCGGGAATTCGCCGCCGGCGAGAAAGCTCGCCGTTTCGCCCGACACCGCGGTCAGGTTGGGCTCGGCCAGGACGGTGACGAGACCCTCGTTCTCCAGCGCGTCGAGCACGCTGTTGATCGACAAGGGCGAGCTGCGGTTGCCGGCGAAAAGCGAATCGGTCGAGCCGTTGCGCACGATGTACTGGCCGGCGGCATTCAGCGCCGAAGTGCCCGAAGCCAGACCGAAGGCGAAGGAGCCGACCGTGAGCAGCGCGTCCCAGTTGACGCCGATGCGCTTGAGCACCGTGCGGTTGACCTCGGCCACGCGCACCCGCAGGTTGACCTGGTTCGGCCCGCGCACGGCGAGGCGGTTGATGACGTTCTTCTCGCCACCCGAGAACCGGGCGGCGAGCGAGCGCGCATCCTCCGCCACCTGCCCGGAGGACACGGTGCCGCTCAGCACCACGGCATCGCCGAGCGAGGCGACCTCGATCAGTCCGCCCGGAAACATCGTCTGAAACGCGGTGCGGAGCTGGCTCAGGTTGTGGCTGACCGACACCTTGAGGTTGGCGAGCAGACGGTCGTTGGCGTCGACAGCGAACATGGTGGTCTCGCCCGCCTGCTTGCCGAAGATGTAGACGAGCGTCGGGGACTTCACCTGGACGTCGGCGATCTTTGGATCGGCGATGAACACCGAGGCCGCGGCCGCGCCCAGGCGCACGAGCTGGCCCTTGTTGATCTCCACGCGCAGGAGCTTTTCCTCCGGACCGACCATCTCGACGCGGCGGGTATCCTTCTGCGCCACGGGCTGCGACATCGGCGTGACGGCGAGGCCGGCGATGACGGCAAGGCGAAGGATCGGGCGGAACATGGACATCTCCTGGTCGGTAACCGGCGGCGGGCGGGCTAGAACTTCTGGTCTTCGGACTTGGCGCCGCGCACCACGCTGACCGTGCGGCCGCCGCCCTTCATGTCGTGGCCGATCACCCGGCTGACCTCGGAATCGAGCGTGATGCCGGCGGCACCGTTCTTCGCCGGCACGCGCGAAGGCTTCTCCTCCGTCGCGCGGCGCGGCGCGGGAAGCGATTCCTCCTCGAACAGATCGCCGGACGCCGCATCGACCGGCATTTCCGCCGCCCGGGCCTCGGATACGGCGCGCACGGTGGCCGGCGGCGCCGGCCGCGAACCCGTTTCCGGACGCGCTTCCCGCGAACCGCTTTCCGGGCGCGCTTCCCGCGAACCCGTTTCCGGGCGCGCTTCCCGCGCGACCGGCCGCAGGCTGAGCGAAATCTTGCCGATCTTGTCGATGATGCCGATGGCCTCGACCTGCTTGGGCGTCACTTCGAAGGTCACGGTCTTGGCGACGGCGGCCTTGGTGTTGCGGTCCTCGATCTTCTGGTCGACGGCGATCACGCGAATGTCCTGCAGGACGGTTTCGCTGACATGGCGCGTCGTTCTGCGGTCCTCGGACGCAACGGTATGGGTGAGAATGACGTCGACCCGGTCGCCGGGGATGACGAAGCCCGAAATGCCGGTGATGGCGTCGACGCGGATCGACACCGCGCGCATGTCCGGCTCGAGCACGGCGGCGAGGAAGCCCTGTTCGCCCGGACGCACGACCATGGCATCGGTCAGCGGCTGGCCGGCGACGAGGGTATGGCGCGCCACCGCGCCGTCGAATTCCTCGGCCTTGCGCTTGCCCTGAAGCACGTAGCTCGGCGCGAGCGCGCCCTGCGGCCAGCCCTGCCAGCGCAGGTCCTGGGCGCGCAGGAAACGGCCCGGGACGATATCGCTCTTCGCCACCAGGACCTGATGG
This sequence comes from Alphaproteobacteria bacterium, assembly GCA_964229575.1. Classification (GTDB taxonomy): domain Bacteria; phylum Pseudomonadota; class Alphaproteobacteria; order SMXQ01; family SMXQ01; genus WHSO01. The sequence continues at coordinate 13,982 of CAXRES010000085.1, forward strand.
CCGCTCGCCCCCTGGCCGAACGAGGCGCGCTGGGAATTGAGCCAGCCGCGGGCGAACAGCGCCGTCAGGCCGGCGACAAGCAGCGCGACGGCGATCATCACGATGGCGCGCGGGTTGAAGCTGAAGCTCATGGCGCTTTTCCTTCCTCAGAGACCGAAGAACAGCCGCCAGGCGACGAACAACCCGCCCAGCGCGATGGCGACGCCGAAAGGCACTTCGGACCTGAGCGCACCGGCAATCGCGCCACCGAGGTTCGCCCGCGGCAGGCCGGGGACCGGCGCGTCGCACATCGCGCGCAGCGTGCGAAAGGCGAGATAGGACAGGGCGAGAATGCCGCCGCCCGCGAGCACGACGAAGACGAAGGGCAGGCCCAGCGCCGGCCCGGCCCACAGCGCCGTCGCGGCGAACAGCTTGACGTCGCCGCCGCCGACCAGGCGCATGGCGAAGAGCAGGAAGCCGGCAACGAGCGCGCCGGCGCCGAAGGCCAGGCCGAACGCCGCGTCATGAAGCGACAGGCCGCCACCCAGGCGGGCCGCGGCATAGGCCGGCCACAGCGCCGCGATCGCCGCGCAGATCCGGTTGGGGATGACGAAGCGGGCGACGTCGCTGGCCGCCGCCCACAGCAGCAGCCCGGCGAAGGCCGCGATCAGAAACTGTTCAAGCATACTCAACATCATCGGATCACCGCTGGCCTCTCCGGCCTGTTCTTCCGGCCCTGCCCGGACCGTGAAGGTTTTCCGACGCCTGCCTGGACCCGGCTGCGCGCTCTCGTTGACGGGAAGACCCTGGTCGGCGGCGCTGCCGGAAAAACACTGACGGAACGCGCAAGCTACGGACTGAAACGAAGGACAAAAGCGGGGGAGCGGTTCGTCGAACGGTGGTGTCCGGCGCACCGCTCCCCCGTGGGCTCCAAGCCCGCGGCGCGGCCGCGATTACGGCGCGGGCGGGTTGACGGCGTTCTGCAGCGTGGTCGAGACGCTGGTGAACATGGCGTTCAGCGAACCGCCCATGGCGGTCAGGGCGCCGATGGCGGCAACCGACACGAGGGCGGCGATCAGGCCGTATTCGATGGCGGTGGCGCCGGATTCGTCGGCGACGAGGGCTTTCAGGGTGCGAATGAACATGAGTGTTCCTCCTTGCTGGATGACTGGCTTGCCGGGGCGAAAGGGAAAAAAGCAAGCGGGGGTAATTTAGATCGCCACAAGTAAATCAGAAGTAAAAATCTTCATGTATTGCAAAGGTATAGAGATATACTTTGAATATATGTGAGTTTTATTTGAAGAAAATTTGCACTATATTTTATGAAATCTGAAATTTCCGGGGAACGCCCTATTTTCCGTTGCCGACGTAGGACGAGGCGAACTCCGGCAGGCGCAGCGCGGCCGGCAGGCCGACGAACGAATCGAGCAGGGACAACGTCCTGCGCGCGTCCGACAGGCGAACCGTGACCAGGGGCAGGATGCCGGCGGGACTATCGGGGGTCCCCAGCCCGCTGTCGCGGTATTCGATCTCCAGGTTCTCGGGCGCGAGCGTCGGCAGGATGGCGCGGGCGTCGGCGAGGATCAGATCGAAGCTCCCTGCGCTGACGATCGCCGCCCCCGAACAGGATGGCCCGCCCGCGCCGCCGCGGCAGGTCAGGGCGGCGGGATTGACGAGGGCGGAAAGATCGACGATCGGCGCTTCGATCGCCGCCGTGCGCGCGGCGCGCCGGGTTGCCTCCCCCGCCCGGTGATAGTCGAACATCAGCGCGGCGAGATCGAGTGCGGCCAGCGAAAGCACGACCAGCACGGACGACACCAGCGCGAATTCGACCAGCGCCGATCCGCGCCGGTCCGAAGACAGGCGCCGCGCCTGTGCGGCGAACGGCAGGGAACGGATACCCGCTTGCGGCAAACCGGCACGATTGCGCACACGATTGCAAACACGAAAGCACGAGGGCGATTTCATCAATTTCCCACGTAGGGCTGCTGGTGATGGGCGCGGAAGCTGTAGTCGCCGAGCCCGAGATATCGCATCACGCCCGGCATGAGCGGGTCGAACGGAACCGTCGCCTCGATGGTGACGATCGGCACGAGAGCCGCGCCGGTGTCGTAGGTTTCCGCCGTGTCGATCCTCAAGGTCGCGCCCGGACGAAGCCATCCCGACGCCAGAACGGCGGATGCGCCCGTGGGATCGCCGGTCCTGACGAGATTTTCGACGGTCAGAACCGCTCCCGGCGCGAGAGGCAGGATACTGCGGGCGGCGAACAGCGCGCCGCCGCGCACGCCCTTTTCCACCGCGTTCGCCTGATACAGCGCGCGGCCGATCTCTGCCCCCACCGTCAGCAGCAGAAACAGGACGGGGACGAGCAGCGCGAGTTCGACGGCGATGGCGCCCTCCTCGCGGCGGCGGAGCCTAGCGAACAAGCCTGACATTGGAATGGTAATCGGGCGAGTTGAAGGATGTCAGCGGGCGGACGATTTCCCCGTAAATGGCGTCGTTCGGGGCATTTCTCACGTGCTGGGTGATGAACAGCTCCAGGTAGTTGCCGTTGGTGGGATAAGTGCCGTGGCCATGGACTCCCTCGGCGATGCAATTGAGAACAGCGACCTTGACGACACGACGCAGGGCCCCGTTCGACGCCGCGGCCTGGGCCGGAACGCCGTCGTAGTCGGGATTGCCGGCATCGGCCGGGGAAACGGCGACGGGCACCTGCGCGGGCGGCGGCACGACGAGTTCGTAACCGCCCGGGAGCGTCTGCGGCACCGGATACAGCGTTTGGCGCGGCTGCGCGGAGTTGCGCGCGAACGTCACGCCCTGCTCGTACAGATAGACCTGATAGCGGCTGGCGCCCGACAGCGCCACCGGCAGAGCGGCGCCGCCGTGTTTGGCGCTCCAGTAACCGGCCGCATCCCAGCCGCCGCTGCCTATCGCCGTGGACGTGCCGGCGGCAATATCGGGATCGTGCGGATAATTGATGACGTTCGGGGCGGGAAAGCTGCCGTAAAGATCGAAACGCGCATTGATGCCGTTCTTGACCTTTTCCGTCCTGGACCCGGTCGCCGTGGTGACGTCGATGGAGTAACAGTCGGCGGGCTCCACCGCGGCCAGCGCCTCGCCGATATCCGCGGCGCCGACCGAGCCGTCGGGCAGCGCCAGAAGTCCGAAGTTGCCCGGCGCCCACGCCCCGCCGTTCGAAGGCGCTTCCTTGAGAATCATCTGACGGCCGATGTTCGCGGGCAGGTTCGGATCCGCCGAGGGATCGGTTTCCGCCGGATTGCAGATCATCAGGGGCGGCGCATGACAGATGAACGGCTTCGGCCCGGCCACCGCCGTCGCCTGCATCTCGGCGAAGCGGGGACCGTCGCCGCCGATGAATTTCATGGCCGGCGCCAGCATGAAATTGACGCGCTTGGGGGTGAGTACGACTTCGATGAACCTGGCATCGGCGTCGGACGTCGCCGCCACCGGCGCCGGCCCGTACGACGTGTAGAAATTGACCGCGTTCAGGGTCAGCTCCGCGCCGTCGGCGGCGATCCCCGAACGCGCCGCGATGGCGTTTTCGGCCAGCGCCAGGGCGCGGGCGCGGGCGCCGTCCTTCCCGTCCAGTTGCGCGGCGCCGCCCATCGCGCCGGCATCGGCGCGGTTCTGCATCTGGCTGCGCATCACCGACATGCGACCGATGTCGGTGCTGAAAGCGGCCATGCCAAGCGCCAGCGCGCCGAAGATCGCGCCATAGGCGAGCACGCCGCCCGACTCGTCCCGATGGAAAGGTCTCATGGCAGACTCCCGTTTCGCGGGAAATGTAGCCATGAAAAAAGGTAATACAACGAAGTAAAGATTGCCTTTTCTTAAATGTTTATTCTAATTTTTACCTGTTTTTCGCCCGCGCCGCGATCCGGCATCACCGGCAGCGCTTCATCTGCATGAATTCCTTGAATTTCTGGCTCGCCGACTCGTGCAGGTTGCCATACCAGACAAGCCGATAATCGACGCGATCCGGTTGTTCGGTGACGATCGAGCATTTCCCCGACTGGTTCCAGCGCACGATGTAATAGGACGGGGTTTCGACCGGCCGGGTGGCGGACCACACACCAATCGCCACGCCGGATAACGCGACCAGGATGCCCAGGAGCGCCCACAACCGGGCAGGACTGAGACGCGACAGCGCGCGGAAGGGAAGGGCAAGGACCTGAGCCAAGGAACGGTCTCCGTTCAATAAAATTTGAAATAAAACTTGTTTATTACTTGAGTTTTATTATGTTTGAGCGAATCTGAATTGCAACTGCTTTTTTCCGCGGGCGTGCCGGACGCGACCGCCCGATGGCCCACCGGATGGCAATTGCCGGGCGCCCCGGAAGGCACTAAACAACTGGCCATGACCATGAAGCTGACCGGCCGCACCCCTGGCGAAGAGGCCGCCGCCAAAGACACCGCCCGCATCCTGCTCGACATCGGCGCCGTCAATTTCCGGCCCGAGCAGCCCTATATCCTGACCTCGGGCCGCGCCAGTCCCGTCTACATCGACTGCCGCCGGATCATCGCCTTCCCGGCCGAGCGCACGCGCATCATCGGCCATGCGGTAGAAGCCATCCGCGCGGCGGGGTCCGACAAGCCGCTGCAGGCGGTGGCGGGCGGCGAGACCGCGGGCATCCCCTACGCCGCCTGGATCGCCGACCGCATGAATCTGCCCATGCTCTACGTGCGCAAGGAGCCCAAGGGCTTCGGCCGCATGGCGCAGATCGAAGGCCACATGCCGGAAGGCTGCCACGCGCTGCTGGTCGAGGATCTCGCCACCGACGGCGGTTCCAAGATCAATTTCGTCAACGCCATCCGCAAGGCCAACGGCAGCGTCGATCGGGTCTTCGTCGTCTTCTATTACGGCATCTTCCCCGAGGCGCTCGATTCGCTCGAAACGCTCGGCGTCAAGCTCGTCTGGCTCGCCACCTGGGCCGACGTGATCGAGGCCGCGGCGGAAGGCAGGTATTTCGATGCCGGCAAGATCGGGGATGTCCGCGCCTTCCTTGACGATCCCCACGGCTGGTCCGCCGCGCATGGGGGCAAAGGCAAATAGCCGCGGGCATCCTGCCGCCGGGCCCAGACCGGCACGCATTTTCCGGGGGCCGATCATGAACCGCCTGTGCCGCATCCTGTCCGTCCTGCTGCTGGCCGTTCTCCCCGCCGCCTGCGGCGAGGACGCGAGCAAGGACCGCGACACGCTCGTCATCGGCCTGACCCAATATCCGGCGACGCTCAATCCCAATATCGAATCGATGCTGGCCAAGACCTATGTGCTGGCCATGGCCAACCGGCCGATGACCCATGTCGACGCCTCGTGGAGCCGCATCTGCGCGCTGTGCGAGACCCTGCCGACGCTGGAGAACGGACTGGCCAGGCCGGAAAAGCTGGCGGACGGCAGGACCGGCGCCGCCGTCACCTACACGATCCGGCGCGACGCCAGATGGGGCGACGGCACGCCGGTGACGACCAGAGACGTCGCCTTCACCATCGAGGTCGGCAAGCATCCGGCTTCCGGCGTCGCCGACGGCGAACTGTATCGCCGCATCCTGAGCCTGGAAGTAAAAGACGAAAAAACCTTCACCCTGCACATGGACAGGCTGACCTACGACTACAATGCGCTCGATGCGCTGCGCCTGCTGCCCGAACACATCGAGCGCAAGAACTTCGCCTCGCCCAAGGACTATCGCCAGCGCACCGCCTACGACACGGACAGCACCAATTCCGGCCTCTATTTCGGCCCGTATCGCGTGATCGAGAAGCAGACCGGCTCGCGCATCGTGCTCGCGCCCAATCCGACATGGTGGGGCAAGAAACCCCACTTCAGGAAGATCGTCGTCCAGGTGATCGAAAACACCGCGGCGCTGGAAGCCAACCTGCTTTCGGGATCGATCGACTACATCGCGGGCGAGCTCGGCCTGTCGCTCGATCAGGGCATCGCCTTCGCCAAACGCCACGGCGACAGGTTCGACATCGCCTTCAAGCCGGGGCTGGTCTACGAGCACATCGACCTCAACCTGGAAAACCCCGTCCTCAAAGACGTGCGCGTGCGCCACGCGCTGATCTACGCGCTCGACCGCCAGGCGATCACCGACAAGCTGTTCGAGGGCCGCCAGCCCGTCGCCAACAGCTTCGTCAACCCGCTCGACCGCATCCACGCCAAGGACACGCCGAAATACGCGCACGATCCGGCGCGGGCCGCGGCGCTGCTGGATGCGGCCGGCTGGCAGAAGCGCGGGCCCGACGGCATCCGCGTCAACGACAAGGGAGAGCGCCTGTCGCTCGAACTGATGACGACGGCGGGCAACCGCACGCGCGAACTGGTCCAGCAAATCCTGCAAAGCCAGTGGCGCGCCGCCGGCATCGAGATCCGCATCCGCAACGAGCCGGCGCGCGTCTTTTTCGGCGAAACCGTGACCAAACGGCGGTTCACCGGCATGGCGATGTTCGCCTGGCTGTCGGCGCCCGAAAGCGTGCCGCGCCTGACGCTGCATTCGAACCACATCACGCGCGCCGGAAACAACTGGTCCGGGCAGAACTACACGTCCTATGCCAATCCCGAGGCCGACCGCCTGATCGACGCCATCGAGGTCGAACTCGACGGCGAAAAGCGCCGCCTGTTGTGGGCCCGATTGCAGCAGGTTTACGCCGGGGACCTGCCGGTCATTCCGCTGTTTTTCCGCGCCGATCCCTTCATCGTGCCCAAATGGCTGACCGGGGTGCAGCCGACCGGACACCAGGATCCCACCACCTACCGGGTCGAGGACTGGGCGCCCGCAGCCCGTTAGGGATTTTTCCGCCGATCGGTGCTAAAACCGCGCCGTTGCACCGACGAAAGGGACCTTCCATGGCAGAACGCCAACGCCTGAGCGACAAGATACTGGAAGCTCACTTCCGGGCCTGCGAGGCCGGGCGGGTCGACGTGGCCGAAATCCTGCTCAAGGCGCTCGAAATCGAGATCACCGTCTTCGGCGGCCTGCGTCGCGAAAACCGCGACAATACCCAGATGCTCGATGACGCCTTCGCCGCCCTGGAAGACGCAAAAAAGAAACAGAAGCGCTGAACCGCCAACGCGCCCCGTCTTCGTCCCCGGCCGAGCCTGCCCCGGTAGACACGGCGGTCGATCCGTAGCACCTTCTGCGGCATGGACGGGTCGCGCCCTGACGAATTTGCCCTGACCGTTGACGGCCTCGAAGTGGTCTTTCCCACACGCCGCGGCCGGCTTCGTGCCGTCGCCGGGGTAAGCTACCGCATCGGCCCCGGGCGCACGCTCGGCATCGTCGGGGAATCGGGTTCCGGCAAATCGATGACGGCGCTTGCCGTGATGGGTCTGCTGCCGCCGCCCGGGCGCATCGCCGAAGGAACCGTCGCCATCGGCGGCGAAGTCGTGAGCGGTCTCGACGAGGCGGCGTTGACCCGCGTGCGCGGCGAGCGCGTGGCGATGATTTTCCAGGAACCGATGACCGCCCTCAACCCGGTGTTTTCCATCGGCGCGCAGATCGCCGAAGCCTGGGCGCTCCACCGCGAGGGAACCGCGGCGCAAGCGCGCGAGGCGGCGCGCGAACTGCTGGAACGGGTACGCATCCCGGAGCCCGCGCGCCGCTACGACGATTATCCGCACCAGCTTTCCGGCGGCCAGCGCCAGCGCGCGATGATCGCCATGGCGCTCGCCTGCCGGCCCCGGGTCCTCATCGCCGACGAACCGACGACCGCGCTCGACGTGACCATCCAGGCGCAGATCATCGAACTGATGCTGGAAATCCAGGCGGAGATGGGCATGGCCATCCAGTTCATCAGCCATAACCTCGGCGTCATCTCGGAAATCGCCGACGACGTCGCCGTGATGTACGCCGGACGGATCGTCGAACAGGCCGGCGCCGCGGACGTCCTCGGCGAGCCGCGCCATCCCTACACCCGGGCGCTGATCGCCACCGTGCCGCGCATCGGCGCGCGCGGCGCCGATCCGGCCGCACGCCTGCCCGCGATCGGCGGCCAGGTGCCCCATCCGCTGGCGCTGCCGCCGGGCTGCCCCTTTTCTGACCGCTGCCCGAAGGCCGACGCCGCCTGCCGGTCCGATGAGCCGGAGTTGCGCGACATGGGCGACGGTCATCTCGTCGCCTGCTTCAAGGCGGGGTCGTCATGAGTGCCGCGCCCCTGCTCAGGGTCGAAGGACTGGTCCGCCATTTCCCGTTGGGCGGCGGTCTGTTTGCGCGCAAGGCAGGCAAGGTTCACGCCCTCAACGGCATCGGCTTCTCGCTGGCGGCGGGCCGCACGCTCGCGCTGGTCGGCGAATCGGGCTGCGGCAAGACGACGGCGGCGCGCGCCGTCGTCGGCCTGACGCGCCCCGATGCGGGCAGCGTGCATCTCGATGGCCGCGATCTCGGAACGCTCAGGGGCGCCGACCTCAAGACCGCGAGGCGGCGGATGCAGATGGTGTTTCAGGATCCCTTCGGCTCCCTCAACCCGCGGCTGACCGTCGGCACGATCATCGCCGAACCGCTGGTCATCCATCGCATCGGCACGCGCGATGCGCGCCGTGCGCGCGTTGCGGAAGTCATGACCCGGGTCGGCCTCGATCCGCGCGATGCCGATCGCTACCCGCACGAATTCTCCGGCGGCCAGCGCCAGCGCATCGCCATCGCCCGGGCGCTCGCCCCGGCGCCGGACCTGATCATCGCCGACGAGCCCCTCTCGGCCCTCGACGTTTCGACCCAGAGCCAGGTCCTCAACCTGATGAAGGACCTTCAGCGCGACCACGGGCTCGCCTTCCTGTTCATCACCCACGACCTCGCGGTCGTCGACTGGTTCGCCGACGATGTCGCGGTCATGTATCTCGGCCATATCGTCGAACGCGCGGCCGTGGCCGCCCTGTTCGACGCGCCGCGCCACCCCTATACCCGGGCCCTCATGGCCGCGGTGCCGGTGCCGGGACGGGGCAAGCGACGGATCGGCGCGACGGCCGATGGCGAAGTGCCAAGCCCGATCGCCCCGCCCTCGGGCTGTCCGTTCCATCCGCGCTGTCCGCGCGCCGTCGATGCCTGCCGCACGACCATGCCGCAAGCGGCGGAAATCACGCCTGCTCACGTCGTCGCCTGCCACAATCCGGCGCCGGTTCCCGCAACAGCGGCACAGGCGCGGCCATGATGCGCTACGTCGTCCAGCGCGTGGGCGAATCGGCGATCGTCATCGTGCTGATGTCGTTCCTGATCTATTCGCTCATCGGCCTGATGCCGGGCGATCCCATCGACCTGATGATCAATTCCGATCCGCGCCTGACGCCGGAGGACGCCGCGCGCCTGCGCGCGGTCTACGGCCTCGACCGGCCGCTGATGGAGCGCTACCTGCACTGGGCCGGGGCGGCGATCACCGGCGACTTCGGAAATTCGCGCCTGCACGTGCGCCCGGTCCTCGACGTCATGGGCGGTTTCCTGCTCAACACCGTCAAGCTGATGGGCCTGTCCTTCCTGCTGTCGGTCGCCATCGCCATCCCCGCAGGCGTCGTCGCGGCGCTGCGCCGGAACAGCCGCCTCGATCACGCGATCAACCTGCTGTGCTTTGCCGGCATTTCGGTGCCGGTGTTCTGGCTGGCGCTGATGCTGATCATCGTCTTTTCCGTGCTGGTGCCGATCCTGCCCGCGTCGGGCACGGGGTCGGTGAGCGGCGGCGGCGGGTTCATCGACGCCGTGCGGCATCTCGTGCTGCCGGTGGCCACGCTCACCATCTTCTCGATCGGCTCCTACACGCGCTTCATGCGCGCCGCCATGATCGAGGTGCTGCGCCAGGACTACATCCGCACCGCGCGCGCCAAGGGCGCCGGGCCCGGGCGCGTGGTCTGGGTCCATGCGCTGCGCAACGCGCTGATCCCGACGGTGACCATCGTCGCGCTGTCCTTCGGCTCGCTGTTTTCGGGCGCGCTCATCACCGAAACGATGTTCGCCTATCCCGGCATGGGCAAGCTCATCTACGATTCGATCATGGGCAACGACTACAACATGGCGCTGGTCACGCTGCTGTTCGCCACCGTCGTCACGCTGGCGGCCAACCTGCTTGCCGATCTCGCCTATGCCTGGCTCGATCCGCGCATTTCCTACGACACGGGACGGGGCGCGCGGCCATGAACGAGCTTTCCCGCCCCGCCGCGCCCGACAGCCTGACGCGCCTCCTGGCGCGCCGCTTCGTCGACCATCGTCTCGCCGTGGGCTCGCTCGCCGTCCTCGTCGTCATGGCGACGCTTGCCGCCCTGGCGCCGATGATCCAGGCGCTGCTCGGCGTCGACGCCAACGCCGTCGATCTCGGCGTGCGCCTTGCGGGCCCCTCGCTCGCCCACCCGCTCGGCACGGACGAACTTGGCCGCGATCTGCTGCTGCGCCTGCTCAACGGCGGGCGGGTGTCGCTCACGGTCGGCATCGCCGCCGCGCTGGTCTCCGCCGTGATCGGCACGGCGATCGGGCTGGCCGCGGGATATTACGGCGGCACGCTCGATGCGCTCCTGATGCGGCTGGCCGACGGCGTGATCGCGCTGCCGCTCCTGCCGCTGCTGATCGTGCTGGCCGCCGTCGATCTGACCAAGCTCGGCATTGCCGCAGACGTGGCGCGCAGCGCCGACATGAGCCTTTACCGCATGGTGGCGATCATCGCGCTGGTGAGCTGGACGACGGTGGCGCGCCTGGTGCGCGGCGCAGCGCTCAGCGTGCGCGAGCGCGAATTCGTTCTTGCCGCGGCCGCGGCCGGCGCCGGGCCGTTACGAATCATGGGCGTGCACATCCTGCCCAACGTGGCGTCGCCGATCATCGTCGCCACGACGCTGTCGGTCGGCCATGTCATTTTGCTGGAATCGGTGCTGAGCTTTCTCGGGCTGGGCATCCAGCCGCCGATCGCGAGCTGGGGCAACATGCTGACCGGCGCGCAGGAGCTGATCTGGTCGGCGCCGCATCTCGTGTTCTGGCCGGGCGCGCTGATCTTCGCCACGGTCATCGCCTTCAATTTCCTGGGCGACGGACTGCAGGACGCGCTCGACCCGCGCGCCATCACACGCTAGGCGCGACCACGCGCCATCACGCGTTAGCGCGACAGGAAGATCGGAACCGTCATGGTGTCGAGGATGCGGCGCGTCACGCCGCCGAAAACCAGTTCGCGCAGGCGGAACGAACCGTAGGACCCCATCACCATGAAATCGGCGTTGAAGGCCGAGACCTGTTTCAGCAGTTCGTCTGCCACTTCGGAACGGTCCGCGATGTTCACCTGCACCACGTCGCCCCGGACATTGTGGCGCGCAAGATGCGTGGCGATGTCGGCGCCCGGCAGTTCGCCGTGTCCCATGATGCCCGGTTCGGGATTGATCACCAGGATGCGCACGTCGGCCGCCGCTTCGAGGATCGGCAGCGCGTCGTTGGCGGCGCGCGCCGCGGCGCGGCTGGCGTTCCAGGCGACGAGCACGCGGTCTGCCGTCGTCGGCGCCGCCTTGCTGTGCGGCACCACGACGGCGGGCCGGCCGACGTCGAGCACGACATGGTCGGGCAGTTCGGGCGCCGACCCGGCATCGAGGCGGTCCTTCATGCGCTGGCCGAGCACGACGAGATCGGCATAGCGCGCATGCAGGGTGACCATTTCCGGCACCACGCCTTCGGCCTGGCGCCATTCGGCGGCGATGCCGGCGGCCTGGATCCGGGCATCGAACATGGTCTTGGCCTGGGCCGCCGATTCGCGCATGAAGCGGTCGTGGGCCTCGATCATCTCGGGGCCGAGATCGGCTTCCGTGTACTGGTGAATGGGCGCGATGGCGACGACGTAGAGCGCCGCAAGATGGGCATCGTTCTTCTGCGCCAGACGGATCGCATAGTCGAGCCGCGAGGACGCGGCCGGCGAGGAGTCCACATGGACGAGAATGTCTTTGAGGGCCATGACGTGCCTGCTTCCCCGGTCGTTATCGTTAAGGCATGGTTCGGACCTGTGGAAAAGGATACTCTCAAGCTTGCCGCCAGCGCCAGAGCCACGTTCCAGGCCGCTCCGAAAGGTTTCCCGGGGCCCCCGATCCCGCCCCCCGATCCCTTGTGGGGCGGGCGATTTTGCGCTAGCTAGGCGGGTCTGACCGGAGAGGCAAATGGCGGAAAAGGATAGCAAGACTCTGCGCGTATGGCCGGTGCTGCTGGCCGGCGGCACGGGCACGCGCCTGTGGCCGATGTCGCGCAGCCTGTTCCCCAAGCAGTTCATGGCGCTGGTGTCGGCCGAATCCATGCTGGCCGAAACCGCGCGGCGCGTCGGGGATTCCCTGTTCAACGCCCCGATCGCCGTCGTCAACGAAGAACATCGCTTCATCGCCGGCGAGCAGCTTCGCGATGCCGGCGTCAGGGCCGAGGCCATCGTGCTGGAGCCGGCCGGGCGCAACACGGCGCCGGCCGCCGCCATCGCCGCGCTGATGATCGTCGCGCGCGATGCCGAGGGCATCATGCTGCTGGCGCCGGCCGATCATGTCATCGCCAACCGCGACGCCTTCGAGCGCGCCGTCAGGACCGCCCTTCCCGCGGCGCTGTCCGGTCACATGGTCACCTTCGGCATCAAGCCGGCGCGCGCCGAAACCGGCTACGGCTACATCGAGCGCGGCGAGGCCATCGCCGGACAGAAGGGCTGCTACGCCTTCGTCCGCTTCACCGAGAAACCCGATTCAGAAACGGCGGCCGCCTACGTCTCTTCGGGAAGGCACTTCTGGAATTCGGGCATCTTCCTGATGCGCGCCGCAAGCTACATCGCGGAACTCGAGCGCCACCAGCCTGCCGTCCTCAAGGCGGCGCGCGAGGCTCTCGACAAGGCGGCGCGCGATCTCGACTTCATGCGACTGGACGCCGGGGCCTTCGCCGCCTCTCCCAACATCTCCATCGACTACGCGGTGATGGAAAAGACCGACAAGGGCGTGATCGTGCCGACCGACATGGGCTGGTCCGACGTCGGATCGTGGACCGCCCTGTGGGAGATCAGCAAGAAGGACGCCAGGGGCAACGTCACCCGCGGCGACGTCATCGTGCGCGACGTGACGGGCTCCTATGTCCGCAGCGAGAAGCCGATGGTCGCCGTGCTCGGCCTCGACGACGTGATCGTCGTCGCCACCGACGACGTCGTGCTGGTCTCGTCCAAGGGCGCCGCCCAGGACGTCAAGGCGGTGGTCGAGAAACTGTCGCGCGACGGCCGCCACGAGCCCGTGGCGCACACCACCGTTTTCCGGCCGTGGGGCAGCTATCGTTCCGTCGATGCCGGCAACGGCTTCCAGGTCAAGCGCATCACCGTCAACCCGGGCGGGCGGCTCAGCATGCAGAAACACGCCAGGCGGTCCGAACACTGGGTCGTCGTCGGCGGGACCGCGACGGTGACCTGCGACGGCAAGGAACGCCAGGTCCACATCAACGAATCGGTTTACATCCCGGTCGGCACCGCGCACCGGCTGGAAAACCGGACGGGCGCGCCTCTCCACCTGATCGAGGTTCAGTCGGGCAGTTACCTCGGCGAGGACGATATCGTCCGCCTCGAAGACGCCTATGGCCGGGACTAGGCCGGGCGCGGCCAACAGCCTCGCCGCGCGCGACATCCGCGCCGTCCTGCACCCCTATACCAACCTGCGCGCCCACGAACGGACGGGCCCGCTGGTGATCGCCCGCGGCGAAGGCGTGCGCGTCTTCGACGACGAGGGTCGCGGCTACATCGAAGGCATGGCCGGGCTGTGGTGCTGTTCTCTCGGCTTTTCGGAATCGCGGCTCGCCGACGCGGCGGCGAGCCAGATACGCGAACTGCCCTTCTATCACCTGTTCGGCGGCAAGAGCCATCCGGCCGCCATCGAACTGGCCGAACGGCTGATCGCCATGGCGCCCGCCCCCTTTGCCCGCGTCTTCTTCGCCAATTCCGGCTCCGAAGCCGTCGATACGGCGGTCAAGCTCTGCTGGTACGCCAACAACGCGCTCGGCCGGCCGCGCAAGAAGAAGATCATCGCGCGCCGGCGGTCCTACCACGGCGTCACCATCGCCGCCGCGTCGCTGACCAACCTGCCGGTCAACCAGACGGCCTTCGACCTGCCCCTTGCGCCGATGCTCCAGACCGGCTGCCCGCATTTCTACCGCGACGGCCGGCCGGGCGAGAGCGAGGACGCCTTCGCGCGCCGGCTCGCGGCCGAGCTCGATGAGCTGATCGTGCGCGAAGGCGCCGACACCATCGCCGCCATGATCGCCGAGCCGGTGATGGGCGCGGGCGGCGTCATCGTGCCGCCGGCGCGTTATTTCGATTACGTGCAGCCGGTGCTGAAGAAGCACGACATCTGGCTGATCGCCGACGAGGTGATCTGCGGTTTCGGCCGCACCGGCAGCATGTTCGGCTGTGAGACCTACGGCATCCGCCCCGACATGCTGGTGCTGGCCAAGGCCCTGTCGGCCGGCTACGCGCCGATTTCGGCGCTGCTGGTGAGCGGGCCCGTCTACGAAGCGCTCGCCGACAAGAGCGCCGAGCTGGGCTCCTTCGGCCACGGCTTCACCTATTCGGCCCATCCGCTGCCGGCCGCCGTCGCCCTCGAAACGCTCAAGATCTACGAGGAGCGCGACATCGTCGCCCGGGTCCGCGCCGTAGCGCCGCATTTCCAGAAACGGCTCGCCGCCTTCGCCGCTCACCCGCTGGTCGGAGAGACACGCGGCATCGGCCTCATCGGGGCCGTCGAACTGGTCGCCGACAAGGCGAACCGCACGCCCTTCCCCGCCGCAACGGGCGCAGGCGCCAAGGTGGCCCGGGCGTCGCAGGAAGCCGGGCTCATCCACCGCGCCATGGGCGATTCGCTCGCCTTTTCGCCGCCGCTGGTCATCACCGAAGGGGAGATCGACGCCCTGTTCGACCGCTTCGCCCGGGCGCTCGACGCCAGCGCGCCCGACCTTGTGGGGAAATGAGGCGGCCCGCCCCATCGCGCGCCGGGACGGATGACCCGGCACGGTTAATTAGGTATTAATCCCGTGCCCTTACTATGCCCTATCCACTAGCCCCTGCCGGGGCCGGGTGGCGGGGGCCGTGGCCTCTGTGTTAGATATTAACCAAGGCCGTGGGCGCAGCGCCGACGGGCCGGGATGCAGGGACGAACCGGGGACATGGATTACCAGCGTCATTTCGAGAAGGCCATCGCGCGGCTCAAGGCGGAGGGCAACTACCGCGTCTTCGCCGATATCGAGCGGCGCGCCGGCGACTTCCCGCGCGCCGTGCGTCACGTCGCCGAGGGCGAGCGCGACATCGTGCGCGACGTCATCGTCTGGTGCTCCAACGACTATCTCGGCATGGGCCAGCATCCCGAAGTGATCGCCGCGATCGAGGATGCCGCGCGCCGTTCCGGCGCTGGCGCAGGCGGCACCCGCAACATTTCGGGCACCAATCACTACCACGTGCTGCTTGAGCGCGAACTCGCGGACCTGCACGGCAAGGACGCGGCGCTCATCTTCACCTCGGGCTACATTTCGAACGAAGCGACGCTCAGCACGCTCGCCCAGGTCCTGCCCGGCTGCATCGTCTATTCCGACGCGCTCAATCACGCCTCGATGATCCAGGGTATCCGCCATTCGGGTGCCGCGAAGCGCATCTTCCGGCACAACGACGTCGAAGACCTCGCCCGCCTGATGGCCGGCGACGACCCGGCGGCGCCCAAGCTGGTCGCCTTCGAATCCGTCTATTCGATGGACGGCGACATCGCGCCGATCGGCGAAATCTGCGCCGCGGCAAGGGCGGCCGGCGCGATGACCTATCTCGACGAAGTGCATGCCGTCGGCATGTATGGCGCCCACGGCGGCGGCATCGCCGAGCGCGACGGCGTCATGGACCAGGTCACGGTGATCGAAGGCACGCTCGCCAAGGCATTCGGCGTCATGGGCGGCTACATCGCCGGCAGCGCCGCGCTGGTCGACACCGTGCGCTCCTACGCCCCGGGCTTCATCTTCACCACCGCGCTGCCGCCGGCCGTCGCCGGCGCGGCCTTGGCCAGCGTGCGCCATCTCAAGGCCTCGACCGCCGAGCGCGAACGCCACCAGGAACGCGCCGCCACGCTCAAGCGCCTGCTGCGCGAGGCGGATCTGCCGGTCATGGACAGCCCGTCGCATATCGTTCCGCTGCTGGTCGGCGATCCGCGCCTGTGCAAGCTCGCGTCCGATGCGCTTCTCGACCGTCACGGCATCTACATCCAGCCGATCAACTATCCGACCGTGCCGCGCGGCACAGAACGCCTGCGCATCACGCCGACGCCCCTGCATACCGACGCGATGATGCGCGAACTGGTCGCAGCACTTCGCGAAGTCTGGAGCCGGCTCGAAATCGCGACCCGCGCCTCCGCCGCCTGAGGCGCGCAAAAAGAGTACCTGGAGGCGCGGGAGCCATGTATCCCGACCATTCGCTCATGCCGAAGGAGGCGATCCGTCTCGCCGCGCTCGGCATGCTCGCGGAAAAGCCGATGTCCTACGCCCAGCTCGCCGCCGCGATCCGCGATTTCACCAGCCACATCATGGGACCGAACCTCGATCTCATGGGCACCTCGATCCAGATGATCGCGGCGGAAGGGCTTGTCGCACCCGTGGGCGGCGGCGCCTGGCGCGGCGAGGCGATCGGCCCCGATACGCGCCTTGCCGTCACCGAGGAAGGGCGGCGGGCGCTGCAGACGCTGCTGCTTGCCGCCGTGCGCACGCCGTTCAACGACATCAACAAGCTGGTGGTCGCGCTCAAGATGCGCTTCCTCGGTCTGCTCACGGCGCCCCGGCGCAACGAGCAGATCGGCCTGATCGGCCAGGCGATCGAAGGCGAGATCGCGCGGCTGGCTGCGCTGCGCGCGCGCCGCGCCGGGGAAGCCGCGGGCGACGATGCGCTTCTCAAGTGGCTCGACCACGACATCGATCAACTGACGGAAAGCCTCGGCTGGTTCCGCGCGCTCGCCCGGGAACCGGGCGCGCAAGACTCCGGAGCGCAGGAATCCTGAGTCCGTTTCGTCTCCGCGCCGCCGGTCTTGCGCGCGCCGCGGCGCTGCTGTTCTGCCTGAGCTTTCCATCCCATGCCCAGGACGGCCGGCCGACGGCCGGCGCCGGGGTCGATCTTGAACTGATCCTCATGGTCGACGCCTCGGGCAGCATCGACGAGCGCGAATACGAATTGCAGCGGCTGGGCTACGCCCGGGCCTTCCGCAATCCCCGCGTGGTGAGAGCCATCGGCAATGGCCCGATCGGCAGGATCGCCGTCGCCTATGTCGAATGGACCGGGCCCTTTCTCCAGGCGCCGATCGTCGACTGGACGGTCCTGTCGGACCCGGTCTCGGTAGAGATCTTCGCGCAGAAACTAGAAACCGAGCCGCGCCGGCTGTTTTCCGGCGGCACCGCCGTCGGCAGCGCGATTCTTTACGGCGCCGACGCGATCGACAGCAACGCTTTCGACGGCGCCCGAAAGGTCATCGACGTTTCGGGCGACGGACCGACCAATCGCGGCATCCCGGCGGCGCTCGCCCGCGACCAGGCGGTCGCCCGCGCCATCACCGTCAACGGCCTGCCGATCCTGAGCGACTATCGCAGCCTTGACGTCTATTACCTCGACAACGTCATCGGCGGACCCGGCGCCTTTTCCATTCCGGCGCGCGATTTCGCCGACTTCAATTCGGCGATCCTGACGAAGCTGATCCGCGAAATCGCCGGCGTCGATGATCCCGCGGCGACGCAGGCGGCCGAAGACAAGGCCGCGCATCGGTCGCCTTAAAAAAACCCCTGAATCAAAAGATGTGCTGCGCGCCGGTGACGTAAAGCTCGGCGCCGGAGACATAGGCCGATCCGTCCGAACACAGGAAGTGGATCGCCTTGGCGACTTCGTCGGGCGTGCCGAGGCGGCCGAGCGGAATGCGCGGAATCAGCGCCTCGGTCTCCGGCGACAGCATGTCGGTGGCGATTTCGCCCGGTGCGATGGCATTCACGCGCACGCCGAGCGCGCCGAATTCGGACGCCATCTCGCGCGTCAGGGCCGAAAGCGCCGCCTTCGACACGCTGTAGGCGGAACCGGCGAAGGGATGGATGGCATGGCCCGCGATCGAAGTGACGTTGACCACCGCGCCCTTGGCCCGGTGCAGCGCCGGCGCGAAACCGCGGGCGAGGCGCAACGGCGCGAAAAGGTTGAGCTCGAACACTTCCTTCCAGGCGACGATATCGCCGTTAAGGCAGCCGAGCCGCTCCCTGTAGGGCGTCTTGGGCGAAACGCCGGCGTTGTTGACGAGCGCGGCAAGCGGCGCCCCGGCAAGCAGGTCGAGAGCTTCGGCGACGAAGCGGTCCTGGTCGGCGGGCTTCGACAGGTCGCAGATGATGTGACCCTTCCAGTTGGGCTCCACCTTGCAGGCCTCCGGCACGCCGTCGCGCGAGCAGGTGATGACGCGCCAGCCATCGGCGACGAACAGCCGCGCCGCGGCATGGCCTATGCCCCGGCTCGCCCCGGTGACGATGACGGACTTTACTGCGGTATCGGCGCTCGCGGCGGTCATGGTCGCAGGGTAGAGAACTTCCCGCTCCGCCGCCAGTCCGCGCTCGCGCGTGACGCGCCCGGACGGGCGCGCGCCGCCCTAGTGGACGCTGACCACGCGGAAAGGATGAACCACCCCGTCATGGCCGGTCAGCGAGACGTACTCGCCGGCCTTGAAAACGTGGTCCTCGAAGCGGAAGAACGGCTCGTCGTCTTCTTCCCCCGGCGCGTAGGAAAAAGCCCAGGTCCGGTGGCGGGTATGGACCAGGTAGCCCTTTTCCTCGCCCTCATCGCCCCAGAAACGGCGCACCGTGCAGCGCTCCTTGTCGGCCTGCCAGGCATTGGCGTCGATGTGACCGGCAGCATCGACCGGCAGGACGAACTCATAACCGTGGCGCGCGCTGCCCTCGGGAAAGTCCTTGGTGCGCGCCAGTTCCAGGCGAATGGTTTTGAACGACACTGGAGAGCGGCTCCTTGGCCAGAATGAAAGGAATGACGTACGGCAACGAACCGATCAATGGATCAGCAGCACCGGAATCTTCGAAGCGCCGAGCGCGTGCTCCGTCACGCCGCCGAAAATCATTTCGCGCACGCGGCTATGGCTGTAGGCGCCCATGACCAGCAGGTTGGCGCCGGACTTCGCCGCCGCCGCCGCGATCGCCTTGCCGGCATCGCCGCCCGCCTTGACGGTCACGCCCTTGGCCTTCGCGCCGTGGCGGGCGAGATAGGCAAGCACGCTCTTCTGGTTGATCGGGCCGTCCTCGGTCGCGGAGATCACCGTGACCTGCTCGGCCGCCGTGAGGAAGGGCAGCGCCGCGGCGACCGCCTTGCTCGATTCGAGACTGTCGTTCCATGCGACGGCCACGGAAGAGCCGATTTTTGCCGGCGCCTTGCCGGGCACGATCAGCACGGGCCGCGCGGTCGACATCAGGGCAACCTCGGCGACGACGCGAGCGCCGACGTCCTTGGCGCTGGTGGCGCGACGCACGACGATCAGGTCGGCAAGCCGCCCGCGCTCCTCGACCGCGACATCGGTTGCCGTCTTGAGATCGGCGTATTGCGTCTTGACGCCCCTGGCATCCTTCGTCGCCGCATCGAAGGCCTTGCGCGCCGCCGCCGCCGAATCCCTGGCATGCTTTTCGGCCTGCGCCAGCACTTCTTCGATCAACTGGGGCGAAACGGTCTCGCCGACCATGTCGCCCAGCATGCGCGTCGGATCGCCCGAAATGTTCGCGACATCGACTTCAGCGCCGAGCGGGCCCGCCACCGCAATGGCTGCGGCAATGGTAGCCTGGGCGCCATCTGCGTCCGCAAGCGGCACGAACACGACTTTGATCGACATGGTGGTTCTCCCCTCAGCGGACCCCGCCGGGTGGCGTGGGGCCCTGAATTTAACGGCACTATATCTTATATTCAGCCGCCCGCCAAAAGGTTGCAAGACGCTGCGCCAAAAAGACCCGACGCCTAGCGCCGCTTTTGCTCCTCGCCCTCGAACACGGCCCGATGTTCCATGATTCCTTCCGGGTCCTGATGGATGATCACGCCGCTTCCCGGGAACGCCGCCCTGACCTTCGCCTCGACATCGTCGGAGATTTCATGGGCGCGCAGGAGCGAGATGTTCTTGTCGAGTTCGAGGTGGAACTGGATGAACGAACGCGGACCCGCCGCGCGCGTGCGAAGATCATGGATGTCCTTGACCTCGGGATGGGCCATGGCGATGGCGATCACGCGCTCGCGCTCTTCCTGGCCCAGTTCGCGGTCCATCAGCTCGTGCAGCGCATTGCGCGCGATGACCACGGCATTCCACAGGAGGTACGCCGCAATGCCGATGCCGAACAGGGGATCGAGGAAACCGACGCCCAGATTGGCGCTCAGCAGCAGGGACACGATGACGCTGCCGTGAATCAGGACGTCGCCCTTGTAATGGAGCGAATCGGCGCTGATCGCCAGCGACTTGGTCCGCCGCACGACATGGCTCTGAAAGGAAACCAGGGCAATGGTGGCGACGATGGCGAACAGCATGACGCCGATGCCGATGCCGTGACGCGTGATCGGCGCAGGCGTCATCACCCGGTCGACGGCTTCGATGACGAGGAACAGCGACGATCCGCCGACGAAGGCCGCCTGGCCGAGACCGGCCAGGGGTTCGGCCTTGCCGTGGCCGAAACGATGTTCGATATCGGCCGGCTTGAGCGCGTTGCGCACGGCAAAGACATTGACCAGCGACGCCCCGATGTCCATCAGGGAATCGATCAAGGTGGACAGTACGCTGACCGATCCGGTCATCACCCACGCCGTAGCCTTTGCGGCAATCAAGATCCCGGCCACCACGACCGAAGCGACAGTGGCGATGGTGAGCAGGCGCGCGACCTCGGGCTTCACCTGATCGTAACTGCGCCCGCCGGCGGTCCCGCTCGGGGAACGCGGCGGTCCGGCGGGGGGCGTCGGCGTGGAAGAGGCGCTCATGGATAAAGCCTCGAAACCGACCAGCCCGTGCCTGCCCGCTCGAACACGATGCGCTCGTGCAGGCGGAAGGGCCGGTCGATCCAGAACTCGATGATCTGCGGCAGCACGCGGTAGCCCGACCAGTGCGGCGGACGCGGCACCGGCCCGCCGTCGAACTTCAGGCTGTAATGGGCGAAGCGCTTTTCCAGATCGAAGCGCTCGCCCATCTTTTCGGACTGATGCGAGGCCCAGGCCGCGATCTGGCTGTCGCGCGGGCGGGATGCGAAATAGGCGTCCGCCTCCTGCGCCGTCACGTTCTCCGTCACCCCGTCGATGCGCAGCTGGCGCTTCAGGCTCTTCCAGTGGAAGGCGAGGGACGCCTGCCGGCGTTCGCCGATTTCCCGGCCCTTGCGGCTGTTGTAATTCGTGTAGAAGACGAAGCCCCGCTCGTCGCGGCCCTTGAGCAGGACGAGGCGCACCGCCGGCACGCCCTCGGCGGTCGCCGTGGCGCAGGACATGGCGTTGGCGTCGGCCTCGGATTTCCAGGCCTCGCCCAGCCACTCGTCGAACAGGGCGAGCGGATCGGATCGTTCCAGTCGTGCCGTACCTTCGTCCATGCGGCCTTTCCCAATGGCTTCACCGGCCCTTCGACGGCCGGCCCCGAATAGTGTAAATTTACTCCGACACGGGCTGTTCCAGCATGTTTTTTTCCCGGTTCAGCCATGCGAATGAATCTCAGCAGATTACGAATCGTCATCATGGCCAAACGCTTCCTCGCTTCGATCGCCGCCCTCAGCCTGATTGTTCCGCTATTCGCCTGCGCCACCGACGACTCCGGCAAGGATCGCACCGGCGAACAGGTCGGCACCATCGTCGGCGCCATCGGCGGTGCGCTGCTCGGCTCGCGTGTCGGACGCGGCAACGTGCGGACCCTCGGCGCGGTCGCCGGGGGCATTGCCGGCGCCTGGGCCGGCGGGCGGCTCGGGCGCATGTTCGACGAGCGTGACCGCCAGATGCAGAAGCAGGCCGCGGAAAGCGCGCTGGATGGCCCGGTCGGCAAAGCGGTATCCTGGTCCAACCCCGAGAGCGGCAATTCCGGCTCGGTCAAGGCGGTCGATCAGTCGACGCGGCCCGCCGACGGCGCCACCTGCCGCACCTTCGAACAGTCGGTCAAAACGAAGGACGGCCGCATCGCGACCGAGCAGGGCACCGCCTGCCGGGCGCCGGACGGCACCTGGCAAGTCGCAGGCTGACCGCCGGATCTGCGCCTCCGGCGCGGTTTGATCGTTTTCCCCTTTCGTGTAGGATGCGCCGCAATCGAGTTGCCGGGGCCCGATGCGCTCCGGCCCTGTCTTCAGAGAGCACCAGAGGGGATCACATGTCCGGATTACTGGCGGGAAAGCGCGGCCTCGTGATGGGCGTCGCCAACGACCGTTCGATCGCCTGGGGGATCGCCAAATGCGCCGCCGAAAACGGCGCCGCACTCGCCTTCAACTACCAGGGCGACAACCTGAAGAAGCGCGTCGAGCCGCTCGCGGCCCAGGTCGGCGCCGAACTGGTATTGCCCTGCGACGTCACCGACGGCGCCTCGATCGACCGCCTGTTCTCCGCCATCAGGGAAAAATGGGGCGGGCTGGATTTCCTCGTCCATTGCATCGCCTTTTCCGACAAGGACGAACTGACCGGCGGCTACATCGACACGAGCCCCGGCAACTTCGCCCGCACCCTGGACATTTCCTGCTATTCGTTCACGGCGCTCGCCAGGCGTGCCGCCGATCTGATGGGCGATACCGGCTCGCTGCTGACGCTCACCTATTACGGCGCCGAAAAGGTCATGCCGCACTACAACGTCATGGGCATCGCCAAGGCCGCGCTCGAGGCGAGCGTGCGCGCGCTCGCCGTCGATCTCGGCAAGCGCCAGATTCGCGTCAACGCGATTTCGGCCGGGCCGATCAAGACGCTGGCGGCCTCGGGCATCGGCGATTTCCGCTACATCCTCAAGTGGAACGAATACAACGCGCCGCTCAAGCGCACGGTCAGCACCGAAGAAGTCGGCAAGGCCGGCGTTTTCCTCCTGTCGGACTGGGCGTCGGGCGTCACCGGCGAAGTTCTGCACGTCGATGCGGGCTATCACGTCGTCGGCATGAAGGCCGTCGACGCGCCGGATATCGCAACCGTTTAACCGGAATCGGGCGGAACCATGTCGCACAACACCTTCGGCCACCTGTTCAGGGTCACGACCTGGGGCGAAAGCCACGGGCCGGCGATCGGCTGCGTGGTCGACGGTTGCCCGCCCGGCATCGCGTTGCAGGAATCCGACCTTCAGGTGTGGCTCGACAAGCGCCGCCCGGGACAGAGCCGCTTCACCACCCAGCGCGCCGAACCCGACCAGGTGAAGATCCTGTCGGGCGTGTTCGAAGGCAGGACTACCGGCACCTCGATCAGCCTGATGATCGAGAACGAAGACGTCCGCTCCAAAGATTACGGCGACATCAAGGACAAGTTCCGCCCCGGCCACGGCGATTACACCTACTGGAAGAAGTACGGCTTGCGCGATTATCGCGGCGGCGGCCGGTCGAGCGCGCGCGAAACGGCGATGCGCGTCGCCGCGGGCGGCGTAGCGCGCAAGGTTCTGGGCGCGGGCGTGACCATCCGCGGCGCGCTGATCCAGATCGGCCCGCACGCCATCGACCGCGCGCGCTGGGACTGGAACGAGGTCGACAACAACCCCTTCTTCTGCCCCGACGCCAGAATGGCCAAGGACTGGGAAGGCTATCTCGATTCCGTGCGCAAGGCGGGATCCTCGGCCGGCGCCATCATCGAGGTGGTGGCCGAAGGCGTGCCCGCGGGCCTGGGCGCGCCGGTCTACGGCAAGGTCGAAAGCGATCTCGCCGCGGCGATGATGGGCATCAACGCGGTGAAGGGCGTGGAAATCGGCGCGGGCTTCGGCGCGGCCGAACTGAGCGGCGAGAAGAACGCCGACCAGATGCGCATGAAGGGCAACGACGTCACGTTCCTGTCCAACAACGCGGGCGGCGTCCTCGCGGGGATCACGACCGGCCAGGACATCGTCCTGCGTTTCGCCGTCAAGCCGACGAGCTCGATCCTCACGCCGATGAAGACCGTCGATATCCACGGCAAGGACACGGAAATCTCGACCAGGGGCCGCCACGATCCCTGCGTCGGCATCCGCGCCGTGCCGGTGGGCGAGGCGATGATGGCCAACGTGCTGGCCGACCACTGGCTCCGCCACCGCGCGCAGTGCGCCTGACGATAACCTAGCGCCTGAAGGCCGCCACCACTTCCAGGTGGCGGGTCCAGACGAACTGGTCGACCGGCATCACCGGGCCGATCTCGAAGCCGCCGTCGATCAGAATTTTAGCATCGCGCGCGAAGGTGGCCGGGTTGCACGAAACCGCCACCACGGTCTTGATCGTCGATGCGGCAAGCTCGCGCGCCTGCGCCTCCGCGCCGCCGCGCGGCGGATCGAATACCGCAATGTCGAAGGGGTCGAGTTCGCGCGCAAGCAGCGGCCGGCGGTCGAGATCGCGCACGATCGCCTTCACCTTTTCCCCCACGCCGCCCGCGCGCGCCGCGGCTTCGAGGGCGCCAACCATGCCGGAGGCCGCATCGAAGGCCGCGACGTGGCGTGTCCTGGCGAGCGGCAGGGTGAAGGTGCCCGCCCCGCAATAGAGATCGGCCACCTTCGTCCCTGCGGGAACGAGCCCGCCGACGAGCGCCACCAGGGCGCGCTCGCCCTCGGCTGAGGCCTGCAGGAAGGCGAGCGGCGGCAGGGCGACCGGAATACCTCCGAATTCGGCCCGCACGGGCGCGAGGGTGGCGACCATTTCGGCAGGCTCCAGCGCGGCGCGGCGGCCCTTGCCGAGACGCTGCCAGCCGATGCGCGCGATGCCCGCCGCTGCCGCGAAGCTGACGAGCCTTTCCCGCAACGCGCGGTCGAGCGCGATCGGCAGGCGCAGCACGACATCGAGCGCGCCGGACACAACCTGCGCTTCGGCCTCGGCCCGCGCCCCCGACGCAAGAACCGCGGAAAAAAGCTCGCGCAGCGGCGCGATCAGCGAAAACAGCTTCGGTTCCACCGCCGGGCACATGGCGAGATCGACGACGCGATGGCTGCCCGCCGCCTGGAAGCCCACCATCGTCCGCGCGCCGGTGCGCACGGCGAAGAAGCGCGCGCGCCTGCGGCTCGCCGCACGGATGCGGGCAAGCGGCCCGACATTGGCCGCGACGCCTGCGCGCGCCAGCGCGTCGGCG
>CAXRES010000086.1:0-6560 GCA_964229575.1 Alphaproteobacteria bacterium
AACACGAAGCGTTGATCTGTCGACTCCGTCCCGGGGACTGCACCGCTGCCCGAGGAGGCGGCAAGGCTTGCCTGCGCGCTGGGCAAATTCAGCGCGAAAACTTTTCCATGCACCACACGACGATCCGGCCGGTCACGCCGATCACCACGAGCAAAGCCCCTGCCGTGGTTAGAAAAACTCCGAGTGTCACTTTCGCCCTCTTGCGTTCGGCGCTTTCCGAGCAAAGCGCACAGGACTTAAGAAGCAAGAGGCAGGCCAAATTCGGGCCGAGTCAGGGCTTTTTCGTGTCGTTTCGGTCGTCGCCCCCGGCGGAGGGCCCGGCAAAAGGCCCGGCAAAAGGCCCGGCAAAAGGATTGAGCAGCAGCGCGCCCAGCCTCTGGTCGCCTTCCGTGCGCCAGGCGGGCAGCCCGATGGTCATGCCGTCGTGCCCGGCAGAGGGCTGCGCCCTGTAGGTGCCGAACAGGCGATCCCAGACCGACAGGCAGAAGCCGAAGTTGCTGTCGGTTTCCGCCCGGATGACAGAATGATGGACGCGGTGCATGTCGGGGGTCACGACGAGGGCGCGCAGAACGCCGTCGATAGCGGCGGCGATCCTGACATTGCCGTGGTTGAACATCGACGATGCGTTGAGCGCGATCTCGAAGATCACCACGGCCACCCCAGGCGCGCCGAGCGCCAGAACGGCGGCAATCTTGATCAGCAGCGAAAGGATGATTTCGATGGGATGAAAGCGCAAGCCGGTGGTGAAGTCGAAATCGACATCGGCATGATGGACACGATGCAGCCGCCACAGGGCCGGCACGTAGTGAAAGGCGACGTGCTGGCCGTAGATGATGAGATCGAGCGCCGCCACCGCGGCGACGATGCGCAAACCGGCGGGCAGGGAAAGCGCGTTCAGCAGTCCGATCCCTTGCTGTTCCGCCCAGTTCGCGACCGTAACCACGACGGCCGCCGGAAAGATCAGGCGCACCGCCGCCGTATTGAGGGCGACGAGGCCTAAGTTGACCGGCCAGCGCCGTCGCCGCGGGCATCCCGAAATGCGCCGCGGCAGGCCCGCTTCCCACAGGGCCATCGCGAGCGCCACACCGAGAAATGCGCCGAGGCGCAGGGTGGGTTCATGCAACGCTATGAATTCGTTCATCTATCTGATACTCGCCGATACTTGCGAAGGATTCCGGGCAAGATTACCACGACGGACGGATTTTGCGTTTGAAGCGCAGTAATTCAGGGCTTTTTAATCAAAAATACCCACTATCACCTAATGGATAAGTCGGCCGTTTCACCGGGGCCCGGACGGGCGCGACTTCCGGTTGCGATTGCAACTCTTCAGCGGGCCCGAGGATCAGCGGCGTGAGCTTTGCCACCGCTCTCAAACGAGTCATCCCCTCGCCCGTCGCGCAAGAAGCGCCGGATGGCGAAGGCGCGGCGACGATATCCCGCTGGCAGCGTCTGCGCGCCTGGTGGGAAGGGGTGAGCGTCGAGGAGATCGTCGCACTCGATGCGCGCCGCGCCGCCGAAAGCGCCGCGCGCGCGGCGGCCGCGGCCGAAAGCGCGGTCGAAGTCGCGCTCGCTCCGGTCGCATCCTCGCCTGAGGACGCGCCGCCTTTCGATTCGTCCGCCTGGACGGCCGAGCGCATCGCCATCAACGAGATGCTGTTTGGCGCGGGCGAAATCCGGCCGGGTGGCGTCGCACGAACCATCGACCTGATCGGGTCCTTCGGCCTGGGACAGGACGTCAACGTGCTGCAGATCGGCGCCGGACTCGGCGGCCCGGCCCGGGCCATCGCCATTGAATATCAGGGCTGGGTCACCGGCTACGAAGCGGACGCCGATCTCGCCGCCGCCGCCATGGCGCCGGAGCGTCTCAACGTCGCTCTCAACGACACGGGCAGCGGCATGAAGAAGTCGAAGGCCAAGGTGAAGCTCGCCGACAAGGCGAGGGTCGAGCATGCCGATTTCGAAACCCTCTCGATCAAGAAGAACGTCTTCGATTGCGCCTTCGCCTGCGAGGTGCTGAACACCGTCGCCGACAAGGCGCGTCTCATCGACGTGATCCGCGAAGGCCTCAAGCCGCAGGGCGCGCTGATGCTCTACGACTATTTCGTCAAGGAAGAGCACAAGACCGCGCCCGAGGTCCAGCGCTGGAGCGCCGATGGCAACCCCCATCCCTGGACGCTGACCGAGGCCAAGGCGATGCTCGCCGGCGCCGGATTCGACCTGCGCGTGGTCAAGGACATGACGGCCGAGGCGCGCTCCGACATTCTGCGGGCCTTCGGCGGTTTCGTCCTCGACCACAAGAGGGGCGATATAGCCGCCCCTCTGATCCGGCCGCTGCTGCATGTGACCGCGCATTGGGCGGAGCGGGTCGCCCTGATCGACGCCGGGATGCTGGAGGTCTGCAAGCTGCAGGCCTTCCGGACCGGGAACTGATCCGCCGCGCCTGGCGATTTTTCGCGGAAATCGGCCGGTTTCGCCGCGGTTGACAGGCCCCTTTCGGGGCCTTATGTTCCGCCCCCGACGCGCCAGCCCGGCCATTCCGGCCCGCGCCCGGACGAGGAATACCGCGATGAAGATTCTGAATTCGCTGAAATCGGCCAAGACCCGCGACAAGAACTGCCGCATCGTTCGCCGCAAGGGCCGCGTCTACGTCATAAACAAGAAGAACCCGCGCCTCAAGGCTCGTCAGGGCTGAACGACCCGCATATCGGTTGCGCGCGCGCCGGCCTCTGGCCGGCGCTTTGCTTTTGTGCAGCCGCTTTCCGCGCCCGCCGGCCCCTGGCCGGCGCGTTGCTTTTGTGCAGACGCTTTTCGCGGCGGGGCCTCTGGCCGGCGCCTTGTTTTTCTTTCACGGGCCGCGGTTGCGGGGACGCCTATTCGGCGCTCTGCTGCGGGATGGTGTGGATGCGCAGCACGTTGGTCATGCCCGGCGTGCCGAAGGGGACGCCGGCCGTCACCACGAGCTTCTGGCCGGCGCGCGCTATGCCTTCGCGCACGGCGATGGTCGAGGCGCGCAGGACCATCTGCGAAAACGTGCGGATGTCGCACGTGGTCACCGCGTGCACGCCCCAGACCAGCGCCATGCGCCGCGCCGTCCCGCGCTTGTTGGTCAGGCACAGGATCGGCACGTCCGGCCGCTGGCGCGCCGCGCGGTAGGTGGTCGAGCCCGACGTCGTGTAGGTGACGATGGCGGCGGCCTGCAAGGTATGGCCGACGACGCTCGCCGCTTCGGTGATGGCGTCCGAATCGTTGGCCTGGGCGCTGACCTGGCCCGCTTCGAACAGGTGGCGCTGGTAGGGGTCGCGCTCCACGCGCCGGATGATGCGGTCCATGATGGCGACCGCCGCCGGGCCGTGGTCGCCGACCGCCGTTTCCGCCGACAGCATGACGGCGTCAGCGCCGTCGTAGATCGCGGTGGCGACATCGGAGGCTTCGGCGCGCGTCGGCGCCGGGGCCTTGATCATCTATTCGAGCATCTGGGTGGCCACCACCACGGGTTTCCCGAACTGGCGGCAGCAGCGGATGATCTGCTTCTGCACGCTGGGCACTTCCTCGGGCGGCATTTCGACGCCGAGATCGCCGCGCGCCACCATGACCGCATCGGTCAGGGCGACGATTTTTTCCAGCTGCACGATGGCGGAAGGTTTCTCCAGCTTGGCGACGATGCCGGCGCGGCCCTTCACCAGTTCGCGCAGCTCGGCGATGTCGGAAGGCCGCTGGATGAAGCTCAACCCGATCCAGTCGGCGCCGTTGGCGAGCGCGAAGCGCAGGTCGCGCTTGTCCTTGTCGGTGAGCGCGCCGACGTCGAGCAGGGTGTCGGGAACATTGAGTCCCTTGTGGTCCGACAGCGTGCCGCCGGTGATGACGCGGGTTTCGGCGTAATCCTTGCCGGATTTTTCGACGCGCAGCCGGACCTTGCCGTCGTCGAGCAGAAGGTCGGTCTTGGGCCCGATGGCGGCGAAAACTTCCGGGTGGGGCAGTTGCACGCGCGTCGCATCGCCTTCTTTCTTCGACATGTCGACGCGGAAGCGATCGCCCGCCTTGAGCGTCGCCTTGCCGTCGGCGAATGTGCCGACGCGCAACTTCGGCCCCTGCAGGTCCATGAGGATGGCGATCGGGCGGGAGAACCTGGTCTCGAGATCGCGGATGGTTTCGATCACCTGCTTGAGCTCGGCATGGCTGCCGTGGCTGCAATTGAGGCGAAAGACGTCGGCGCCGCGCCGGAACAGGGTTTCGATCTGTTTCGGGGCGCAGCTGGCGGGTCCCAGGGTGGCGATGATCTTGGCTTTGCGGCGTCGTTGCATGGCGGGGACTTTAGCGCCCGGTTGTGACAGTTTCCAGTACGTCCCTGACTTTCCATGATTTTTCTTAAGCCTTCGTTGATCGGCGGCGTGCCCGCTCGCTATGATGCGTCTGCCCACGAAGGAGCGGGCCGCCATGCTGATGCCGATCCCCGATGCCGCCGTGATCGCCCGCCGCGCCGAAATCGCCCGGGATCTGGCCGTCCGCCTGCCGCGGGGCACCGTCATCGACCGCGCGGCAGGCCTTTCGGCCTTCGAAAGCGACGGGCTCACTGCCTACCGCCAGCAGCCGCTGATCGCCGTCCTGCCCGCGGACAAGGACGAGGTTTCCGCGGTGCTCGCCTATTGCGCGGAGCATGGCATCAAGATCGTGCCGCGTGGGGCGGGGACGTCGCTGTCTGGCGGCGCGCTGCCACTTGCCGACGGCATTACCCTTGGTCTTTCGCGACTGAACCGGATACTCGATATCGACCTCGACAACCGCACGGTGACGGCGGAACCGGGCGTGACCAACCTCGCCATCACCAATGCCGTGCGCGGGCACGGATTCTATTACGCGCCCGATCCGTCGAGCCAGGTCGCCTGCACCATCGGCGGCAACGTCGCGGAAAACGCGGGCGGCGTGCATTGCCTGAAATACGGATTGACGACCAATAACATCCTCGGCCTCGAAGTGGCGCTGCTCGGCGGCGAACGCATCCGGCTGGGCGGCAAGGGGCTCGATGCGCCGGGGCTCGACCTGATGGGCGTGATCGCCGGCTCCGAAGGGCTGCTGGGCATCGTCACCGAGGTGACCGTGCGCATCCTGCGTGCGCCCGACACGGCGCGTGCGCTGCTCGCGGGCTTCGCCGCGGTCGAGGACGCGGCGCGCTGCGTCGCCGATATCATCGCCGCGGGGATCATTCCCGCCGGCATGGAGATGATGGACCGGCCCGCCATTCATGCGGCGGAAGCCTACATGAAGGCGGGTTATCCCCTTGATGCAGAGGCTTTGCTGATCATCGAAGTCGACGGCCCGGCTGCCGAGGTGGCAGCCGCCGCGGCCCGTATCGAGCAGCTCGCGCGGGCGACGCGCGCCACCAGTTTGCGAACCAGCCGCGACGAGGCCGAGCGGCTCGCCTTCTGGGCCGGCCGCAAGGCGGCGTTTCCCGCCGTCGGGCGTCTGGCCCCGGACTATTACTGCATGGACGGCACCATCCCGCGCGGCCGGCTGCCCGAGGTGCTGGCGCGCATCAAGGAACTTTCGCATCGCTTCGGCCTTGCCGTGGCCAATGTCTTTCACGCCGGCGACGGCAATCTGCATCCCCTGATCCTCTACGACGCCAATGCGCCGGGCGAACTGGAGCGGGCGGAGGAATTCGGCTCGGAAATCCTGCGCCTGTGCGTCGCCGTGGGCGGCGTGCTGACCGGCGAGCACGGCGTCGGCGTCGAAAAGCGCGACTTGATGAGCGAGGTCTTTACCGCCTGCGACCTTGCCCACCAGCAGCGCCTCAAGTGCGCCTTCGACGCGGATGGCCTGCTCAATCCCGGCAAGGTATTCCCGACGCTGCACCGCTGCGCCGAACTGGGGCGTATGCATGTGCATGGCGGGCGCCTGCCGCATTCCGACATCGAGCGGTTCTGACATGGCCATCCCCGTTCTTGCGCCCGCGAGCGCCGACGACCTGCGGGACGCGGTAGCCGATGCCGCCCGCGACCGCACGCGGCTTGAAGTCGTCGGCGCCGGTTCCAAGCGCGGGCTCGGCCACGCGGTCGAGGCCGATGCCACGCTCTCCCTCGCGGGCCTCTCGGGGATTACCTGGTACGAGCCGGGCGAACTGGTGATGGAGGCTCTGGCCGGCACGCCCCTTGCCGCGATCGAGGCGGCACTCGAAGCCCACGACCAGCGCCTTGCTTTCGAGCCGGGCGAAGTGGGGCATCTCTGGGGTGCCGGCGGCGGCAGTATCGGCGGCGCCTTTTCCTGCAACCTGTCCGGGCCCAGGCGGCCCTTCGCCGGTGCCGCGCGCGACCATCTTCTCGGCATCGCCGCCGTGTCGGGGCGCGGCGAGGCGTTCGAGGCGGGCGGGCGCGTGGTGAAGAACGTCACCGGCTACGATATGGGCAAGCTGATCGCCGGTTCCTTCGGCACGCTCGCCGTGCTGTCGCGCGTCACCTTCAAGGTGTTGCCGCGGCCCGAGGCGGAACGTACCGTGCTGGCCGTCGGCCCCGATGCGCGCGCGGCTTTGGACCTGCTCAATGGCGCGGCGGGCGGGCCGTGGGACA
>CAXRES010000087.1:0-6311 GCA_964229575.1 Alphaproteobacteria bacterium
CCGACGCATCGTCAACCTGAAGGGAGGCTGCACACGCATGGAAAATCCACCCGAACAGAAAACGGGTTCCCGGTCCTGACGATCGGGGAACCCGCCGACCGCCGAAGGGCGGCAACGTCCGCGGCGCGGTAAGACCACGAAACAGCCGAACACATGACGGGCTCCGCAGTCAGGCCTGCGTCCCGGATGACCGTCCGGTTCTCTACCGGGCAGATGGCAGATGCCAGGGAACCCCGCCAGGCCCAGGGCCGGCGGGGTTCCGATTCAGCGATCCATGCACGGACTTGCGGGCAGCCATGCGCGCGGCAAGGCGGCGTTGCCAGCACCCTGTGTGCGGGCGTAAGCAATGATCGATGTCCGACGCCGATCCGCCACCGCCCGCCACGCCGCTCCCGCGGCCGAACTTCGCCGAACTGTATACGCCGAAGCTGGTCACCATCCTGCGGGAAGGCTACGACCTCGCTGCGCTGCGCGCCGACACGTTTGCCGGCCTCACCGTCGCGGTGGTCGCGCTGCCCCTGTCGATGGCCATCGCGCTGGCGTCGGGCGTCGGGCCGGAACGCGGCCTCTATACCGCCATCGTCGCCGGCTTCCTGATTTCGGCGCTGGGCGGTTCGCGCTTCCAGATCGGCGGCCCGGCCGGCGCCTTCATCGTGCTGGTCGCCGCGACCGGGGCGCGCCACGGTCTCGACGGGCTGCTTCTCGCCACGCTGATGGCGGGAGCCATGATGGTGGCGGCAGGGTTCCTCAGGCTCGGCACCTACATCAAGTTCATTCCCCATCCGGTGACGGTGGGCTTCACCGCCGGCATCGCGGTCATCATCTTCGCCAGCCAGTTGAAGGATTTTCTCGGGCTGACGCTCGGCGGGCCCGAACCGGGCGAATTCCTGCCCAAGCTCGTCGTGCTGGCGCAGGCGCTGCCGTCGATCAATGCCGCCGCGTGCGGCGTGGCGCTCGGCACCGTTGCCGTGATCGTCGTCATGCGCCGCGCCCTGCCGCAATGGCCGGGAATGATCGTGGCGGTCGCGCTCGCGGCGGCGGCGGTGCAGGTTTTCGCCCTGCCGGTCGAAACCATTGGCACCCGCTTCGGCGGCATTCCCTCCATGCTTCCCGCCCCGTCGCTGCCGACGATCACCTGGGCGAAGGTCATCGCGGTGCTGCCCGATGCCATCGCCTTCGCCGTGCTCGGCGCGATCGAATCCCTGCTGTCCGCCGTGGTCGCCGACGGCATGACGGGCCGGCGGCACCGCTCCAACTGCGAGCTGGTCGCCCAGGGCGTAGCCAATATCGCCGCCGCCCTGTTCGGCGGGCTGGTCGCCACCGGCACCATCGCCCGCACCGCGACCAACGTGCGCGCGGGCGCGCGCGGCCCCGTCGCGGGCATGCTGCATGCGGTTTTCCTGCTCGGATTCATGGTTCTGGCGGCGCCGCTCGCGGCCTATGTGCCGCTTGCCGCGCTTGCCGGGGTGCTCGCGGTCGTCGCCTGGGGCATGGCCGAGCGCCACCAGTTCATCACCCTTCTGCGGGCGGGCCGGGGCGATGCGCTGGTGCTGCTGGTGACCTTCGGACTGACGGTGTTCCGCGACCTGACCGAGGGCATCGTCATCGGCTTCGCCATCGGCGCGCTGATCTTCCTCAACCGCATGGCCGAATCGCTCAGCATCGAGCGCATGACCCAGTTCGTGCCCGAAGACCGGGCCGACTCGGCGAACGGTCGTCGCACGCCCTATGACGCGGCGCGCGCCACCGACCCGGATGTCGTCGTCTATCGCATCAGCGGGGCGTTCTTCTTCGGCGCGGTATCGGCAATGGACGCGGTGCTCGACCGCATCGGCACCACGCAGAAGGCCTTCGTGCTGGATTTCTCCGCCGTGCCCTTCGTCGATTCGAGCGCGGCCAACGCCATCACCGCGATCACCCGGCGGACGGAAAAACTCGGCATCACGCTCTATGTCGCCGGCGCCTCGCCCGAAGTGCGCCGCGTCCTGCTCGCGAACGGCGTGCGCCGACCGCGGGTCCGCTATGCGCGCTCGGCGGCGCGGGCGGTCGAACGGGCAAAGGCGCGCATCGCCGAGACGGGCACAGCCGCGCGGGCCTGAAGCGTCAGTCCGCGTCTTCGCGCAGGCCGAGCTTGCGAAGCGAACGGTCGATACACTGCGCGGTCAGCTTTTCCTGCACGCGGTTCTGGCCGAGGCGTTCGCTATGTGCTGGTGTTGCGCCTTGCTTCGTCCCTTTTCAGGAATTCTTCTATATCCGGCACGACCTGATGCATCAGAGCGAGCCCTGCCTTGCGCTTGCCATCTGCGGGATCTTCCCCCGTAGCATCGACGACATAGCGCTTCTGGAACTTGAGTCGCGCGGACTGAATGCTGATGCCGACGTCCAGCCGATAGGAATTGCGATAGGCATTTGCATGGGTGCGCAGAAACACGATTTCCATTACGGCGTCAGACTTGAGTTCCTTGTCCTCTTTCGTCGGAACGACGACTTTCGCCACGCCGACGCGATTGAGTTCCTGGGCAAAATTAAGCAGGAAAATGATCTGGTCGCGCGGGTTAAACTGAATCGCGGGCGAAACCTGCTCCATTGGCACCATGACGGTAGGCGAGACTGGAACGGCAATCGTCGTTTCTCCGCCTGTGACTTCTCCAGTCTTTACGATTGCGACGATCATGCGCGTCGACGTCGCCGACGGCGTTTTGTCATAGACCACGGGGGTGTAGGCCCGATCCTTGACGCACCCGGCCAAGACCAGCAATGCCATCAATGCGAGGATTTTGCGCACGCCTAGCCTCCCTTTAGTCGTCATGACCGGGAAAACTATAACGTGTGCTTCGGTTGCCGAGCAATCGTCGCTGGGGAACAAGAGCTTATGTAATTATGCGAGTGTGTCCGTCCGCGACCACAGGACCGGTCAGTCCGCGTCTTCGCGCAGGCCGAGCTTGCGAAGCGAACGGTCGATCCACTGCGCGGTCAGCTTTTCCTGCACGCGGTTCTGGCCGAGGCGTTCGCGCAGCGCCGCGAAGTCCACCACGTCGAGCGGCTGGTCCTGATTGAAGCAGGAGAACACCACGGTCACCTCGCCGGTGGCGGGATCGACGTGGGGTTGCAGGCACTGGGCGCAGATTTCCTTCATCATGCACTGCATCGGCGAGTTGATCGAGCCGATGGCCGCGTGCCCGGGCTTGAGGAAGTTCCTGAGCACCGTGTGACGCGCGCGCCCGACGGCGGCCATCATCGCGTCCGAGCCGATGGTGATGACGCGATCGACCTGATCCAGGGGAATCGCCGGCGCCCCGAGGGTGCCGTTGCCGTAGGCCGCGATGGCCTCGACGATATTGCCGACGAAGGTCCTGTCCTGCGGCCGCGTCGGCGTGAAGCCGGGCGCTTCGTCGCAGCACCAGACGATGGTGTCGGCGGCGGCCTCGATCTCTTCCACCTTGTAGCGGTCCCTGATCGCCTTGTAGCCGGCGAAATAGAGAACCTTCGATCCCGCCTTGCGCAGGGCCTGGCCGACCGAGAACAGAACGGCGTTGCCGAGCCCGCCGCCCGCGAGCAGAACGGTTTCGCCCGCCGGCGTTTCGGTGGGCATGCCGGTCGGGCCCATGAGCACGACGCGCTCGCCGGGCTTCAGATGCGCGCAGAGATCCGAGGAGCCGCCCATTTCCAGCGCGATGACCGCGACCAGCCCCTTGTCGCGATCGACCCAGGCGCCAGTCATGGCGAGGCCTTCCATGGCGAGGATCGTGTCCTCGGTGCGCGGGGCCAATGTCTCGAAGTTCTGCAGGCGATAGAACTGGCCGGGATGGAATTCGCGCGCGGCGGCGGGCGCCCTGACCACCACTTCGATGATGGTGGGCGTGAGCCTGTTGACGGCGACGACGCTGGCGATGAGATCGCCCCGCATCGTGTCGAACAGGGCGTCGGCCGTCACCGCGGTGGGCTTGCGCTTTTCGAGGACGCGGCCGACGACGGGATAGCCCCGCTTGGCCGAGCCCATCGCCTTGACCACGTTGCCGGCGAAGGACGGATGCAGGTCGCCGAAGAAGGAAATGGCGCGACCGTCGGGCTCGATGGCGGCGACGACGTTGGTAGCGTCGGGCTTGGCCGAAAAGATCGGCTCCTGCGGTTGGCCGCCCTCGTCCAGCGTGGTGAACCACTTGCCGTGCAGTTCGAACAGGCCTTGCGTTTCGCGCGCGAGAACAGTGTTGGGCTGCGTGCCGGCGGCGACCAGCACGGTGCGCGCAGGCAGGGTGACGATATCGCCCGAATCGACGAGCCGCCCGCCGTCGCCCTCTTCCATGCGGGCAAGGCGAAGGGCGCGGGCATGGCCGAAGGAATCGAGATCGACATCGACCGGCGACAGGCCCTCGGCAAACGAGATGCCTTCCTCCAGCGCCTTTTCCACCTCTTCGTGGTTGAGCGTGTAGGACGGGCTTTCGATCAGGAAACGCCGGTAGGCGATGGTCGATCCGCCCCAGTCCTTGAGCAGCTTCACGATGTCGGGCTTGCGCCCTTCCTTCGCCGCCCTTTCCCGCTCGGCGCGCAGGATGCGCGCGTGGCTGAGAAATTCGTCGGCGATGATGGCTTCTTCCTTGCCCCAGGCGCGGCGCACGGCGGCTTCGCTCTTTTCGGCGACCAGCGCCTCGAAGCGGGACAGGAACTTCTCCACCTGCACCGGGTAATAGGCGAGCGCTTCCGTCGCCGTGTCGATGGCGGTCAGGCCGCCGCCGATGACGACGACCGGCAGGCGTACCTGCAGGTTGGCGATCGAGCTTGCCTTTGCGGCACCCGTCAGTTGCAGCGCCATCAGGAAGTCGCTTGCGGCGCGCACGCCGCGCGCGAGCCCGTTCTTCATGCCCAGAATCGTCGGCTTGCCCGCACCGGCGCAGAGCGCGATGTGATCGAACCCGGCGGCAAAGGCCGAATCGGGCGTCAGCGTGCCGCCGAAGCGCACGCCGCCGAACATGCGGAAACGCGCGCGGCGCTCCAGCAGCAGGCGGATGAGCTTCAGGTAGT
Source organism: Alphaproteobacteria bacterium (assembly GCA_964229575.1). Taxonomy (GTDB): domain Bacteria; phylum Pseudomonadota; class Alphaproteobacteria; order SMXQ01; family SMXQ01; genus WHSO01. The sequence goes on from CAXRES010000087.1 coordinate 5,020, forward strand.
TCTTGTTCCAGCGCACGGTGATGCCGTATTCGGCGACACCGCCGAAGCCCGCCATCACGCGATCGTCGAGGCTTTCATAGAGAGCGTTCACATCGCGCACGGGCGCGAACGGCACGCGGCCCCCGTCGAGCGCCACACCGGAAACTTCCGGCGCCAGCGGTTCGATCTTGAGGCCGTCGACGGCCACGACCGCGTGGCCTTCGTTCATCAGGTGGTGCGACAGGGTGAAACCGGCGGGACCGAGGCCGACCACCAGCACCTTGTAGCCCGATGCCGGCTTCGGCACCGGACGGGCGAGGTTCATCGGGTTCCAGCGCGTCAGCAGGCCGTAGATCTCGAAGCCCCAGGGCAGCGCCAGCACGTCCTTCAGGCTGCGCGTCTCGACTTCGGGAATGTTGACCGGGTCCTGCTTCTGGTAGATGCACGACTTCATGCAGTCGTTGCAGATGCGATGCCCCGTCGCCGCCGTCATCGGATTGTCGACGGTGACCACCGCGAGCGCGGCCACCGACAAGCCTTCCGACTTGAGCGTGTTCATCTCCGAAATCTTTTCTTCGAGCGGGCAGCCCGCGAGGGAAACGCCGAAGGACGATTTCTGGAAGCCGCCCGCCTTGCGGTCGGCAAGCCCGCGCGAGCACGAATCCTTGCCCTGGTTGTGGCAGAAGATGCAGTAATTGGCGTGATCGAGGGCGTGGGTCAGGTCCATGCCCGCATCGGTCAGCGCGAAGCCCTCGCGATGGCGAAGCGCGTGATGCTTCGCCAGCCGGATCATGCGCACGCCGTCCCTGACCTCGGTCTCGACGGGGACGAGGCGCAGGGGGTCGGGCCTTCCCGGAACCTTGAACAGCACGCCCCGGGCGAATCGCTTTTTGCCCATGTCCGACAGCGTCGCCCAGGCGGCGAAGTCCTCCGCCACCGCAAGGATGTCCGCATTGGCGGCCTCGTCGGCCATCCAGCCTTCGACGGCGCGCGCGAAGGCAAGCTCGGAGAACGGGCCGAAGGTCTTGGTCAGCTTCACTTCCAGCGTCGGACCGTCGATGTCCTCGATCAGTTCGGGCTTGTGCTTCTTCACCGCGCGGCGCTGCACGAACAGGCGCTTGACGCGATAGATCGGCGCCAGTTCCGAATGCGCATCGTGCAGCCTGCGGATATCGGCCGCGATGCCGAAGCGCCGTCCGATGTAGTCCTCGACATGCGTGCCGATGTCGATGAGCAGTTGCGCGGCGTCCTTTTCGGCAATCGCCGCCGGAGTCCCTCTTGCAGCCATCAGGCGGTTGTAGAGCGCGACGTCG
>CAXRES010000088.1:0-10485 GCA_964229575.1 Alphaproteobacteria bacterium
CATCACCGGCGTGCCGGGGAACATCCCGCGAAAATCGGCAACGAGTCCGGCGACATGGGCCTGCACCTCGTCGATGGATACCGCCTCCGGGTCGTCCCAATAAGGCAGGATGTGGATGGCGACCGTATCGACCGCGCCGACCACCACCGGCTCCTTCTTGAAGAAATGCGGCACGTCGGCGTAGAGCACCGGCTTGCCGGCGGCCGCCTTGACCCGCCGGATGATGCGCGACAACGCCTCGCCCGTCATTTCGCGCCGGAGCAGGACTTCATTGCCGACGATCAGCGCCTTTACCGTTTCCGGATAGGCGCGCACAAGTTCCAGCGCCGCGGCGATTTCCTTTTCGTCGTCTTCGCGCGTGCCGGAAATCCAGATGCCCTGCAGAACCTTGAGGCCCTGCTCATGCGCGATGCGCGTGACATCGCCCTGCACCTTGAGCGAGGAATAGGTCCGGATACATCCCGTTACGGTGCTCACCAGCTTGAGGTCGTTCGCAATCACTTCGCGCGGGACGTCGAAGTTCTTGTCGAGCGGCCCGGAAGTGCCCTCGAAGGGCGAATAGCTGAGGCACTGGAACCGGGCGCCGGGGAGATCGGGCAGAGCCACGGGGCGGCCACGCCATTGCCAGTACTGAAAACAGGCAACCGCCACAAGGGCGAAAATCAGGACGGGAAAGATATGACGGCGCATCTCGCGTTGGCTCCGCCGCAAGGTCTAGCACATGCCGAAGGCCGCGGTCATCCACCGAAGGCGGCCTCGGCGATCTTCGAATCCGTTGCCATGCCGCGCCCACCCTTCATAATGGCACGCGGCAACCGTGCCGCACCGCGACGGCTGGCGACCGCCGCTTCGAAAGGAAGAACTCATGCACGAAACCGTTCTCGAGTGGCTGGGCCGGCAATTCCTGGTTCTGTCGGCTGAAGCGCGGCCCGGCGTAGACGCGACGGTGCAGACGCGCGATCTGTTTTCCGCCTTCGCTGATGCGCTCGCCCACCACGGCCTGTCGCTTTCCGACACGGTTCGCAGCCGCCTTTACGGACGCGACCGGGCCACGCGCGACGCCGCGAGCAACGTCCGCGCCGAGATACTCTCCGGTCCCGCGCGCTGCGCCACGTCGAGCTACATTGCGCCGCTCAGGCTGCAATCGGCGGCCGATGTCGCGATGGACCTCATTGCCTTGCATCCAGCCAGGGGGCAGACGAAACAGATCCGCGAAAACGACCCGCCGCGCACGCCCTGCCGCTACCTCACTTGCGGACCGCTGGTCATCCTGTCGGGACAGACCTGCACCGATCCCGGACTCGAAGCGCAGGTTCTGGGCGACATTCTGCCCCGCATCGCCACGTATCTGGCCGAAGCCGGAAGCGGTTGGGACCGCGTCGCGGAGGCGAACTGCTATCTTCACGAAAGCCAATCGGCGGACCACATGCGCGAGCTTTATCTGCGCCGCGCCTCCGTCATTCCGCCGCGCTTTGCCTGTCACCGGGTCGCCGGCTACTCCGCCCCCGGCAAACTGGTCGAGATCGAGATCACCGCGACCCGGGACGTCTGATACCCGGCATTTCACCTGCACCATCGTCCTGCGCGCCGGCCGATGGCACCGAACGCGAAGGGGCGGCCGGAAGGGGCGCTCCCTGCTTTTCTCCATGGCAACTATTTGCCTTGGCCCAGGCCGCAGTTAGGATAAATTCGCCGCCACACACTCGCGAACGGAGCCGGTCATGGAGCAGAACGTCAAGGACACCGTGCAACAGGGGATCGAAGTCATCATCACCTGGGGACTGAGTGTTCTCGCCGCCGCCGTCATTCTCATCGCCGGCATCATCGCCGCGGGATGGCTGGCCCGGCTCACCTATTCCGCCCTGTCGCGAACGAACAGGGTTGACGAAACGCTTCGCCACTTCGTCGTCAGCGTCGTCCGTTACGGCGTGATCGTTTTCACGGTAATCGCTGTTCTTGAGCGATTTGGCGTCCGCACGACCAGCTTCGTCGCGATCCTCGGCGCCGCCGGCCTCGCCGTCGGCCTGGCCTTCCAGGGCACACTCAGCCACATCGCGGCAGGGATCATGCTGCTGCTGTTCCGTCCCTTCCGCGTCGGCCAGTTCATTGAAGCCGCCGGCGTCGCCGGGACGGTGGAGGCGATTTCGCTTTTCACGACCGAACTCAACACCCCCGACAATGTTCATATCATCCTGCCCAACGGGCAACTTTGGGGCGCGGCCGTCAAGAATCACAGCCACAATGCGACACGGCGGATCGATATCGCCATTTCGATCGGCGCGGGCGACGATCTCGGCAAGGCGCTCGAGGTCCTGCGCGGCGTGTTCGCGGACGATCCGCGGGTCAACCGGACGCCGGAGCCGGCCCTGACCGTCAGCAAGATCGGGGGCGGCGCCGTGGAAATCCAGTCGCAGGTCTGGTGTGCCTCATCGGATCTCGGCGCGCTCCGTTCCGATCTCAACCGGCGAATCAAGGAAGCCTTCGACGCGGCAGGAGCGCCGATCCGCTAGGCGCCGGACGCAACAACCAGAGAACCGACCAGAAGAAAAAACGGAGACATCATGGCCGATCTACGCCTGAGCATTGCGATCAGCGACTACGACCACGTGCGGGATTTCATCGACGGCAAGGTACGCGCCGAAGGCATCTCCATCGACCACGTCGATCTCCCGGTCGAGGAGTTCTTCGCCCGCTTCACCGACGAACGCTGCTGGGACGTGTCGGAAATGTCCATGGCGCGTTTCGTGTCACTGATTTCGCAGGGCGATCCGAACATCACCGGAATACCTGTCTTTCCTTCGCGCTTCTTCCGCCAGCACGCGATTTACGTATTGGCCGACAGTCCCCTGCGCGATCCGGCGCAGCTCAGGGGTCTTCGCGTCGGCATTCCCGAGTGGGTCCAGACCGCGATCGTCTGGGTGCGCGCCTGGCTGATGCACGACGTCGGGCTCGGCCTGGGCGATCTCGAATGGATCCGCGCCGGCATCAACACCGCGGGACGCGAAAGCCAGGTCAAGGCAAAGCTGCCCGGCGGCGTCTCCTACCGCGAGGTCTACGACCGTTCGCTGATGGACATGCTCCTGAGCAAGGACCTCGACGCGGTCATCTGCGCCCATCCGCCCGACCTGTTCGAGGCGCGCGATGCGCGCATCCGCCGCCTCATTCCCGACTTTCAGCCCGTCGAGGAGGCCTACTGGCGCAAGCACGGCATTTTTCCGATGATGCATACGGTTGCCATTCCGCGCACCACCTACGACAAGAATCCGTGGATCGGTCCGGCGCTGTTCAAGGCCCTGTCGGAAGCGAAAAACCGCAGTCTGGTGCGCGCGCTCGATGGCAACATCTGCCGTTTCCCCATCCCATGGACTTTCGCCTGGGCGGAAAAGGCGCGCGACATGTTCGGCGACGATTTCTGGCCCTACGGCGTCGAGGCCAACCGGCGGACGATCGAAGCCTTCCTGCGTTTTTGCGACGAACAGGGAGTGAGCCACCGCCCCGTGGCCCTCAACGAGCTGTACCCGGCAAACGTCGCCGGTCTCTAGGTTCGTTCGGTGGGCTTGCCGCTCGCGTCCTCGGGCACGGGGGCGGCAGCCTCGGCCGTCTCATCGACGGCCGCGCCGTCGATCACTGACAGCGCATCGGTCGCCGGTTCCGCGCTCTCCGACAGACGCCGATAGGCCCGCACCGACAGCGGGATCGTGCATAGATAGCTGATCATGAACCCGGCAAGCGTCAACCACGTCGCGGTGGCGAGCAGGGCCGCAATCAGGCCCACCGCCAGCAATACCGGAACCACCAGACGGTGCGGAATACGCACCTGCTTGAACGAAAAGGTGGGGATCTTGCTGATCATCATGTAGGCGATGAGCAGCGCGAACGGCGCATTGAGCAACGGATGCGCGAAGAAGTCGCGGCCGAACTCGAAGCTCAGCATCATGGGCAGCAGAACCAGCCCCCCGCCCGCGGGAGACGGCACGCCGGTAAAGAAGTTTCCCGCCCATTTCGGCGCGTCGGGATCGCCGATGCCGGTATTGAACCGCGCCAGACGCAGCGCCGCGCAGACGGCGAAGATCATGGCGATCACCCAGCCCGGCCCCTTGATCGCATGAAGGCTCCAGAGATAGACGAGCATGGCCGGCGCCACGCCGAAGCAGATGAAGTCGGAGAGCGAATCGAGCTCGGCACCGAACTTGCTGGTTCCGCCGAGCAGCCGCGCGATGCGCCCGTCGAGCGCATCGAGCAGAGCCGCCACCATGATCGCGGCCACGGCCAACTGCCATTTGCCCTGGATCCCGTAAAGGATCGCGGTCAGTCCCGCACACAGGGCGATGACGGTGAGCATGTTGGGGATCAGGCGATTGAACGGCAGCGCCGTCAGCCGCGGGCGTGGTCGAGTCACGGCGTTTCTCCCGGTCGCGAAGTGCCGGCATTGTCGCCGGCCATGGCCAACACGGTCTCGCCGGCCCTGGTGATCTCTCCTTCCGCGACCCGCGGCTCGACCCCGTCGGGCAGGTAGACGTCGACCCGGCTGCCGAACCGAATGAGGCCGTAGCGGGCACCCGCCTCGACCCTGTCGCCGACCGCCAGCTTGCTGCGAATCCGGCGCGCCACCAGGCCGGCGATCTGGACGAAGGCCAGGTCGAGGCCGCCATCGGTCGTCATGCGCGCCGACATGCGCTCATTATGCACGGAGGCCTTGTCGAAGGATGCGTTGAAGAACTTGCCCGGCCGGTAATGCACCGCGGTAATCCGGCCGTCGGCGGGAATGCGGTTCACGTGGACATTGAACACGTTCATGAAAATGCTGACGCGGGTGCGCGGCGCCGCCCCCATGCCGAGTTCCTCGGGCGGCGGGGCCTTGACGATGGGCAGCACACGGCCATCGGCCGGGGCGATGATGGCGCCCGCGGCGCGCGGCGTCCTGCGTTCGGGATCGCGGAAGAACCAGATGCACCAGAGAGCGAGGATTACGCCGACGATCCCGAGCGGCAGCCAGAGCCACCACAGAAACGCCGCGCCCAGCACGAACAGGACGACGATCGGCAAACCTTCACGGTGAATCACGTATTTCCTCGCGGAATTTCGGTCGGTCTTGGCGCCAAGCCACCCCGGCGCCGCAAAGGCCGCCAATCTAGCCCAGTCGGCCGGCAAAACGAAAGGTTCCCGCAAAATGCGGCCGGAGCGACCATTTTTTACCGATTTTTCAGGATCGAAGGGCAAGCTGGCGCGATGACGCTGCCGCTTCCCACGTTGCCGCGCCATGATCGGGACCCCGTCCCCGACATGGCGACCGCCATCCGCGACGCCATGGCCTCCGGCCGGTCACGGATGGAATTCCGTTTCGCCTTCGGCGAGATACCGGTCAGCGGCTCGCTCGCCCCCAACGGCAGCGACCACATCCTTGAGGTCTATGCCCCGGTAGGAATCGTGCCCTACTCGGCCGAGGACCGCGAAGCCCGGCGGACCATTCGCGCAGCGGTCGACGAACTTCGCCGCCACCATCCGGACCGCGTCGGCATCGACGGCCACCAGACCATCTTCATTCGTGGGTCGCGCCGCATCGCCGAACCGCTCAAGGCGGTTTCCGTTGTCTCGGCGCTGGTCGCCCAGATGGTGGATATCCGCCCGTTGTTCGACGCGGTCGGCCAATTCCTGCCCGACCTGCACCGGGCGCTTCCTGCCAGCCGGGCCTGATCGCCGCCTTTGCTCTTCGGCCGGTTAGTTCTTGCCCGGCAGCGTGAAGACCTGGCCGGGATAGATCAGATTGGGGTCGCGAATCTGCGACTTGTTGGCCTCGAAGATCAGCGTGTATTGCACGCCGCTGCCGTAGGTGCGACGTGCGATGCGCCACAGGCTGTTGCCGGGCTGCACGACGACGATCTGCTTGTCGCCAAGGCCAACCATGGCGGCGCGCGAAAACGGCACTTCGATGCGCCGGGCAACCTTGTCGCCGCTCTGCACCTCGTCGATGCGCAGGACGTAGTCTCCCGGCGGGAGCTTTTCCTTCACGCGGAACGCCCAGTGGCCCTTGTCGTCGGCCCGCGCCCCGCCGGCCGCCCGATTGTCGATATAGATCTTGAGTTCGGCGCCCGGACTGGCGCTGCCGCTGATGCTGACCCGACCTTCGCCGTCATAATCGATCACCTCGATGGCCAGGTCGCCGGCGCCGGCGCGACGGCCCGGCGACTGCAGGACGGTCGACGGCGCGAAATCACCGTCGCCGCGCGGCACGCGAAGCGCCAGGGCGTCGGAACTGCCCGGCGTGCCGGCCACCGTTTGACCGCGTTCAGGCACGACGAGAACGACTTCGCTGGCGGAATTCACCGTCGTACCATCGGGCAGCCGCGCGGAAAGCGACAGGCGCCGCGAACCCGGCGGCAAGGGCTTGCTCGGCACCAGAACCCATTCGCCGCGCTGGTCGGCGGTGACCTTGCCCACGACCTGCTCGCCATCCAGCACGGTGACTTCGGCGCCGGCCGGCGCGCGGCCGGCGATCACCGCGTTGCCCTCGGGATTGACCCGAACAATGTCGAAACCGGGTTCGTTGCTGCGCGGCGCAACGGCGGGCGCGCCTGCGCCTTTCGGCGCGCCGGTCGGCGCGGGAACGGCGGTCGCCTGCGGCGGCGCCTTCGCGCCTTCCTCGCGGCCGATGTAAAAATTGAGCAAGAGCGCCGCCGCCAGGACGATGGCGCCGACGACAGCAATGACGAGCGCGCGGTTCACAGGCGCCTCTTCCGCAATGACTGGGCCGCCGCTGGGCGATCCCCGGACGGTCAGGCTAGCCTAGACGCTCCCCCGACCGGGCGCAACGGCCGGGCGATTTACGACCTTCACGGCGCTCTCGCCTTTGCCTTGAGCGATTTGACGTAAACGGCTATGGCCCGACGGTCGGCATCGCTCAGCCTGCCGGTGCCGTTCTTGACCACGTCGGCCATGAGCGATCCGTAAAAATCGCCATCGGGCATCATCCCGTCCCTGAGAGACCTCGCGAGATCGTCGACGGACCATTTGCCGATGCCGGAACCGTCGCCCGAGGTGATGTCTGGAACGGCCTCGCCTTCCGGCCCCTCGCCCTTCGCAGCGCCTGTCATCCAACGCGCCCTGTCGAGCCCGCCAAGCATGTTGCGGGGCGTATGACATTCGGCGCAATGGACCAGCCCCTCGGCAAGGTAGCGCCCACGGTTCCATTCCGCCGATTGGCCCGGATCATCCTGCGGCGGTCCTTTCTTGAGGTGGAGCCACTGCCAGAACATGACGCCGAAACGCAGGTTGAACGGGAAGGAAAGCTCGTGCGGGCGGCTCCTGTTCGCTACCGCCGGCACGGTCTTCATGTAGGCGAACATCGCCTTCAGGTCGGCGTCGCTCAGGTTGGTGAACGACGTATAGGGAAACGCGGGATAGTACCGGCTGCCGTCGGGCGCGGTCCCGTCCCGCATGGCGCGAATGAACTGCGCCTCTGTCCACTTGCCGATACCCGCATCCGGGTGCGGCGAAATGTTGGGGGCGAAGAAAGTGCCGAACGGCGTCTTGATGCCGCCGCCGCCGCCGAGCAACGGCCCTTTCGCCTTGGCATCGGTATGGCAATTGGCGCAGCCCCCGGCGGCGAAGAGAACCTCGCCGCGGGCGATCTCCGGATCGGCCTGCGTGACCGCTGCCGGCGCGAGTGCCAGCACCGCGGCAATGGCCGCGACAGACAACACGCCAAGTCGCCGCTTCCCGCCCCGGAGCGCGCCGGACGTCCGGCTCGAACGCAGAAAAATCTCGATCATGAAAATCAGGATGAAGAAAACCGGGGCCGCCGACAAGCCCGGCGGCCCCGCGATCTCAAGGTTTGCTCACTTCGGCTTCGCGCCGCGGAAGGGCTTGTGGCAATCGTTGCAAGTGACTTGCGCGGACTTGACGGCTGCGCCGAACGCCTTGGCATCGCCCGCCTTGGCAGCTTTTTCGGCATCGTTGAGCGCGGCCATCAACTTCGCCGCCTCGGCCTCGAACTTCGTCTTGTCTTTCCAGATTTCCGGCTTGGCTCGGGTCTTGATTTTAGTCGAGTCGGTACCTGCCGGGAAAAGGGAGGTATACCTGCCATAGGCTGCGGCGGCCTTCGCGGCGATCGCGGCATCGTTCGCGCCGACCTTGCCCGCCTCCGCGGATGAACTCATTGCCTTCACGGCATCGCTGACGGTCCGCATGATGCCGCCACGCTCTTTCGCTATCGCCGCGCCATCCTGGGCGAATGCCGGGGACACCAGAGCAAAAGCTCCAAGCGCAAAAGTCGTGCCGATGACTAAAGAAAACCGCATGCCTGCCTCCAGATGAGTTGTGCCGGTTGTTTCCGGCGGCGACGCGAGTTTGCTGCAGACCCTTGAAAACCACAACATCGAGGCGCGATAGTGTCGCCCCGATCACGAAAACGTGAGGCCCCGCGAACGGAAGGGAAACACCGCGCGTCCCGCGCCGCGCAAATCCGCCGATCAGCAAATCCGGGAGAAGTATCCGTCATGCCCGATATAGGTTCCATCTGCGTCTATTGCGGCTCCTCGTCCGGGGCCGATCCCCGCTTCGCCCGCGAGGCCGCCCGCTTCGGCCGGATGCTGGGCGAGGCCTGCGTCGAGCTCGTCTACGGCGGGGGCAATATCGGCCTGATGGGCGTGGTCGCCGACGCGGCGCTGGAGGCCGGCGGCAAGGTCACCGGCATCATTCCGACAGACCTCAAGCGCATCGAACTGGCCCACCAGGGGCTCGACGAGCTGGTCGTGGTCGAATCCATGCACGAGCGCAAACGACACATGTTCGAACGCGCCGACGCCTTCGCCGTCCTGCCGGGCGGCGTCGGCACGCTGGACGAGACCTTCGAGATCATCACCTGGCGCCAGCTCGGCCTGCACGGCAAGCCGGTCGTCATCGTCGACGAAGGCGGCTACTGGCGGCCGTTCCTTCAACTGGTCGAACACACCATAGCGGCAGGCTTCACCGGCCCCTCGATCCGCGAACGGTACGCCGTGGTAAGCCGCGTCGACGACGTCCTGCCCGCCATCGCCGCCATGCCCGAAAGCATGGTCAAGCCCCGCCCTGAACGCACCTGAACGCGGCCAGGTCCGCCCGCCGGCCCGCCGCCGCCGCGCCTTGCGCTTGGCGGCAGGTCTGATAAGGTGCGCGCCGAGTTTTTCACCCCCGGAAACGCCGGCCATTTTCACGCCGGCACGCCGGTCAGGGCCGCCGTTTTCCGGCCGTTGCGACCCGGCAAGGCGCGTTTTCAGCGCACAGGAGAGGACCGAATGGCCAAGATCAAGGTCAAGACCCCGATCGTCGAGCTCGACGGCGACGAAATGACGCGGATCATCTGGAAGTTCATCAAGGACAAGCTGATCCTTCCCTACCTTGACGTCGATCTGAAGTACTACGACCTCGGCATGGAATATCGCGACCAGACGCGCGACCAGGTCACCATCGACGCGGCCAACGCGATCAAGGAGTACGGCGTCGGCGTCAAGTGCGCGACCATCACCCCGGACGAAGCGCGGGTGAAGGAATTCAACCTCCACGAGATGTACCGCTCGCCCAACGGCACGATCCGCAACATTCTCGGCGGCACCATCTTCCGCGAACCAATCGTCATCAAGAACGTGCCGCGCCTGGTGCCGGGCTGGACCACGCCCTTCGTCATCGGCCGCCACGCCTACGGCGACCAGTACCGCGCCACCGACTTCCTGATCCCGGGCAAGGGCAAGCTGACGCTCAGGTTCGAAGGCGACGACGGCAAGGTGATCGAACGCGAGGTGTTCAGGTTCCCCTCCTCCGGCGTCGCCATGTCGATGTACAACCTCGACGATTCGATCATCGATTTCGCGCGCTCGTGCTTCAACTACGGCCGGACGCGCGGCTGGCCGGTCTATCTGTCGACCAAGAACACGATCCTCAAGGCCTATGACGGCCGATTCAAGGATCTGTTCCAGAAGGTGTTCGACGAGGAATTCAAGGCCGAATTCGACAAGAAGAAGATCGGCTACGAACACCGCCTGATCGACGACATGGTGGCCGCCGCGCTCAAGTGGTCGGGCGGCTACGTCTGGGCGTGCAAGAACTACGACGGCGACGTGCAGTCCGACACGGCGGCGCAGGGCTTCGGCTCGCTCGGCCTGATGACCAGCGTGCTGATGACCGCCGACGGCAAGACGGTGGAGGCCGAAGCCGCCCACGGCACGGTGACGCGCCATTACCGCGAGCACCAGAAGGGCCGGCCGACCTCGACCAACCCGATCGCCTCGATCTTCGCCTGGACACGCGGCCTCGGCTTCCGCGGCAAGATGGACAACACGCCGAACGTCGAACAGTTCGCCGAAAACCTGGAGAAGATCTGCATCGAGACGGTGGAAGCTGGCCACATGACCAAGGACCTGGCGCTGCTCATCGGCCCCGACCAGAAGTGGATGAACACCCAGGACTTCCTCGACAAGATCGACGAAAATCTGACAAAGTCGATGACGTAAC
>CAXRES010000089.1:0-14022 GCA_964229575.1 Alphaproteobacteria bacterium
CGCTTCTGCTTCGAAGACCCGCGCGTGCTGAGCGCGCGGGAGCGGGGCGAGACACTCGACGTTTTCAGCGATGCCGCCGGCGCCGGCGTCGAAATCGAACGGGTCCGCCGCCGTTCCTGAACATCCGGCACCGGCGAACAAAACGGGGCCGCTCGCGCGAGTTGTGCACAGCCCCGGAGGCGGCCGCGCTCCGCTTTCGGATTATGTCAGGATTTTGACTGTTACCGGCCTGTTACCGCTTGACTTTGAAATTTCTTCGACATCTCAATAGGTTGAAAAAATTGCCGTTTTTTTGTGCAAGTATGGCGCAGGCCAGAGAGAAACTTGGCAAAGACCGCGCCGGCGCGACTTCTCCACAGACTTGTCCACCGATTCAGTGGATAGAAATCGCCGCGCGTTGACGGACCGGCGCCAGTTCACAAAATAAAGGGCCATGTCCGACGTCCATCCCCCATCGGCGCGATCCGCCGCCCAGGCGCTCAGCGGCGCGGCGCGACTCCGCGCCGAACTCCAGACCCTGCCCGCCTCGCCCGGCGTCGACCGCATGGAAAACGCCAAGGGCGACATCCTCTAGGTCGGCAAGGCCAAGAACCTGAAGAGGCGGGTCACCGCCTACACGCGCCCCGAGCGGCTGGGCGCGCGCATGGCCCGCGTGGTGGCGGCCTGCGCCCGGCTCGAAATCGTCACGACGCACACGGAAGCCGAGGCTCTGCTCCTCGAAAGCAACCTGATCAAGCGCCTGAAGCCGCGCTACAACGTGCTGCTGCGCGACGACAAGTCCTTTCCCTATATCCGCGTGACGCTCGGCCACGAATGGCCGCAGATCACCAAGCATCGCGGCGCGCGCGACGATACGGATGAATATTTCGGCCCCTTCGCCTCGGCCGGCGCGGTCAATGCCACGCTCGCCCAGCTCGCCCGCGCCTTTCCGCTGCGGTCCTGTTCCGACAGCGTGTTCGAGAGCCGCACGCGGCCGTGCCTGCAATACCAGATCAAGCGCTGCGCGGCGCCTTGCGTCGGGCGCATAGGCAAGGAGGACTACCGCGCGCTGGTCGACGAGGTCCGCGCCTTCCTCAAGGGCCAGAGCCGGGCGGTGCAGGCGCGGCTGGCCGAGCGCATGCACAGGGCGTCCGGGAACCTCGATTACGAGGCGGCCGCCGTGTTCCGCGACCGCATCGAGGCGCTGACCCGCATCCAGGGCCGCCAGGACATCAATCTGGAAAACGTCGGCGACGCCGACGTCATCGCGCTGGCCCGGCGCGGCGATTCGTGCTGCATCCAGGCGTTCTTCTTCCGGGCCGGACAGAATTTCGGCAACCGCGCCTATTTCCCGACCATTCCCGCGGGCACCGACGACGAAGACGTGCTGGAAGGCTTCCTCGGCCAGTTTTATGCCACCCATGCGCCGCCGAAGACGGTGCTGCTTTCCCATGCCGTGCCCAACGCCAGGCTGGTGGCGGCGGCGCTCGCCTTGCGCGCCGGGCACAAGGTGGCGTTGAGCGTGCCCGCGCGCGGCAACCGCCATGCCGCCGTCGTGCATGCGCGCACCAATGCCGAAACCGCGCTCGCCCGCCATCTCGCGGAAAACGCCTCGCAACTCCGGCTGCTCGAGGGCGTCGCCGAGGTTTTCGGCCTGGCCGACGCGCCCGCCCGCATCGAGGTCTACGACAACAGTCATATCGGCGGCAAAGGTGCCTTGGGCGCGATGATCGTCGCCGGCCCGGAAGGCTTCGTGAAAAACGCCTACCGGCGCTTCAACATCCGCAATGACGCGGGCGACATCACGCCGGGCGACGACTACGCCATGCTGCGCGAGGTGCTGACCCGGCGCTTCTCCCGCGCGCTGAAGGAAGACGCCGGCGCCGGGGACGCCGCCTCCGGCGACGGCGGGAGCGCGCGCGCCGACTGGCCCGATCTGGTGCTGATCGACGGCGGGGCCGGGCAATTGCACGTGGCCGAGGAGGTCTTCGCCGAGCTTGGCATCGGCGATGTCGCGCTCGCCGCCATCGCCAAGGGCAAGGACCGCAACGCCGGGCGCGAGCGCTTCTTCCTGCCCGGACGCGAGCCCTTCGGCCTGGAGCCGCGCCATCCCGTGCTTTATTTCCTCCAGCGCCTGCGCGACGAAGCGCACCGTTTCGCCATCGGCGGCCAGCGCGCCAAGCGCTCGCGCGCCATCGGCCGGTCAGAGCTGGACAAGATTCCGGGCATAGGCGCGGCGCGCAAGAAGGCGTTGCTCACCCATTTCGGCGCCGCCCGCGCGGTGTCCGAAGCGGGCATCGAGGATCTGGAAAAGGTCGAGGGAATCTCGCGCGCCGTCGCCAGGCGCATTTATGATCACTTCCATAGCGCGGGCTAGCCCGGTAATCTCGCCGCCAACGAAAGCGCGCCGATGCTGAGCACACTGCCGAATATCCTGACCCTGTCCCGGATCATCGTGATTCCGGCGCTGGTCGGCGCCTTCTACCTCGACCGGCCGCTGTCGAACTGGGTGACGGCGGCGCTGTTCACCGCGGCGGGCCTGACCGATTTTCTCGACGGCTATCTCGCGCGCTCCTGGCAGCAGGTGACCAACCTCGGGCGCTTCCTCGATCCGGTCGCCGACAAGGTGATGGTCGCCGTCGCCATCTTCATGATGCTGGCCTTCGGGCCGATCGCCGGCTGGCTGGTGCTGCCGGCCCTCGTCATCCTGTGCCGCGAGATCGTGGTTTCTGGCCTGCGCGAGTTCCTCGCCGAAATTCACGTGAGCGTGCCGGTGAGCCGGCTCGCCAAGTGGAAGACGACGCTGCAGATGGTGGCGCTCGGCCTGCTGCTCTGGGGCGAAGCGGGCCAGCCCTACGTGCCGACCATCTATCTCGGCACCTGGGCGCTGTGGATCGCCGCCGCGCTCACGCTGGTCACCGGCTACGACTACCTGCGTGCGGGGCTCCGCCACATGATGAGCGGCGCGCCCGGCCCCGACCAGTCGAGCCGCGAATGAAGGTGCTCTACTTCGCCTGGCTGCGTACCCGCATCGGCACGGGCGAGGAAACCGTCGCTCCGCCCGCGTCGGTCGTCACGGCCGGCCAGCTGCTCGACTGGCTGGCAGGCCGGAGCGAAAAGCACGCCGAGGCGCTGAAGAACCGCTCGCTGGTCCGCATCGCCATCAACCAGGAATTCGCCGGGCCCGAAGCGCCCGTGAAGGCCGGCGACGAGGTCGCCCTGTTTCCTCCGGTAACCGGCGGCTCCGCCGCCGGTCCCCAGGATTGCTGCGCGGAGCGCAGCGGCGGAGGCTGACCCGATGATCCGCGTGCAGAGCGAAGACTTCGATATCGGCCGCGAGCTGGCCGCGCTCACCGACGGGCGCACCGACGTGGGCGGCCTTGCCTGCTTCGTCGGCCTGGTGCGCGATTTCGTCGAGCCCGGCGCCGGAACGGACACCGCGGCGATCCGCGGCATGACGCTCGAACATTACCCCGGCATGACCGAAAAGATGCTGGCCGATATCGAGGCCGAGGCCAACCGGCGCTGGCCGTTGCAGGCGAGCCTCGTCATCCACCGCTACGGCACACTGAAGCCCGGCGACCGCATCGTGCTGGTGGCGGCAACCGCCGCGCACCGCGAGGACGCGATCCAGGCGGTGTCCTTCCTGATCGACTGGCTCAAGACCAAAGCGCCGTTCTGGAAGCTGGAGGACACCGCCGAAGGCCCGCGCTGGGTGGCAGCCAAGGAGTCCGACGACGTGCTGGCGGCGCGCTGGCTCAGGAAATAGGCCGCATCGTCCGCGGGATCGCCCGTGCGATCGCCCGAGCGATCGCCAGAACAACGAAACAAGACAACGAAAAAGGGCGCCGCGCGGCCGCGACGCCCTTCGTTTTTCTTGCGCGGGCAGCTATTCCGCCGCCGTTGCCTTGACCTTGCCGCGCACCAGCGCGTCGTAGTCCTCGATCAGCGCCTTGGTGACGGCGCCCGGCGTGAAGCGGTACTGGTCGATCTCGCCGACCGGGGTGACTTCCGCCGCGGTGCCGGTGAGGACCACTTCCTGGGTGTTCGCGAACTCTTCCAGCCTGATCTGGCGTTCGATCAACTCGAAGCCGCGCTTGCGGGCAAGGCCGATGACGGTCTTGCGCGTGATGCCGTCGAGAAAACAATCGGCCTTCGGCGTGTGAATCCTGCCGTCCTGCACGAGGAAGATGTTGGCGCCCGTCGCTTCGGCGACGAGGCCGCGGTAATCGAGCATCAGCGCGTCGTGATAGCCCGCCGCTTCCGCTTCGTGCTTCGACAGCGTGCAGATCATGTAGAGGCCGGCCGCCTTGGCCGCGGTCGGCGCCGTGTCGGGCGCCGGACGGCGCCACTTCGAGAGCGTCAGCTTGATGCCCTTGAGGCGCGCTTCCGGGTTGAAGTAGGACGGCCATTCCCACGCCGCGATGGCGAGGTGAATTTTCGTCTGCTGGGCGCTGACCGCCATCATTTCCGAGCCGCGCCAGGCGACCGGGCGCACGTAGGCATCCTTCAGCCCCTGCGCCTCGACCACCGCCTTGCAGGCGGCGTCGATTTCGTCGGCCGACCACGGAATGGTGAAGCCCAGCGTCTTGCCCGAAGCGATCAGGCGATCGGTGTGCTCGCGCAGCTTGAAGATGTTGCCGGCGTAGACGCGCTCGCCCTCGAACACGCAGGAGGCGTAGTGCAAACCGTGGCTGAGCACGTGCATGCGCGCGTCGCGCCACGGCACAAGGGCGCCGTCGTACCAGATGACGCCGTCGCGGTCGTCGAACGGAATGATCGCCATGACAAGTCTTTCAGAGAGTTATGATAAATCTTTCAAAGAGTTACGACCCTATCGGAAGGGCGTTGCGTTGACTAGCATTTGCCATCATATATGTCAACGTGGCTGACCTGAAACCCGGAATCAATCCCCTGTTCCTGCGCGAGGAAGACCTGCGCGAGGGAATGGAACTGCTGTTTTTCGCCTATCGCGACTTCCTGACCGAAGCCGACCAGGTGCTGGCCCGCCACGACCTCGGCCGTGCCCACCACCGGGCGCTCTACTTCATCGGCCGCCACCCGGCGATTACCGTCTCCGAACTCCTCAGGCTGCTGCGCATCACAAAGCAGTCTCTGTCGCGCGTCATCGGCGACCTGACCGCCAAGGACCTGATCGCCCAGAAGCCGGGCCTGCGCGACCGCCGCCTGCGCCACCTGACGCTGACGCCGAAGGGGGCGGAGATCGAACACGACGTGACCGCCCGCCAGCGCGCCATCCTGGCGCGCGCCTACCGCCAGGCCGGCGCCGAAGCCGTCAGCGGCTTCCGCAAGGTTCTGGCCGGGCTGATCGGCGGCGAGGAACGCAGGCGCTTCGCCCCCGACACGGCCGCCGAAGCGCCGCGCACGGGCCGCCTGCCCGCCACGGGAACGCGCTGACATGCCGGGCGAGGCACAAGCCACCGAAGGCGCCGAGACCGAGGCGCCGCACATCCTCGTCATCGACGACGACCGGCGCCTGCGCGAACTGTTGTCGCGCTATCTCGGCGAAAACGGCTTTCGCGTCACCACGGCGGAAAATGCCGCCGCGGCGCGCGCGCGGCTCGCCGGGCTGGATTTCGACCTGCTGATCGTCGACGTGATGATGCCGGGCGAATCGGGGCTCGACCTCACCCGGTCGCTGCGCGCGGACAGCCGCGTGCCGATCCTCATGCTGACGGCGATGGGCGAGGCCGAGGACCGTATCAAGGGCTTTGAGCGCGGCGCCGACGATTATCTGCCGAAACCGTTCGAGCCGCGCGAACTGGTCCTGCGCATCAGGAGCATCCTCGCGCGCGCGCGCCAGCCTGCGGCGGCAAGCGGCTGCTTGCGCTTCGGCGATTGCGCCTTCGATACGGGCCGCCTCGAACTCAGGCGCGGCGGCCAGGTCGTGCGCCTGACGACGGCCGAGGCGAGCCTTCTCGCCACCTTCGTGCGCCATGCCGGGCGCGTGCTCAGCCGCGCGGAACTCGGCCGCATCTCCGGCGAGCCCGGATCCGACCGCGCCATCGACGTGCAGGTGACGCGGCTGCGCCGCAAGATCGAGGACGACCCCAGGCTGCCGCGCTATATCTGCACGGTACGCGGCCAGGGCTACGTCCTCAGGCCCGACTGAGCGGAGAAAGAGACATGGCGCTGCTCGGTGAAAGACTTCGTCCCGGATTTTCCTTCGGCGCCCTGCTGAAGCGCGCGCTGCCACGCTCGCTGCTCGGGCGCTCGCTGATGATCATCGTCACGCCGCTGATCATCGTGCAGATCGTCAGCGCCTGGGTATTTTTCGAGCGCCACTGGGATACGGTGGCCGTGCGCCTGTCGCGCGGACTGGCGGGCGATATCAGCGCCACGCTCGACATGCTGCGCGAGGATCCGACGCCGGAGGGCCGCAAGGCGGTGTTCGATTTCGCCACCTATCACTACGGCTTCACCGCCGCCTTCAAGCCGGGCGAAATCCTCAAGAACGAGTCCGAGCCCGACAGCGGCCAGATGGAGAGCGTCCTGCGCGAGGCGCTGGTCGACCGCATGCAGCGGCCCATTCACCTCGACGACACGCCCGATCGGGACGTGCGCATAAAAATCCAGCTTTCCGACGGCGTGCTCGAAATCGTTGCGCCGAAGAAACGCCTGTTCACCTCCACCACTTATCTGTTTGTCGCCATGATGGTGGGCAGTTCGCTCGTCCTCTTCGCCGTCGCCATGATGTTCATGCGCAACCAGGTGCGCCCCATCCGGCGGCTTGCCGAAGCGGCGGACGCGCTAGGCAAGGGACGCGAGGTGTCCTCCTTCCGCATCCAGGGCGCGACCGAGGTTCGCCAGGCCGCCTCCGCCTTCAACCTGATGCGCAACCGCTTGCAGCGCCAGGTTTCCCAGCGCACGGAGATGCTGGCCGGCGTCAGTCACGACCTGCGCACGCCGCTGACCCGCATGAAGCTGCAGATCGCCATGATGGGCGACGCGCCGGGGCTGGCCGAACTCAAGGACGACGTGCGCGAGATGGAACGCATGGTCGAAGGCTATCTCGCCTTCGCGCGCGGCGAGGGCGCCGAGGCGCCGGCGCGCGTCAACCTGCGCGACGTGCTGGACGAGGTCGCCGCGACGACGCGCCGCCAGGGAACCGACGTGCGGCTCGCCACCGAAGGGGCGCTCACCCTTACCGTGCGGCGCGAGGCGATCCGCCGCTGCTTCGCCAACATCGTCGGCAATGCCGCCCGCCACGGCAAGCGCGTGGAAATCACGGCCCGGCGCAGCGCCGAAATGGTGGAAATCTGCATCGACGACGACGGGCCCGGCATCCCCGCGGACCAGCGCGAAAACGTGGTCCGGCCGTTTCTGCGCCTCGACCAGTCGCGCAACGCCGAAACCGGCGGCGTCGGGCTCGGCCTGACCATCGCGCGCGACGTGGTGCATGGCCACGGCGGTGAAATTTTCCTGGAAGACAGTCCGCTGGGCGGCCTGCGCGCGCGGATCAGGCTGCCGGTCTAGGCGCCGGCCGGTCCGGCGGCGCTGATCAGCCCGCCAGTTCCTTCGATCGCTTCGTCGCCGCGGCGACGGCGCGGGTCATCAGGTCGGAAAGACCTTTCTCGCTCATCAGCACGGCAAGCGCCGCGGCGGTGGTGCCGCCCGGGCTGGTGACGTTTTCGCGCAAGGTGGCGGCGCTGTCGGCGGAGCGGAACGCGAGTTCGGCCGAGCCGGTCACCGTCGCGCGCGCCAGCCTGGCGGCAAGCTCGGCGGGCAGGCCTGCGGCGAGCGCCGCCGCCTCCAGCGCCTCGATCAAATGAAAGACATAGGCCGGGCCGGAACCCGATACCGCGGTGACGGCGTCCATCTGGCCTTCGTCGGCGAGCCACACCACCTCGCCCACCGCGCCCATCAGCGCCTCGGCCATCGCGCGGCCCGCGGCGTCGACGCGCGCCCCGGCATAGAGCGCGGTGATGCCGCGCCCGACCTGGGCCGGCGTGTTGGGCATGGCGCGCACGATCGCGGCCCTGTCACCGAGCAGGCGCGCGAAAGAGGCGACCGTGCGCCCGGCCGCGATGGAGAGGAACAGGCTCTTGCCCGCGAGACGGGCGTAGGCCGGCATCACCGCGTCCATCACCTGCGGCTTGACGGCGATCAGCACGGCAGCGGGGGAGAGGGGGCCCGGCGCCGCGGCCACCGCGCGCACGCCCCGTGGTTCGGCTTCCGCGCGTGCCGGGGCCGAGGGCTCGACCACGGTGACGGCGCCCCTGGTCACGATCCCGCGCGCCAGGCACCCCGAAAGCAGGGCGCCGCCCATGCGTCCGCAGCCCACCAGCAGCAGGCCGCGGGAAAATGTCGCGGGATTGTTCACGCTTCGCCGACCGGATCGACCATGGCGCAGGTGATCGCCTCGGCGGGCGACTTGCCGCCCCAGATGACGAACTGGAAAGCGGGATAGAAGCGGTCCGATTCCTCGATGGCGATAGTGACCAGCTCGCTGATCTGATCGGAACTCGGCCCGTTGGTGCCGCGCAGCAGGAACGCGTAGCGGAACATCGGCAGGCCGCTGTCCGACCACAGATCGAAATGGCCGATCCACATGCGTTCGTTGATCTGCGCGATCAGCGAGGAGACCTGATTGCGCTTGTCCATCGGCACGCGCATGTCGAAGGCGAGCGAGAAATGCACCGCCGCCGCTTCTTCATGCCAGGCGAAGAACAGCCGGTAGTCGCACCAGCGCCCGGCGATTTCCACGGCGATCTCGTCTTCGCCGAAGCGTTCGAACGACCATTCGCGCGCCGTGACCAGGCTTTCGATGGTGTCGATGGGATGGCCGAGGATGAACTCGGAGGAATCGAGGGATTCGGTCATGGCCGGCACCCCGGAGGGGGAAGAGGGAGAGCGCGCGAGCGAAGGAAAACCCGGGAAAACGCGAAAAACCCCGGAAAACCACGGGTCGGACGACCAACATCCCCTGGGTGGGCCGACATCTTGTGGTTCAATCCCCTCCGCCTACTACCGAATGTAGGGTGCCAGTTTCGGGACAGCCACGCAAGCGGCTATTGATTCTCTTGCAAAATTTTTTGTGGATAAGCCGGCGCAGGCCGCCATCTTTTGGCCCGGCGGCGAAGGCCGCCATTTTCAGCCCGGCGGCGCAGGCCGCCATTTTCAGAATCCGCGCAAGGGCGCGGCGGTCAGCGCTTCCGGGCGGGCGCTTTCGCCGCCGCACGCTTGCGCCGCGGCCCCTTGGCGCGGCGCTGCCCGAGCGCCATTTCAAGCGTCCGTTCGAGCGCGTCGATGCGGCGCGCGAGGCTGGCGTTTTCCGCCCGCGCTTTCGCCGCCATCGCCTTGACCGCGTCGAATTCCTCGCGCGTCACCAGCCCCTCGGTATTCAGGAGCGCGGCGAACCGCGCCTTGAGGACTTCTTCAGCCTCGCGCCGCATGCCGGCGGCGACGCCGAGCGCGCCCGCGGCGACGCGGGCGAGATCATCGAGAAGGCGGTTTCTGGTCTGCATCGGCGCACTATGCCGAAGCCCCGCCGATGGAGCAAGGTTCGCGGCTCGGGTTGCGATCCCACCTGCCGCCCTTGCCCGGCAGGGCGCCGGGGACCGGTGCTTTGTCCGCCCGCGCGGGCCGAGGCCGGGGCGCCGATTTTTCCGGTTATCAGCACCTTGCGATCGGGCAATTCCATCCGGGCGCAAGTTGCTCTAGGCTCGCGCCATGCTGCCGATTCTCGCGTTGCCGTTTCCCGCCATCGATCCCGTGCTGGTGTCGTTTGGTCCCTTTGTCGTGCGCTGGTATGCGCTTGCCTATATCGCCGGGCTGCTGATCGGCTGGATGGTGGTGGCGCGCATGGCGGCGCCCGAATCGCCGACCGGCGACTCCATGAAAGGCGGCTCCGCCGCCGGGAAAGGCGGTACCGCCGCCGGGCGCCTGACCCGCGCGATGGTCGACGATTTCCTGCTGTGGGCGACGATCGGCGTCATTCTCGGCGGCAGGCTGGGCTACGTCCTCTTCTACAACGCCGCCCATTACGCCGCCCAGCCGCTGGAAATCCTCGCCGTGTGGAAGGGCGGCATGTCGTTTCACGGCGGGCTCGCCGGCGTCGTCACCGCCATCTTCCTGTTCTGCCGAAGGAGGGGTTTACCGATCTTCGCGCTCGGCGACCCGATCGCGCTGGTCGCCCCCATCGGCCTGTTCTTCGGCCACATCGCCAATTTCATCAACGGCGAACTTTACGGCCGCGCCTCCGACGCGCCCTGGGCCGTCGTCTTTCCGCACGGCGGCAACATCGCCCGTCATCCGAGCCAGCTTTACGAAGCGGCGCTGGAAGGCGTCGTTCTGTTTCTCGTGCTGCTGGCGCTGATCCGTTTCGCCCGCGCGCTCGCCCGTCCGGGGATGCTGACCGGCGCGTTCATCGCGGGCTACGGCGTGGCACGCATCATTGTCGAGATATTCCGCGAGCCCGACGCGCAGCTCGGCTACCTCGCCTTCGGCACGACGATGGGACAATGGCTGTCGCTGCCGCTGGCGCTGATCGGCGCCTGGCTGATCGCGCGCGCGCGCCGTCCGGGCGCGTCGTGACGCCGCTCGCCCGCCGCATCGCGGGGGAGATCGCGGCGCACGGGCCCATCTCCGTCGCCCGCTTCATGGAACTGGCGCTGACGGCGCCCGAACTCGGCTACTACATGACCCGCGATCCGTTCGGCGCGGAAGGCGATTTCACCACGGCGCCCGAGATCAGCCAGATGTTCGGCGAGATGATCGGCCTGTGGGCCGTCGTCACCTGGGAATCGATGGGTCGTCCGGAGCCCTTCGTGCTGGCCGAGCTTGGCCCCGGGCGGGGAACGCTGATGGCCGATGCGCTGCGCGCCGCGCGCCTGCGCCCCGAGTTCCTGGCCGCGGCACGCATCGCGCTGGTCGAGGCGAGCCCCGCCCTGCGCGCCCGCCAGAAGACGACGCTCGCGGGCCATGCGCCGGAATGGTTCGCCGCCTTCGACGAATTGCCGGGTGGACCGATGATCCTGATCGCCAACGAGTTCTTCGACGCCTTGCCGATCCGCCAGTTCGTGCGTTCGCAAGGCGTCTGGCGCGAGCGCCGCGTCGGGGCGGCGGGGGAAGGTTTTCGTTTTGTCGCCGGCGATGCGGCGAAGGACGAGGCCCTGCCGGCCGACGCCCCGGAAGGCGCCATCGCGGAACGGGGCGTTGCGGGCGAACGGCTGGCCGCCGCCATCGGCGCGCGAGTGGCGCAGAACGGCGGCGCGGCGCTGATCGTCGAGTACGGCCACGGCGCGAGCGCGGTGGGCGCGACCCTCCAGGCGGTGCGCGCCCATGATTACGCCGACCCGCTGGCCGATCCGGGCAGCGCCGACATCACGGCGCTGTCGACTTCGGAGCGACCGCGCGCGCCGCGCGCGCCGCCGGCGCCGCCGTGCATGGGCCCGTGGGGCAAGGCTGGTTCCTCGCCGCGCTCGGCATCGCGCGCCGGGCGGAGCGCCTGGCCGCGGACAAGGACGCCAAGGCGCGCGAGGTCATCGAACTGGCACTCAAACGTTTGATTGCGCCGTCGGAAATGGGCAATCTGTTCAAGGCAATGGTCGTCGCCGACGCCCGCCTCGGCGTGCCCGCCGGCTTCGAGCCGTCCGCGGCCTGACCCGCGGCGCCCGGCGGCGATCAGACAGCACCGAAGGCCACAAGTGACATGACACCCGTCCTGACCGATCCCGCGCTCGCCGACCTGCCCGGCATCAGTCACGGCTTCTTCACCCGCGAAGGCGGCGTGAGCGAAGGGCTCTATACCTCGCTCAACGTCGGCTTCGGCTCGGGCGACGACGAGGCGCGCGTGCGCGAGAATCGGGCGCGGGCGATGCGCGCGATCGGCATCGCGGAGGGCCGGCTCGCCACCCTCTATCAGGTTCATTCGGCGCGCGTCGAAACCGTCAGCGCGCCGTTCGACGCCAAGGCGGCGCCGCGCGCCGACGGCATGGTCACAAAAACACCCGGCGTGGCGATCGGCATCCTCACCGCCGATTGCGCACCGGTGCTGTTCGCCGATGCCGAGGCGCGCATCATCGGCGCCGCCCATGCAGGCTGGCGCGGCGCGCTTTCGGGCGTCCTCGAAGGGACGTTACGCGAGATGGAGCGCCTGGGTGCCCGGCGCGAACGCATCCGCGCCGCGATCGGGCCGTGCATCGGCGCCGCGTCCTATGAAGTCGGCCCGGAATTTCCCGCACCCTTCGTCGGCGAAGATCCCGGAACGCGCCGCTTCTTTACGGCCGCCCGGCGGTCGGGGCACTTCATGTTCGATCTCGAAGGCCTCGTCGCGCACCGCCTGGGCGCGCTCGGCCTCGCCGCGGTCGGCCGCCTGAACCGCGACACATGCGCCGAGGAATCGGGGTTCTTTTCCTACCGGCGCTCGACCCTGCGGGGCGAGCCCGATTACGGCCGCGGCCTGTCGGCCATCGCGATCGAGGCATGAACGATGCCGCACCTGATCATCTTCAGCATCGCGCTGCTGCTCGCCCTGATGGTGAGTTGTGCGCTGTTCTAGCCCCTGCCCGCGGTTCGTCCTGACCCTGACGGCGGCACTGGCGCTCGCCGCCTGCCAGCCGCCGCCGCGCCCGTTCCAGAGCCTCGATCCCCTGCGCGAACAGCCGCTCGCCCGGCCCTCCGGCCCGCTCGGCCTGCAGGTGCGCGCCGTCATCGGCGCGCCGGCCGGACGCGAGTTCGCCGAACAAGTCGCCGCCGCCTTCGCCGGCCGCGACATCGCCGCCACCACCGGGCGGGCCAATCTGCGCGCCGGGCTGCTGACCGGCCGGGCCGAGGCGCGGGCCGCCCCCGGCGGCGCGGGCTTCACCGACCTGCATGTCGTCTGGCAACTGACCGACGAAACGGGGGGCGCGCGCGGCAGCTTCGAACAGCGCGCGCGCCTGGAGGCGACGACCTGGCAAAGAGGCACGCCGGAAGCGCTCAAGCGACTGGCCGAGGAAGCGGCGACGGCGCTTGCCCCGCGCTTCGCCGACGACAATGTGCCTGATGTTCGCCATCGACCGATCACCGTTCAGGCCGTCGACGGGGCGCCGGGCGATGGCCGCGCCGCGCTGCGCGGGGCGCTCAACGATGCGCTCGCCCGCCGGGGTTTCGCCATGGCCCCCGACATCGCCGACAACGGCATCGTCATCAGCGGCCAGGTCAGCATCGCGCCCGGCGGGCACGAGGGCGACATCGTGCGCATCCTGTGGACCGCCTTCGCCCCTGACGGCGCCACGCTCGGCACGGTCGAGCAGAACAACCGCGTGCCGGCGGGCAGCCTGTCGGGCGCCTGGGGCGTCACCGCCTGGAACGTCGCCGAGGCGGCTGCTCCCGCCATCGTTCAACTCATCTCGCAAGCCGCCGCCGCGAAGTAGCGCGGCCGTTTCAAAGATGGCAGCCTGCGCCGCCGTTGCGCAGTAGCGCGGCCGTTTCAAAGATGGCGGCCTGCGCCGCCGTTGCAAAGATGGCGGCCTGCGCCGCCGCCGCGCCCGAGCGCGGCAATCTCAAGACTGGCGGCGCCGCCGCCGCGCAGGAGCGGCATCGGGACACGGATTTTTTAGGGTTATCCGGCGTTGCCTCGGCCGGCATGCGGCGGTAAAGTGCGCGCGCCCGGAACGGGGAAAGCCGGGCGCGGCAGCCGGGCGTCCGGCCTGCCGGATCAAACGTCGGGATCCTCCATGAAGCTGATCGCGTGCAATTCGAACAGGCCGCTTGCCGAAGCCATGGCGGCCTGCCTGGGCTTGCGCCTGACGCAAGCCGCCATCCGGCGCTTTTCCGACATGGAAGTGTTCGTCGAAATTCTCGAAAACGTGCGCGGCGAAGACTGCTTCGTCGTGCAGTCGACGTCCTACCCGGCGAACGACAACCTGATGGAACTGCTGATCACGCTGGATGCGCTGAAGCGCGGCTCGGCCCGGCGCATCACCGCGGTGCTTCCCTACTTCGGCTATGCCCGCCAGGACCGCAAGACGGCGCCGCGCGCGCCGATCTCGGCCAAGCTGGTGGCCAACCTGATCACCACGGCGGGCGCCGACCGGG
>CAXRES010000090.1:0-15813 GCA_964229575.1 Alphaproteobacteria bacterium
CCCCAGCATGGGCCCGGCGCCTGCATCGTTGGCGACCGCCGCGGCCAGGCGTTCGGCCAGCGCGATGGCGAAGATCGGCCCGCGCGGGACGCCTGCTTCGCGTTCGGGAAACAGCGCACCCGGCACCGCGGCGCGAATTTCGGCGAACCATTTTTCTTCCTGCGGCCCGATGAAAAATACAGGCACCCGGCCCTTGGCAAGCTCGGCGCGCGCCACGGCAATGAATCCCGCAAGCGGCCATATCTTTTCGGGATCGCCAGCGCCGGGGGCGAAGCCGATATAAAGAGGCCCCTCGGGCAGCGCCGCGCGAGCGGCGGCGCGAAAGCCTTCGGGCACCGGCAGCGGCGGCAGGCCCCCGGCGGGCGGCCGCGGCGCCAGCAGGTCGAGAAGCCCGGCAAGGTAGTCGATCAGGTGCGCCGGCCGCGGCGTACCAGACGCCGGGCGGCGGTCGGAAAAGCGGAAATTCCCGGTTCCGGAAACAAAGCAGCCATGCGCGATGCGGCGCACGCAGAGCGTTCGCACCAGTGCGCGCTGGGTATCGAGTACCACATCGAAGCGCCGCCCGGCGAGCGGCCGGCGCAGACGCAGCAGTTCTGCCGCGCCCAGACCGATGCCGGCCTCGCCGATCACCTCGTCGAGATAGCCTGTGGCGAGCGGGGCAAGGGCGCCGGCATAGGCGGTGGTGCCGACGCCCGCGCACCAGGTGATGCGCGCCCCGGGAAAACGCGCACGCAGATCGGCCAGAAACGGCAGCTTGACGAGGCCGTCGCCCACCGTATCGGCGTATGTGTAGACGAGAAGGCTCGAAGGCCTGAGCGGTTCGATCATGCCGACAGCCATATCACGAAGCGGGGGTGGCGCGCCCTGCAGGATTCGAACCTGCGACCCCGGGCTTAGAAGGCCCGTGCTCTATCCAACTGAGCTAAGGGCGCCCCGGCCCCGCAGCAACCGGAAGAGACTAGAACTTACTGGGCCCGGTCGAAACGGAAGTTTTCGGCGTAGCTCTTGGCCTTGGGTCTTCGAGACTTGGGCTCGACGACTTCATGGGAGAGCCCGTTACGCTCGGCATAGGCAACGGCTTCCTCGCGCGTATCGAAGCGCAGGCGAAGCTGGGTCCGGGTGTCGGCGGAAGAGGTCCAGCCCATCAGCGGGTCGCGCGTGCGGGCGCTCGCGGCCTCGTGCTCGACGAGCCAGTAGCGGGTCTTGGCGATACCCTGCTGCATCGCCGTGCGGCAGGGCTGATAGATGCGCACCTTCGACATCGATCCTCCGAAATGTGCCATAGGGGTACCGGCAAGCGGTCCCCGGGTCAAGGGCCGCCGGCGGCAGACGCGCGTTCCGCCCCACTTTCCGGCTGCGAAGCGGGCCTTACCGACTGTCCGTTCCCGCGCTAGCATGGCCAAAACACGATCGGGGGAGGATCACCATGGGCGGCATCGCCGACAACCGGAAAAAGCTGAAAACTCTGGTCTCCGGGCCGGAAATCGTCGCCGCCCCCGGCTGCGCCGACGTAGTGACGGCGCGGCTGGTGGCGCTGGCCGGAATCGGCGCGGTCCATGCCTCGGGAAGCGCTGCGCACCGCACTTCGGGCTATGCCGACGCCGGCATCCTCACCATGAGCGAAATGGTCGAGCGCATCGCCATGATGGCCGATCGCGTCGACATCCCGATCATCGCGGATGCCGACACCGGATTCGGTGGCGCCGTCAACGTCGTGCGCACCGTGCGTGAATACGAACGCGCCGGCGCCGCGGCCATCCACATCGAAGACCAGCTCACGCCCAAGCGGCCGGTCTACGCCGGATACAGCGGCGCCTTCGTGACCCGGGGCGAGATGGTCGACAAGATCAAGGCGGCGGTGGACACCCGGCAGGACGCGAACCTGATGATCGTCGCCCGTTGCGACGTCGACGACTGGGGAGAAAAGCTCGACCGCATCGCCGCCTGCATGGAAGCAGGTTCCGACATGTGCTGGCTGTCGGCCGACGGCCCCGACCAGATCGCCGAAACCTGCAAGGTCGCGGGAAAGCCTGCGATGGGCGTTCTGCCGCGCGACATGACGCTGGCGCAGTACCGCAGGGCCGGCGCCAACTGCGCCCTGATTCCGGGCGCGCTCCAGGTTGCGGCACTTTGCGCACAGATGGCGCTGCTTGAGGATCTGAAGCGCACCGGAAACGTCGTAGATTTTCTCGGCCGCCAGCCCCATATCAGGGAAATGCGGCCGTTCTACAACCACCAGGGCAGCGACGAACTCAAGGACATCGAGCGCCGCTACAGCGGCGCCCCGCCCGAACCACAGGCGTGATCGGCAGGTCGATCGAAAGGTGGTCGGGGAGAGAGGATTCGAACCTCCGACCCCCTGCTCCCAAAGCAGGTGCGCTACCAGCCTGCGCTACTCCCCGTGCGGCGGACCCTAACCGCGTTCCCGCCTTCGCACAATCTTCGCCTCGGCATTCCGGCACGACGGTTTTTCCCCGGCCGGCGTCCCGAAGGCTGAGTTTAGGTAATATTCTGTATTTTCAATAACAATTATGCCGTTATGATCTTTCTCAAATATCAAATCAGACGAGGCTTTCCGCGTTAAATGCGTAACCCCACCACGCCGGTCACCGACGGACTTTACGACTACATTCTCGCGCACACCGTTCGTCCCCACCCCGTCCTCGCGGCCCTTCGCGATGAAACCCTGAAGCTGCCCAATGCCCATTGGGCGACGACGCCGGACCAGGTCGCATTCCTGCAATTCCTGGTGCGCCTGCTCGGCGCCAGGCGGATCGTCGAGGTGGGAACCTTCACCGGCTACGCGACGCTCGGCATGGCTCTGGCGCAGCCCGAGGACGGCATGATCGTCACCTGCGACGTCGCCAGCGGCTGGAGCGAAATGGGCACGCACTACTGGCGCGAGGCAAAGCTCGATCGTCGAATCGAACGGCGGACCGGCCGCGCCGATGAAATTCTCGCAGAACTGCGCGACGCCGACGGCGCGAGCAGCCAGGACCTGATCTTTCTCGATGGCAACAAGGCAAGCTATCCCGTCTACATCGATCTGGCCGCCGATCTGTTGCGGCCCGGCGGCGTATTGGTCGCCGACGACATCTTCTGGGAAGGCAAGGTCGCCGATCCCGGCCAGACCGGCGAACAACTGGCGGGAATCCGTGAATTCAACGAACGCCTGGCCAGCGATGCCCGCTTCGACATTGCCATGATCCCCGTTGCCGACGGCATGACCCTGGCCCGCAAGAAATAAAATTACGCGCCGCGTCCCAGCCGGGCATCTTCACGAACCCTTAAGCGAAGCGGCCCTAAGGTTACTCCAGCGGCTCCCGAAGCACCGGCGATTGTCCGGATCTTGCGCTTCTGGACGCCACGGGAGACCCAAGGGGCACAGACGGATGACAGGGAAAATTTCGGTCCTGGCGACGACTGTTCTTTTAGCCCTCGCTCCACATGTGCAGGCGACGGAAATGCCCGCCTGTGCGCCCCGCGCCACGATGCTCGCCCAGCTCCAGGGCGACTACAGGGAAAGCCCGGTGGCGATGGGGCTCGCCAACAACGGCGGCGTGATCGAGGTTCTGCGCTCCCAGGACCGCGGCAGCTTCAGCATCATCATCACCATGCCCGACGGCGTGACCTGCATGGTCGCAGCCGGCGAGAGATGGGAAGACCTGCCGAAGACGCTGGCGCGCGGCCGACGGATCTGATTTCGGGCGCCCTCATCCGGAGCAAAATTTCTTGAAGTGTGCAGACCGCTTGACGACGAAAAAGCCCGCGAGACGCCTGCAGAAGCGCACCTGCCTAACTATCTCGCGCTCCGCATCATCCCCTCGAAATACGTGATCGTCTTCTTGAGGCCTTCCTCGAGCTGGACCCTGGGTTTCCAGCCGCCGAGCAGATTCCTGGCCAGCGTTATGTCGGGGCAGCGCTGGGTGGGGTCGTCCTGCGGCAGCGGCCGGTAGACCAGCTTCGATTTCGCGCCGGTCAGCCCGATGACTCGCTCGGCCAGTTCGCGAATGGTGATCTCCACCGGGTTGCCGAGGTTGACCGGACCGGTGACCGTGTCGTCCGTCGCCATCAGGCGCAGGAAACCTTCAATCAGGTCGTCGACGTAGCAGAAGGACCGTGTCTGCTGTCCTTCGCCGTAAATCGTGATGTCCTGGTTCTGCAGCGCCTGGACGATGAAGTTCGACACCACGCGGCCGTCGTTGGGATGCATGCGCGGGCCATAGGTGTTGAAAATGCGCGCCACCTTGATGCACACGCGGTGCTGACGGTGGTAGTCGAAGAACAGGGTTTCGGCGCAGCGCTTGCCCTCGTCATAGCAGGCGCGCGGCCCCAGCGGGTTGACATGACCGCGGTAGTCCTCGGTCTGCGGATGAACCTCGGGATCGCCGTAGACCTCGCTGGTCGAAGCCTGGAAGATCTTTGCCCGGATGCGCTTGGCCAGCCCCAGCATGTTGATCGCGCCATGCACCGAGGTCTTGGTCGTCTGCACCGGGTCGAACTGGTAGTGGATCGGCGAGGCCGGGCAGGCGAGGTTGTAGATATCGTCGCCTTCGACATAGAGCGGAAAGGTCACGTCGTGGCGGATCATCTCGAAATGCGGGTCGCCGAGCAGCCCCTTGATGTTGTCCTTGGTGCCGGTGAAAAAGTTGTCGACGCAGAGCACGTCTGCGCCTTCCGCCAGCAGCCGCTCGCACAGGTGCGAGCCGAGAAATCCCGCCCCGCCGGTGACGATGATCCGTTTCCTGAGATGCATTCCCCACTCTATCCTTCCGCGCCGGCGCCGATTTCGGCCCCTTGGTCAGAACTTTAGCCCCTTCAGCGCCCCGACCCAAGCCTGTCGCTGACGACGCGGTCGCCCTTGCGGATGCCGAGCCGGGCAACCGCGCCGCCGGCGAGTTCCACCACGGCGCGCGCCGCGGGGCCGGAACTGATCGAACGCAGGGAATGCGGCACGGCGCGCTCGTGCAGCGCGACGACGCGGCCGTCGGCCGAAACGAACACCATGTCGAGAGGTATGAAAGTATTTTTCATCCACATCGAGATGACTCGGTCTTCCGGATAGACGAACAACATCCCGGCATCGGGCGCCAGCGCGCGACGGAACATCAGGCCCTGGGCGCGTTGCTCGTAGGTTTCGGCAAGTTCGACAATGAAACGGTGGCGGCCTTTCGCGGTGACGATTTCAAGCGGCGCCGTCGCAAAGGACTGAAGTACGGTCGAATCTTCGGCCACGGCGCCCGGCGCTCCCGGCAGGGGATACAGGGTAAGGAAAAGAATGAGCAGGAGAGAGGGGAAGAAACGCATGGCTGGCCTCGGTGACAGAGAGCGAAAGACTTCGCAACGGGCGCAAGCCGCCCCGTTGCGGGGTCGACGGAACCCGCGACCGCCGGAAACTGCGCCCCCTAGAGGCGGATTTCCGTCGCCTGCGGGCCTTTCGGCCCATCGGCGATGCGCACCTTCACGGTCTGGCCCGCTTCCAGTTCCCGGACACCCGAGCGGCGCAACGTAACCATGTGAACGAAAACGTCGCGTTCGTTGTCCAGCTGGCAAACGAATCCATACCCCTTGTCGGGGTTGAACCATTTCACCGTGGCGTCGACGAAATCCCCCGCCGGGCCGAGCGGCTCGGCGCTGGGCATGGCAACCCGGCTCGACGGCTGGGGCGCCGGCGCTGCCGTGCTTTCATCCACATGGATGATGCGCGTGACCTGAAGCCCCTTGGAGCGCGACGACACGACGCAAACGATCGTGGCGCCAGGCTGCAGGGCCGAGAATCCCGCATCGCGAAGAACCGAAAGATGCAGAAACGCATCGCTCGAGCCGTCCGAGGGCGTGACGAATCCAAACCCTTTGACGGTGTTGAACCATTTGACGACGCCCTTGATTTCACGGAGGTCGCCGGAATCACCACCAAGGTCGTTGTAACTCATTACGGTGTAAGCTCCCTGTACATTATTTTTATGTTGAAATAATAGCAGCTTTCCCAATCACTTACAAACCGACTTCCCCGAGGGGTTTTTATTTGTTTTCAGGGCCTTGCCGCCTGCCGACGGCGCCCGCCAGGGGTTGACGCCCCCTGCCCGGCCCTGTATCCAATTTTGAAACAGGACGTCGAGAACAATCAAAAAGGGCGGCATGAAAAAAGCCGCCTTCCCAACGGGCGAGAGCATCCACTGCATGCGACTTAAGACCGTGACGCACACCATCGGCCTTGGCCTGGCGATGTATGCGCTGTGGCTGTTGCTGTCCGGTCATTACACGCCGCTGCTGTTGGGCTTCGGCGTCGCGTCCTGCGTTCTCGTTGTCCTGATCGCCGCCCGTCTCGATGTCATCGACCACGAAGCCGTACCGTTGCAGTTGTCATTCGGTTACTTCGGCTATCTCGCCTGGCTCGGCAAGGAAATCGCCAAGTCGAACTGGGACGTCGCCAGGATCGTTCTCGACCCCAAGTTGCCGATCAGCCCGACGATGGTCTGGGTTCCGGCCACCCAGCGCACCGACGTCGGCAAGGTGATCTACGCCAATTCCATCACCCTGACGCCGGGCACGGTATCGGTCGAAATCGAGCAGGACCGCATTCTCGTCCACGCCATTACCCGCGAAGCGGCGGAGAGCCTGGAATCGGGCGACATGGACCGCCGCGTCGACCGGATCGAGGCGCGCTGAGCATGTTCACGGCTACCGCCGCGGCCCTTCTCGCTGCCATGATCCTGGCGCTGATCCGGCTCTACGCCGGGCCCAGCCTCTACGACCGGGTGCTCGCCGCCAATTCGTTCGGCACCAAGACGGTTCTGCTAATCGGCGTCATGGGTTTCCTGACGGGACGGCCCGACTTCCTCGACATCGCCCTCCTCTACGCCCTGCTCAACTTCATCGGCACGATTGCGGTTCTCAAATTCTTCCGCTACCGCACGCTCGGCGACGCGCTGGAACAGAAGAACGCCCCCGAAAAGAGGGAGGCCGGCCGGTGATCGCGCTGATTGTCGATGCCGCCAGCTGGGGGTTCCTCGTTACCGGCTCTTTTCTCGTCGTCGTCGGCGCGCTCGGACTCGTGCGCATGCCCGATTTCTATACCCGCCTGCATCCGGCCGGCATCACCGACACGCTGGGCACCGACCTGATCCTCACGGGCCTCATGTTGCAGGCCGGGTTTACCCTGGTGACGGTCAAGCTGTTCCTGATCGGCGCGTTCCTGTTCTTCACCAGCCCCACGTCGACCCATGCCATCGCCAACGCCGCGCTGGTAGCCGGTCTCAAGCCCCGTTACGCAACCATTCCGCCCAGGCCCGAGGGCGCCGGCGCCGGCAAGAAGGACGCCCGCTGATGGAATCCGCCATCAACGTCGCCTTGCTCCTGTTTCTGGCCGGGACGGCATTTTCCATCCTGCGGCGCACGACGCTGTTTTCCGTGGTCATGCTGTCGGGGGTTTTTTCGCTGGTTTCCGCGGCACTTCTCGTGCATCTCGATGCCGTAGACGTCGCCTTTACCGAAGCCGCGGTCGGCGCCGGTGTTTCCACCGTCCTGATGCTGTCGACCCTGTCGCTCACCGCCCGCCACGAGGCGCCGAGTACCCGCTCGCGCGCCATCCCGCTGATCGTCGTGTTCCTGACCGGCCTCGCGCTCGTCTACGGCACGCTGGACATGCCACGCTTCGGCGATCCCGACGCCCCGATCCACGGCCACGTCGTGCCGCGCTACATCACCGGCACCGCGACCGAAATCGGCATGCCCAACATCGTCACCGCGGTACTCGCGAGTTACCGCGGCTTCGACACGCTGGGCGAAACGACAGTGATCTTCACCGCCGGCATCGGCGTTCTGCTGCTGCTGGCCGGCACCATCCGCGAGCCGGGCGTGGCGGAAAAGCTCACCGCCATGGATCACCATCTCGTGCTGCGGGTCGTCACCAAGCTGCTGATCGGACCGATCCTGCTGTTCGCCCTCTATGTGCAATTCCACGGCGACTACGGGCCCGGCGGCGGTTTCCAGGCCGGCGTCATTTTCGCCACGGCGTTCATCATCTACGCCCTCGTATTCGGGCTCGGCACCGCGAGCCGGGCCCTTCCGGGCCGCGCCGTGCGCGTGCTGCTGGCGCTCGGCGTGCTGATTTACGGCGGCGTCGGCCTTGTCAGCTTCTTCTTCGGCAAGAACTATCTCGACTATTCTGTCCTCGGCCCGACGGCCGCCGCCGGCCAGCACATCGGCATCCTGCTGGTCGAATTCGGCGTCGGCATGACGGTGGCCGCCGTGATGGTGTCCACCTATTACGCCTTTGCCGGACAGAACCCGCCGATCGGCGACGAGGAATGGTGATGGACCTCAGGGACGCCTTCGGCCTGTTCAATTACTGGATGGTCATCGTCCTGATGATGACCGGACTTTACATCGTGGTGTCCCGCGGCAACCTGGTGAAGAAGATCGTCGGGCTGAACATCTTCCAGACGTCCGTGTTCCTTCTCTACATCTCCATGGGCAAGGTTTCCGGCGGCACTGCGCCGATCCTCACCGGCAAGCCCGAGGTTTTCTCCAACCCGCTGCCCCATGTCCTGATCCTGACGGCCATCGTCGTCGGCGTTGCGACGACGGCGCTCGGCCTCGCGCTCATCATACGGATCAAGAATGCCTACAACTCGATCGAGGAAGACGAGATCCAGAAGCAGGACCTCGCCGCGGAGAACGCCGAGGGCGACGGGAGGACCACGCGGTGATC
Organism: Alphaproteobacteria bacterium; assembly: GCA_964229575.1. Lineage (GTDB taxonomy): Bacteria > Pseudomonadota > Alphaproteobacteria > SMXQ01 > SMXQ01 > WHSO01. The sequence continues at coordinate 8,714 of CAXRES010000090.1, forward strand.
GCCTACCACCTGCCGATCCTGCAAATCGTCGTGCCCCTCATCGCGGCGCCGCTCAGCGCCTTCTGCCGCCGGGCCGGCCTCGCCTGGTATCTGGCGGTGGCCATCTGCGCCGTCAGTTTCGCCATATCGATCGCCCTGCTGGGTCGCGTCATGGCGGAAGGGCCCATTTCCTATCTTCTTGGGTCATGGGCGGCGCCCTGGGGCATCGAATACCGCATCGACGCGTTCAACGCCTTCGTTCTGATGATCATTTCGGGCATCGGCGTCGTCGTGCTGCCTTTCGCCCGCGCCTCCGTCGCCGCCGAGATCGAGCCGCACAACCAGGCGCTGTTCTACACCGCCTATCTGCTGTGTTTCACCGGGCTGCTCGGCATGGTGATCACGGGCGACGCGTTCAATGCCTTCGTCTTCCTCGAAATCTCGTCGCTGTCGACCTATGTGCTCGTGGCCCTTGGTGCCAACCGCAACCGGCGCGCGCTGACCGCGGCGTATTCCTATCTGGTGATGGGCACCATCGGCGCCACCTTCTTCGTGATCGGCATCGGCCTGATCTACATGATGACAGGCACCCTGAACATGGCGGACCTGGCGGCACGCCTGCAGGGGCTTGAGCAGAACCGCACGGTGCTGGTCGCCTTCGCCTTCATCGTCACCGGCATCGGCCTCAAGCTGGCGCTGTTTCCCATGCATCTGTGGCTGCCAAACGCCTATGCCTTCGCGCCATCGGCGGTCACCGTGTTCCTCGCCGCGACGGCCACCAAGGCCGCCGTCTACCTGATGTTGCGCTTTCTGTTCACGATCTTCGGGACCGACTACCACATTCTCGGCCTGACCATGACGTGGCTGTTCACGCCGCTGGCGCTCGCCGCCATGTTCGCGGCCTCCACGGTCGCCATCTTTCAGGTCGACATCAAGCGCATGCTTGCCTATTCGTCCGTCGCGCAGATCGGCTACATGGTGCTCGGCATGAGCTTTGCCTCGGTATCCGGGCTCACCGCCACCATCATCCATCTGTTCAACCACGCGCTGATGAAGGGCGCCCTGTTCATGGTGCTGGGCGCCATCGTGCTGCGCCAGGGCGCGGCCACGGTCACGACGATCCGCGGGCTCGGACGAAAGATGCCGTGGACCATGGCGGCTTTCGTCGCGGGCGGCCTCAGCCTGATCGGCGTGCCGCTGACCGTGGGCTTCGTATCGAAGTGGTATCTGATCGTCGCCGCGCTCGAAAGCGGGCGCTGGCCACTCGCGGTACTGGTCGTCCTGTCGTCGCTGCTGGCGGTGATCTACGTCTGGCGCGTCGTCGAGATCGCCTACCTGTCCGAGGCGCCGGAGGACAGCACGGCGCGCGAGGCGCCTCTCAGCATGCTGATCCCGATCTGGACGCTGATCACTGCGAACATCTATTTCGGCATCGACGCCGGGCTCACCTCCCGCGTCGCAGGCGCGGCAGCCCGCATCCTGCTCGGAGTGGCGCAATGACCGACGCCGGGCTTCTGCTCCTGACGATCCTGTTGCCGCTATTCGCCGCGCTGCTGATCGCGCTGGTCGGCCGACGGCCCAACCTGCGCGAAAGCGTGACGCTCGCCACCGCTGTCCTGCTGTTCGCCGTCGTCGTCGCCCTGTCGCTGCGCTTCAGGGCCGGGCCCATCCCCGCCGCGACGCTTCAGGAAGTCATGCCCGGCCTCGTGATCGCGCTCAAGATCGAACCGCTCGGCATGATGTTCGCCCTGATCGCCTCGGGCCTGTGGATCGTCAACTCTATCTATTCGATCGGCTACATGCGCGCCAACAAGGAAAAGAACCAGACGCGGTTCTACATCTGCTTCGCCATCGCCATCATGTCGGCGCTGGGCGTGGCGTTCGCTGCCAACATGTTCACTCTTTTCGTCTTTTACGAAATCCTGTCGGTATCGACCTACCCGCTGGTGACGCACAAGGAAACGCCGGAAGCGCGCGCCTCGGGCCGCACCTATCTCGGGCTGCTGCTCGGCACTTCCATCGGCCTGATGATGATCGCGATCATCTGGACGTGGGTCGCAACGGGGACGCTCGATTTCACCAGGGGCGGTATCCTGGACGGCAGGGTTTCGGCAACGCTGGCGCCGCTGCTGCTTGCCCTCTACATGTTCGGCATCGGCAAGGCGGCACTGATGCCGGTGCACCGCTGGCTTCCCGCGGCCATGGTGGCGCCCACCCCGGTTTCCGCGCTTCTGCACGCGGTCGCCGTGGTCAAGGCCGGCGTGTTCACCGTGATGAAGGTCATCGTCTACATCTTCGGCGTCGACTTTCTGGCCAAGACCGGGGCCGCGACATGGCTGATGTGGCTTGCCGCATTTTCGCTGCTCGCGGCCTCTCTCGTGGCGCTCGGCAAGGACAACCTGAAGGCGCGGCTCGCCTATTCGACGGTGAGCCAACTGTCCTATGTCACGCTCGGCGCCGCACTTGCCACGTCGATGGGAATCATCGGCGGCTCCATGCAGATCGCCATGCATGCGATGGGCAAGATCACGCTGTTTTTCTGCGCCGGCGCCATCTACACCGCGACCCACAAGACCGAGATTTCCCAGATGGACGGCCTCGGCCGGGCCATGCCCTTCACCTACGGCGCCTTCCTGATCGGCGCGCTGTCGATCATCGGCCTGCCGCCGATGGGCGGATCGTGGTCGAAATGGTATCTGATCATGGGCGCCGCCGATGCCGGACAGCTGATCGTGATCGGCGTCCTCATGCTGAGCTCGCTGCTCAACGTCGCCTACCTGCTGCCGATCGTCGGTCGCGGCTTCTTCGCCGGTTCCGACGCGGCACCCGCCCACGGCGCGGTCCATGCCGTCGGCGCCGACGTCGCCGCAGGTTCGCGCCTGCGCGCCATCAAGGAAGCGCCGCTCTTCTGCGTGCTGCCGCCTTGCCTGACCGCGGCCGGCTGCATCGCGCTCTTTTTCCATGCCGACAGCCTTTTCCGGCTGCTCGAACCGATGGTCAGGCCGTGAGGACCGCCCCATGAGAGAAAATCCCGAAAAGCCCGCCTGGATCGAACGAAAGTCGAGCATCGACCTCATCTATCGCGGCCTGTGGGTCGCCTGCGGGGCGCTGGCCTTCGCCGATTTCCTCTATCGCAAGCACGGCACCTTCCGTTTCGAGGAGATGCCCGCCTTTTACGGTATTTTCGGCTTCGTCTGTTTCCTAGGCATCGTGCTGGCAGGCAAGTACCTGCGCAAGATCGTCGGCCGGAAGGAAGACTACTATGATCGCTAGTCTTCCTCCGGGCCTGATCCTGATTCTGGGCGGGCTCGCCCTCGTCCTCGTCCCGGCAAGGCTGCGCGCCGCCTACATGCTGGCGCTGACCTTCGCGGGCCTTGCCCAGATCTGGATCCTGCCGGCTGGCGCCCATGGCAATGTGCAGCTCTTCGGCTATACCCTGACGCTCATCCGGGTCGACAAGCTGTCGCTCGCCTTCGGCACGATCTTTCACATCGCCGCGGCGATCAACGTCATCTATGGCTGGCGCGAAAAGGACACGGTGCAGCACGTTTCCGCGCTGGTCTACGCCGGAGCGGGCATCGCCGCCGTATTCGTGGGCGACCTGGTTTCGCTCTTCGTGTTCTGGGAACTGACCGCCATTGCCTCCGTCTTCCTGATCTGGGCCAGCCGGACGGAGCGCGCCTTCTGGTCGGGCATGCGGTATCTGGTGATCCAGATCGGCTCGGGCGTCATCTTGCTGGCCGGCGTGATCCTGCATTACCGCGCGACCGGATCCATCGCCTTCGACAAGCTCGGACTCGTCAGCCTTCCCACGGCACTGATCTTCGTCGCCTTCGGCATCAAGTGCGCCTTTCCCCTGCTGCACAACTGGCTGCAGGACGCCTACCCGGAAGCCACCGTGTTCGGCACCGTGGTTCTTTCCGCCTTTACCACGAAGCTCGCGGTTTACGCGCTGGCGCGCGGCTTCCCGGGCACCGAGATCCTGATCTGGATCGGGGCCATCATGACGGCCTTCCCGGTGTTCTTCGCGGTGATCGAAAACGACCTGCGCCGGGTTCTCGCCTACAGCCTCAACAACCAGCTTGGTTTCATGGTCGTCGGCATCGGCGTCGGCACGCCGCTCGCGCTCAACGGAACGGTCGCCCATGCCTTCTGCCATATCCTTTACAAGTCTCTGCTCTTCATGAGCATGGGCGCCGTTCTGATGCGCGCCGGCACGGTCAAGGCGTCGGAACTCGGCGGCCTATGGAAATCGATGCCGTGGACCGCGGGCTTCTGCATCATCGGCGCCGCGTCGATCTCGGCCTTCCCGCTGTTTTCCGGTTTCGTGTCCAAGTCGCTGATCATGTCGGCCACGGCGGAAAACGGATATATGTGGGCATGGCTCGTGCTGCTCTTCGCTTCGGCCGGCGTGCTCGAACATTCCGGAATCAAGATTCCCTATTTCGCGTTTTTTGCCCACGACTCGGGCATCCGCTGCAAGGAAGCGCCCGCCAACATGCTGATCGCCATGGGCATCGCAGCCGCCTTCTGCATCGGGCTCGGCGTATACCCGAAGCCGCTCTATGACCTGCTGCCCTACGTCGCGCCCTATGTGCCCTACACGGTGTCGCATGTCGTCACGCAGCTTCAACTGCTGGTCTTCGCCATCCTCGCCTTCGCCCTGCTGGTCCGCCATCGCATCTATCCGGCCGAACAGCGCTCGACGGTCCTGAATACGGATTGGATATACCGCCGCGCCCTGCCCGGTCTCCTCGCCGGCATGGCCGACGTCATCCGGCGCCTGCGTTTCCGCGCTCTGGCGCGCGCCCAGGTGCGGCTCACCCGCTTCATCGACACGGTCTATCGCCACCACGGGCCGCAAGGCGTTCTGGCGCGCACCTGGCCGGTGGGCTCCACCGTACTGTGGGTCGCGGTTCTGCTCTGCGTGACCCTGCTGTTCTATTACTTCGAATAGCTGCCCGCACGACCGCCTGCTAGGATCGGGCCGCATGACCGGCCGCGCCCTTCTTCTGGTTTTCGCCTTCGCCTTCGCCATTCCGGCACTGGCGCCGCCATCGCGGGCCGCGGAAGCGCCGCCGCCCTGGCAGGCGTCAGAGAACGCCATGCATCCGCTCGTCGGGCGTATCTGGAACGTGCGCGAGGAACGCTTCGTCGGGCGCGAGGAACTGGCTGCCGCAATCGGCGTTGCACGCCTTGTTCTTCTCGGTGAAGTGCATGACAACCCCGATCATCACCGCATCCAGGGCTGGGCGCTCGGCCGCTTCGTCGCGGCGGGCACGCGCCCGGGCGTGGCGATGGAAATGATTTCCGCCGACCGCCAGGACGCTGTCGAAAGCCATTTCTCAGCGCACCCGCGTGACGCCGCGGGTCTCGGTCCGGCGCTCGATTGGGACAGCAGCGGCTGGCCGGCTTGGTCCCAATACGCCTCTGCCATTGCCCCCGCCATCGCGGCGGGAGGAACGCTGACCGCCGCAAACCTTCCGCCGTCCCTGATGCGACAAGTCGCCGGACGCGGCCTTGCAGCGATTGCCCCCGAACGCCGGAAGCAAATCGGCCTCGACCGGCCGATCGAGGAGCCTGTTTACCGTGCCCTCGCGCAAGAAATGATAGCCGCCCATTGCGGGCAGCTGGCCGCCGAGCGGGCACGCCCGTTCGCGGTGATGCAGGTTGTGCGCGATGCGGTGCTGGCCGATGGCCTGCTTGTGGCCGCGCGCCGCGCCGGCGGTCATGGAGCGCTCGTCGCAGGCAACGGCCATGTGCGGCGCGACCGGGGCGTCCCTTTTCACCTCTCCCGCCGGGGTGAGAGCCGGGGCGTACTGGCGCTCGCGCCGATCGAGGTCGCCCCTGGCCAGAACACGCCCGCGGACTACGCGGCGCACTACGATTCAAGCCGCCTGCCGTTCGATTATGTCTGGTTCACGCCCGGCGCGCGGCGCGCCGATCCGTGCGAGTCGATGAAGCGGAATTAGAATCTTGCGCTGAATACGGCGCCCGGACGCAGGACGTCGGTCCTGCCGACCAGGACTTCCTGCTGGGAATAGGCGGCGCTCGCCTTCTGGAAGGTTTCGGGGGCCGCTGCGGCAGCGTCGTCCGCAAAGGGCAGGCTGCCGGAACGGGGTTCCCGACTCGCGTCACGCGCTTCGCGCAACAGCCGCTTGAGCGCATTGTCGGCGTTGGCGCGCGCGGCATCCCCTTCCGGGGCGATCAGCACCTTGGCCTTGGCCAGCGCTTCGTCAATCGCGCCTTCGGGCAACACGGCGGAATCGCTCGAACCCTGACGTTCGGGCATGGCACCGCCGCGGCCCTGCTCGTGATCCACCCCATTGTCGGTACTCGCCGGATCGACGCGCCTCGAAGCGACGCCCGGCCCCGCTACGGAAGACCCGCCCGCCGGACGCGCCGTGGCAATCCTTGCCGATGTCGTGGACTTTACCTGGTCCAGCATGATGCCTCGCAAAAGATATGGGCAACGGCGCCATTATTGCTTTGGCCTCGATGGGGGCAACTTTTAACGCCATGATTTTGAAATGTATTTTCAGAAAATTTGAAGGGCATTTGCGGCAAATTTGCCTAAAATGTCTGGTAATGTTGTTGCGCGCGGGAAATCCGTTTCGCGGCCATGACTTCGTCCATGCAACAGCCTTGGGATGATACCTATATGCCCGATCGACACTGCTTGTTCCGGCGTTTGATCCGGTATGCGTTCGCCGCCCTGTGGCTGGCCGCAGTCGCCCCATCGGCGCTCGCCCAGACGGAGAACCGCTATGCGGAGGCCGATGCCGCCTACGCGAGGAAGGATTACGCGGCGGCGCATCGCCTGTGGCTCGAAATCGCGGAGGAAGGCAACGCCAGCGCCTATTTCAATCTCGGCCGTCTTTACGTGTTCGGCGAAGGCGTGCCGATCGATCCGATCGAGGCCTATGCGTGGTTCACACTGGCCGACCAGCTCGGCTTGCCGGAAGCGAAAAGCGGCCTCAACCGCGTCGGCCGCCTCATGACGCCGGAGGAGGTCGAGGAAGGCAAACGCCGGATCGATCGTTGGTTCGAGGCGCACCCCAACCTTCGCCGCTAGCGCATGCGCACGCGCCCGAAGGGGCGGCGGCCAACGCGCCATCTTA
>CAXRES010000091.1:0-6890 GCA_964229575.1 Alphaproteobacteria bacterium
GAAGGAAGGCGAGCAGGGCCAGAAGAAGATCAATCAGTACACCCGCTACGGCACGGTGATCCTCGCCGCGCTGCAGGCCTGGGGCATCGCCATCGGCATGGAAGGCATGTCGTCGTCCACCGGTCCCGCGGTCGCTGATCCGGGCCTGTTTTTCCGCGCCACCACGGTGATCACCCTGGTCGGCGGCACCATGTTCCTGATGTGGCTCGGCGAGCAGATCACGGCGCGCGGCGTGGGCAACGGCATTTCGCTGATCATCTTCGCCGGCATCGTGGCCGAATTGCCGGGCGCGCTTGCCGCCACCCTCGAACTCGGCCGCACCGGCGCCCTGTCGAGCTTCGTCATCATCGCCATCCTGCTGATGGCGATCGCCGTCATCACCTTCATCGTCTTCATCGAGCGCGCCCAGCGGCGCATCGTCGTACAGTACCCCAAGCGCCAGGTCGGCAACCGCATGTACGGCGGCGAAAGTTCGCACCTGCCGCTCAAGCTCAACACGCCGGGCGTGATTCCGCCGATTTTCGCCTCGTCGCTGCTGCTGATGCCGGCGACGGTCGCCGGCTTCTCGGCGGGCGGACAGGGGCCCGAATGGCTGACCTTCGTGACGACGTTGCTCGGGCGCGGCCAGCCGTTGCAGATGATTATTTACGGATCGCTCATCGTCTTCTTTGCCTTCTTCTATACGGCGGTGGTGTTCAATCCGGTCGATACGGCCGACAACCTCAAGAAGTACGGCGGCTTCGTGCCCGGCATCCGTCCGGGCAAGAATACCGCCGAATATCTCGACTATGTGCTGACGCGCCTGACGGTCGTCGGCTCCGCCTACCTCACGGCCATCTCGCTGCTGCCTGAATTCCTGATTTCGCGCCTTTCGGTGCCCTTCTACTTCGGCGGCACGAGCCTGCTTATCGTCGTCACCGTGACGATGGATACCGTGGCCCAGGTGCAGTCGCATCTTCTGGCGCACCAGTACGAAGGCCTGATCAAGAAATCGCGGCTGAAGGGCAGGCGCGGATGAACCTGATCCTCCTTGGTCCCCCGGGCGCCGGCAAGGGCACCCAGGCGGCGCGCCTCGAAAGCCTCTACGGCCTCAAGCAGTTGTCGACCGGCGATATGCTGCGCGCCGCCGTGGCTTCGGGCAGCGCGCTCGGTCGGGAGGTCAAGGGCATCATGGAACGGGGCGAACTGGTCTCCGACACCATCATCGTTCGCATGATTTCCGAGCGCATCGGCCAGCCCGACTGCGGCAACGGCTTCATCCTGGACGGTTTCCCGCGCACCGTGCCCCAGGCCGAGGCGCTCGACCGCATGCTGGCCGAAAAGGGCCTCAGGCTCGACCACGTGATCGAGCTCAAGGTCGACGACGCGGCCCTGGTAGCCCGTATTTCCGGACGCTATTCCTGCGCCAAATGCGGGGCCAATTATCACGATACCAACCGCAAACCCCGCAAGGACGGGGTCTGTGACGCCTGCGGGGGGACGGAGTTCATCCGCCGCAAGGACGACAATGCGGAGACGGTCGGGACGCGCCTCAAGGCCTACCACAGCCAGACGGCGCCCCTTCTGCCCTACTACCAGGGGCGGGGGGCCCTCAAGTCGGTCGACGGCATGGCCGCCATCGAGGCGGTAGCCGGCGCCCTGGATAAAATCATCGGAAAGGGCGGAAAATAACGGGTTTCCGGCGGTTGACTTGAGGGCGGTTTTTTCTATAATCGCACGCCTTTTAGAAGGCCCCGGGCGACCCCGTTACAACTTATTTTTCTTTAGGAGCGAGACACTTGGCGCGCATTGCTGGCGTTAACATTCCGACCGAGAAGCGGGTGGAGATCGGCCTCACCTACATCCACGGTATTGGCCGCAAGCTGGCCCTCGACATCTGCGAGAAGGCGGGCATTCCGCTCGGTCGCCGGGTGCACCAGCTGTCCGACGACGAAGTCATCCGCATCCGCGAGCTGATCGACAGCGACTTCACGGTCGAAGGCGATCTGCGCCGCAACACGGCGATGAACATCAAGCGTCTGATGGACCTCGGCTGCTATCGCGGTCTGCGTCACCGCAAGGGCCTGCCGGTCCGCGGCCAGCGCACCCACACCAACGCGCGTACCCGCAAGGGCAAGGCGAAGCCGATCGCCGGCAAGAAGAAAGTTGTCTGAGTCCGTTTTGGGCGTCATTCGTTAGGAAAGAACCATGGCCACACCTTCCACCCCAGCTGCCGGCGCCCCGCGCGCTCGTCGTCGCGATCGCAAGAACATCGCGTCCGGCGTCGCCCATGTGAACGCGAGTTTCAACAACACGGTGATCACGATCACCGACGCGCAGGGCAATACCATTGCCTGGTCGTCCGCCGGTGCCCAGGGCTTCAAGGGCTCGCGCAAGTCTACGCCTTACGCCGCGCAGGTTGCCGCGGAAGACGCCGGTCGCAAGGCGATGGAACACGGCATGAAGACGCTGGAGGTCGAGGTGAAGGGCCCCGGTTCCGGCCGTGAATCGGCGCTGCGCGCGCTGCAGGCGGTGGGCTTCACCATCCTGTCGATCCGCGACATCACGCCGATTCCGCACAACGGTTGCCGCCCGCCCAAGCGTCGCCGCGTCTGATTCGCGTATCGGCGACGCGATTTTCGTGGCGCCGAATTTATTGATCACCTGGCCGCGCCGATCCCCGGCTTCGGGTTGAAGGTAATTCTTAAGGCGCTCTGCGCCGCAAAATGAGGTCACATCCGTGATTCAGAAGAACTGGACGGAATTGATTAAGCCGAACAAGCTGAATGTCGAACCCGGCAAGGAACCGAGCCGCTTCGCCACCGTCGTCGCTGAGCCGCTGGAACGTGGTTTCGGCATGACGCTCGGCAATGCGCTGCGCCGCATTCTGTTGTCGTCGCTGCAGGGGGCTGCCGTCACGTCGATCCATATCGACGGTATCCTGCACGAGTTTTCCTCGATCCCGGGCGTGCGCGAAGATGTCACCGACATCGTTCTGAACATCAAGGAACTGGCCATCCGCGCGCCGGGCGAAGGCCTGCACCGCCTGACGCTCAAGGCGAGCGGCCCGGGCGAAGTGACCGCCGCGCAGATCGCCTGCCCCGGCGGGGTCGAAATCCTCAATCCGGGCCTCGTGCTGTGCACGCTCGACAAGGGCGCCAACATCTCGATGGAACTTACCGTCCAGTCCGGCAAGGGCTATGTGCCCGCCGCGCAGAACCGGCCCGAAGACGCGCCGATCGGCCTGATCCCGGTCGACGCCCTGTATTCGCCCGTCCGCAAGGTCGCCTACCGCGTGGAGAACTCCCGCGTCGGCCAGGTCACCGACTACGACAAGCTCTCGATCGACGTCGAGACCGACGGCACCGTGACGCCGGAGGACGCCGTGGCGCTCGCCGCGCGCATCCTTCAGGACCAGCTCCAGCTCTTCATCAACTTCGAGGAGCCGACCACGGTCGTCTCCGAAGTGCATGCCGAGGAGCCCGCGTTCAACAAGAACCTGCTGCGCAAGGTCGAAGAGCTCGAACTTTCCGTCCGGTCCGCCAACTGCCTCAAGAACGACAACATCATCTACATCGGCGACCTGGTCCAGAAGACCGAGGCCGAGATGCTGCGCACGCCGAACTTCGGCCGCAAGTCGCTCAACGAGATCAAGGAAGTTCTCGCCCAGATGGGCCTCCATCTCGGCATGGAAATTCCCGACTGGCCGCCCGAGAACATCGAGGAACTGGCCAAGCGCCTCGAAGAACCGTACTGAGCCGAACAACCGTACTGAGCCGAACTGAGAGAGCCGCAAGGCCCGTAACCGGAGATAGAGTGTCATGCGTCATGGTATGAGCGGCCGCAAGCTGAACCGCACCTCGGCCCATCGCAAGGCGATGCTGGGCAACATGGCCGCCGCCCTGGTCAAGCACGAGCAGATCAAGACCACCCTGCCGAAGGCCAAGGAATTGCGCCCGGTGGTGGAAAAGCTGATCACGCTCGGCAAGCGCGGTAATTTGCACGCCCGTCGTCAGGCTATCGCCGTACTCGGCGATGCCGCGCTGGCGGCCAAGCTGTTCGATACGCTGGCCCCCCGCTATGCCGAGCGCCGCGGCGGCTACACCCGCGTGCTCAAGGCCGGTATCCGCTACGGGGACAACGCGCCGATGGCGATCATCGAGCTGGTCGACCGTGATCCCGAGGCCAAGGGCCAGGATTCCGGCCCGGTTCAGGCGGCGGCCCAGGAAGAGGCCGCCCAGGCCTGAGGGCCGGCCAGGCCCTGCATTCCGGAAAGGCAGCCCTTGGGCTGCCTTTCTTCTTTTTGCCCGGTCATTTTGCCCGGATGCTAGATTTGCCCATGCGAAAAATTTTACCCGTCCTGGCTGTCTTGACCATCGCCGTCGTTGCGGCTCCGCTCGTGCGCGCCCAGGGGCTGCCCGCGGCGCCTGTCGCGCCGGCGGCTCCCGCGGTCCCGGCGAGCCCCGTGCCCGAGGCCAAGGCGGCGCCCGCCGGCCGCGCCGAGGTCCAGCTGTCCTTCGCCCCGGTCGTTCGCAGGGTCGCCCCGGCGGTGGTGAACATTTATACGCGCAAGGTGGAACTCAAGCGCCAGCGCAGCGTCCTGCTCGACGATCCCGTCTGGCGCCGCTTCTTTCCCGATGATTTCTCCGGCGGCGGCTCTGTGCAGAAGCAGGTACGCACGTCGCTCGGCTCGGGCGTGGTGGTCAATGCCGACGGCATCATCGTGACCAACGTCCATGTCGTGCGCGGGGCCGAGGAAATCCGCGTCATCCTCTCCGACCGGCGCGAATTCGATGCCCGCGTGGTGGTCACCGATCCGCGCACCGATCTTGCCGTGCTGCGCATCGACACCGGCGGCGAGAAGCTGGCGTTCGTCGAGTTCTTCGATTCGGAAGCGCTCGAAGTGGGCGATCTCGTGCTCGCCATCGGCAATCCTTTCGGTGTCGGCCAGACGGTGACTAGCGGCATCGTCTCGGCGCTGGCGCGCACCACGGTCGGCGCCACGGATTACCGCTTTTTCATCCAGACCGATGCCGCGATCAATCCCGGCAATTCGGGCGGCGCGCTGGTGACGATGGACGGGCGTCTTGCCGGTATCAACACGGCGATTTTCTCCAAGTCGGGCGGCTCCATCGGCATCGGTTTCGCGGTGCCGTCCGCCATGGTCAAGACCGTTGTCGCGGGGCTCGCCACCGGGGGCAAGGTGCTGCGCCCGTGGCTGGGCGCGAGCGGCGAGCGCGTGACCTCTTCCATTGCCGCTTCGATCGGCATGGCGCGACCGCGCGGCGTCATCGTCTCCAAGGTGCATCCCGCCGGGCCGGCCGCCGCGGCGGGGCTCGGCCTTGGCGACATCGTGACCAAGGTCAACGGGCTCGACGTCGATGACGACCAGGCGCTCCGCTTCCGTTTCGCCACGCTTTCGGTCGGCGGCGCCGCGGAACTCACCGTGCTGCGCGGCGGGCGTGAAATCACCCTGCCGGTGAATCTCGTGCGCCCGCCCGAAGTGCCCGCGCGCCAGACGACGCGCATCGAGGGAGCCAACCCGTTGTCCGGGCTGACCGTCGTCAACCTGTCGCCTGCGGTCGCAGACGCCCTGACGTTGCCCGACGAGGCGCGCGGCGTGGTCATCGTCGCGGTCGCCGCCAACACCTCGGCGCGGCGCATCGGTTTCCAGCCGCGCGACATCATCCGCGCGGTCAATGCGGAAACGATCAACAGCGTCGCTAGCCTGCGCGACTTTGTCGCCTCGGCGGGCGACCAGGGCCGCTGGCGGGTGACCATCGAGCGCAAGGGCCGTACCCTCACCGTGGTCACCGGCGGGAGCGGGGGATGACCACCTTGTTCGAGGCCGAGGCGCCGCGCCCGCTGGCCGACAGGCTGCGGCCGCGCGCGCTGGGTGACGTCCTCGGACAGGAACACCTGCTCGGCCCCGAAGGGCCTATCGGCCGCATGGTGGCGGCGCACCGGCTCGCCAGCATGGTCCTGTGGGGCCCGCCGGGCTGCGGCAAGACCACCATCGCCCGGCTTCTGGCGCAGGCCACCGAGCTGCATTTCGAGCCGCTTTCGGCCGTGTTCTCCGGCGTCGCCGATCTCAAGAAGGTGTTCGCCGAGGCGCGCAAGCGCCGCGAGATGGGCAAGGGCACGCTGCTTTTCGTCGATGAAATCCATCGCTTCAACCGCGCCCAGCAGGATGGATTCCTGCCCTATGTCGAGGACGGTACGGTGATCCTCATCGGGGCGACGACGGAAAACCCGTCCTTCGAGATCATCGGCGCGCTTCTGTCGCGCTGCCAGGTTTTCGTACTCAACCGGCTTGGTCCCGAGGCGCTCGAATCGCTGCTTCTGCGGGCCGAAAAAACGGAAGGACGCAAGCTGCCGGTCGACGCGGGGGCGCGCGACGCGCTCAAGGCGATGGCCGACGGCGACGGGCGCTACCTGCTCAACCTCGCCGAGGAACTGTTCGCCGCCAGGCCCGCCGCGCCGCTCGACAGCGCGGGCCTTGCGCGCATCCTGCAGCGGCGCGCGCCTCTCTACGACAAGGCGCGGGAAGGCCATTACAACCTGATTTCCGCCCTGCACAAATCGCTGCGCGGCTCGGACGCGGACGCGGCGCTCTACTGGCTCGCGCGCATGCTGGAGGCGGGCGAGCCGCCGCTCTACATCGTCCGCCGCCTGGTGCGCTTCGCTTCGGAAGACATAGGGCTGGCCGATCCGGAAGCCCTGCACCAGGCGCTCGCCGCCAAGGATGCCTACGATTTCCTGGGATCGCCCGAAGGCGAGCTTGCCATCGTCCAGGCCGTCATCTATCTCGCCACCGCGCCCAAGTCGAACGCCGCCTACAAGGCGGAAGGCGCGGCGAGGCGTGCGGCACGCGAGCAGGGCTCGCTGATGCCGCCCAGGCATATCCTCAA
>CAXRES010000092.1:0-17526 GCA_964229575.1 Alphaproteobacteria bacterium
GCGGGCGACGGTGCCGTCCCCGGCTTCGACCTCGGCGCGGTCAACGAGCGGCTCACGCGACTCGACCAGCCGACGGCGGGTCTCGGCCTGGTGCAGACCGCGATGTCGGGCGGCACGACGAAGTTTTCGCGCCTCGGCGGGACGTTCAGGATCGAGAAGGGCGTGCTGCGCTCGACCGATATCGCGCTTGCCGCCGACGGCGGCAGCGGCAGCGCCACGGTCACCGCCGACCTGCCCGCCTGGAGCATCGACGCCGCGGGCGTCTTCCGCCTGACCGGGCACCGCGACGCGCCGCCTTTCCGCATGGCGCTCAAGGGGCCGCTCGATTCTCCCCGGCGCATCTTCAACCTGAACGACCTGCAGAACTGGCTGGTCAGCCGTGCCGCAACCGGCGTGATCCAGCAGCTGATCCAGAAAAAGTCCGGCGCTCCGGCGCCGCAGGCCGCGCCTCGGCCGGGGCAGGCCACGCCCGCGCCGCAACCGGCGCCGGCGGGTCAACCCCAACCCGCGCCGGCGGGGCAACCGAAGCCCGAGGACTTCATCCGCGACATCTTCGATCTGTTGCAGAAGAAGTAACAGGCGCGGTTCAGTTCAGCCTTCGCGCGCGAAGATCGGCCAGCACATAGAGGCGCAGCGCGCTGCCGAGGTTGGGCGGCGGATCAAGACGCGCGCGCGCCGCGTCGACCTCGGCGACCAGTTTCGCCATGCTCAGTCCGCGCAGAGCGGCGATGCGCGTGAGTTCTTCCCAGAATTCGTCCTCGATGGCGACCGACGTGCGATGACCATCGAGGGTCACGGAATGGCGGCGCAGCGTCACCGGGCGATCCTTTTCAGGAACGCGACGGCTTCGGCATTCGCCTCGGCGATGTTTTGCGCCTCGCTGCGCCCCGAAGCCTTGCGCGGCTTCAGCGAATGATCGCCGTCCTCCAGGTAATGCACGGCGACGGCGGGCGCGAGACGGTAGCGCGACACCTCCGCCCGCGTGCCGAAGGCGTCGCGGCTGCCCTGCAGGATCAGCGCGGGCGTCCTGATGGTCTTGAGGGCGTCGGCGCGGCTGCCGACCGGCTTGCCCGGCGCATGGAAGGGATAGCCGAAGCAGAGAAGTCCGCGGGCGCCCACTTCGTCGGCCAGCGATGCCGCGATGCGCGCGCCCATCGACTTGCCGGCGAGCGCGACGTTGCGCGCGCCCGCAGCCTCGATCGCCGCCCTGAAGGCCTCGCGCAGGGCGGGTTCGCGGTCGGGCGGGCGTTTGCTGCCGTCCCTGCGCCGTGCCGCCATGTAGGGAAATTCGAAGCGCGCCACGCGGAATCCGCCCGCGGCGATGCCCGTTGCCACCGCCGTCATGAACGGGTGATCCATGCTCGCGCCCGCGCCGTGGGCGAACACCACGGTGAGCGATGCGCGCGCCGGCCCGTCGATCCTGAGATCACAGCGGGGAGAGGAGCTCGCCATTCGACGGTTTCGCCGTGGTCACGTTCGCGAAGAAGTCGTTGCCCTTGTCGTCGACGACGATGAAGGCGGGGAAGTTCTCGACCTCGATGCGCCAGACCGCTTCCATGCCGAGTTCCGGGTACTCGATGGTCTCGACCTTCCTGATGCAGTCCTGGGCGAGCCGCGCCGCCGGGCCGCCGGTGGAGCCCAGATAGAAACCGCCATGCTTCCTGCACGCCGCCGTCACCTGGGGCGAGCGGTTGCCCTTGGCCAGCATGATCATGGAGCCGCCCGCCGCCTGGAACTGGTCGACGTAGGAATCCATGCGCCCGGCCGTGGTCGGGCCGAAGCTGCCCGATGCCATGCCCTTGGGCGTCTTGGCGGGGCCCGCGTAATAGACCGGGTGGTTCTTCAGGTAGTCGGGCATGCCCTGTCCGGCATCGAGCCGTTCCTTGATCTTGGCATGGGCGATGTCGCGCGCCACCACCATCGGGCCGGAAAGCGAGAGCCGCGTCTTGACCGGATACTTCGAAAGCGTGGCGAGGATGTCCTTCATCGGCCGGTTGAGGTCGATCTTCACCACGTCGCCCGACAGCGTCGCCTCATTGATATCCGGCATGAAGCGGGCGGGATCGCGTTCGAGCTGTTCGAGGAACACGCCGTCCCTCGTGATCAAGCCCAGGGCCTGGCGGTCGGCCGAGCAGGACACGCCGATGCCGACCGGGCAGCTCGCGCCGTGGCGCGGCAGGCGGATGACGCGCACGTCGTGGCAGAAATACTTGCCGCCGAACTGCGCGCCGATGCCGCTCTGCTGGGTCAGCTTGTGGATTGCCGCTTCCATTTCCAGGTCGCGGAAGGCCTGCCCGTACTTGTTGCCCGCGGTCGGCAGGCCGTCGAGGTAGCGCGCCGAGGCGAGCTTGACGGTCTTGAGCGTCAATTCGGCCGAGGTGCCGCCGATGACCACGGCAAGGTGATAGGGCGGGCAGGCGGCGGTGCCGAGCGAGCGAATCTTGTCGTCCATGAATTTGAGCAGCGAGGCGGGATTCAGCAGCGCCTTGGTTTCCTGATAGAGATAGCTCTTGTTGGCCGAACCGCCGCCCTTGGCCATGAACAGGAATTCGTATTCGTCGCCTTCCGTTCCGAACAGGTCGATCTGCGCCGGCAGGTTGTTGCCGGTGTTGACCTCTTCCCACATGTCGAGCGCCGCCATCTGCGAATAGCGCAGGTTGTCGCGGGTGTAGGTTTCGGCGATGCCTTGGGAGAGCCGCGCCTCGTCCTTGCCGTCGGTCAGCACCAGGTGGCCGCGCTTGGCCATGACGATGGCGGTGCCGGTGTCCTGGCACATGGGCAGCACGCCGCCCGCCGCGATATTGGCGTTCTTGAGCAGTTCGTAGGCGACGAAGCGGTCGTTGTCGGAGGCTTCCTTGTCGTCGAATATCTTGCGCAACTGCGCGAGATGGCCGGGCCGCAAAAGATGCGAAATGTCGTGGAAGGCCTCGCGCGCGAGAAGCGTGAGCGCGCGCGTGTCGACCTTCAGGATCGTCTGGCCGCCGATGCTCGCCGTTTCGACGTAATCGCCGCTGATCTTGCGCCACGGCGTATCGGCGTGGGCGAGGGGAAACATCTTGTGATACGTGAAATCGGGCGTGAAATCGGACATGGGTCTCCGCTTCCGTTTTTCGTGGTTTCGGCGGCGTTTACTTCTTGCGGAACTGGTCCAGCGAGATGACCTTTTCGCCGGGCGTCTCGGCGGGCTTTTCCGCGGGCTTTTCCGCGGACTTCCCGGCCGATGCCGCAGTGGCGGGCGCAGTCTTGCCCCCGGGCGCGGCGGGCTTGGCGCCGCTGTTCGCCGCGACCGCCTTGTCCTGGCCGAACTTGAGGCCGAACTGGGCGGACGGATCGGCGAAGCCGGTCAGCGCCGCGTAAGGCACATCGAGCCTTTCGCGCTTGCCGGCGAAGGCGAGTTCGACCGAGAAGCCGTCCTCGCCGATCTCGAGATTCCAGAACTGGTGCTGCAGGACGACGGTGATCTCGTGCGGGTACTGGGCCCTGAGGCGCGACGGCATGCCCACGCCCGCGGCGTCGGTGCGAAACGAGATGTAGAAATGATGTTCGCCGCTCAGGCCCGCGCTCGCGGTGCGGCGCAGTATCTCGCGTACCAGGCCGCGCATGGCGTCCTCGACCATCCGGTCGTAGTCGAAAGTCTTGTCGTCGCTCACGTAACCGATCCATCAATTGCGGTGACGAGACACTATACAGGCCGCGCCCGCGTGCGTCATCAGCACGGCACGGCGGTACGCTGCGCGGATCGCGTCGGGAAGATTCGGGAAAATGAGGTGGGGGGCTTCTGTTGCCCGGCGCCCCCCGGGCCGCGCTTGCTTATTTAAGCAGCGAGTGCGTACTCGTTATCGTTCGCACTTGTAGAATGACCCGATAACGGCGGTATCATGCCGGGCAAAAATCCTGCCTTTACCACGCGCGTCGATCCTGGTTCGCCCCCGTTCGGGTGGCCCGCCGCCGCAGCGGAGGACCGAAAGGGAATTGGTGGAGGCGCCGGGTACTGCCCCCGGGTCCGCAACGCTTATTCCACAGGACGTTTATCGCCATAGCCGCCGAAGCGGCACGGTGAATATAGGGATTTGCCCGGCTTTTTTAAAGCCCGGGCGTGCCGCGCTTCCCCTCGGCCCGTGAAGCCGGTAAAGTGCGGAAACTTCGACAAAAAACCACAGAAATCCGCCAGTTTCAGCCGATGCCCCTCTCCCCCGACCAGATTGCCGAAATCGAAAGCGCCCGCGCCCAGGCGAGCCAGACCCGCCGCCCGACGGTGGCGGCGCTGGAAGACATCCTCTACACGGCGCTGCCCGTGCTCGACCACGGCTTTGTCCGGGTGGTCGATTACATGGGCGACGACGCCGCGGTGGTGCAGGCGGCGCGCGTGTCCTACGGCAAGGGCACGCGCCGGGTGAGCGAGGACGCCGGGCTGATCAACTATCTGATGCGCCACCGGCACACGACGCCCTTCGAGATGTGCGAGATCAAGTACCACGTCAAGCTGCCCATCTTCGTCGCGCGCCAGTGGATCAGGCATCGCACCGCCAACGTCAACGAATACTCGGCGCGCTATTCGATCCTCGACAACGAGTTCTACCTGCCGGCCGCCGAAAACCTTGGCGTGCAGTCCTCAAGCAACCGCCAGGGCCGCGGCGAGGCGCTGACCGGCGCCGAAGCCGAACGGGTGATGGAGCTGCTCAGGGAAGACTCGACGCGCACTTACGCGCATTACGAGGAAATGCTCAACGAAGGCCCCGACGGCAAGCCGCGCGATCCGGCGCGCCAGGGTCTCGCGCGCGAACTTGCGCGCATGAACCTGACGCTCAACTTCTATACCCAGTGGTACTGGAAGACGGACCTGCACAATCTTCTGCATTTCCTCAGCTTGCGCGCCGACCCGCACGCCCAGTACGAGATCCGCGTCTATGCCGACGTCATGCTGGACACGCTCAGGCGCTGGGTGCCGATCACCTATGAGGCCTTCTGCCAGTACCGCATGGGCGGCTTCCATCTGTCGGCCAGGGGGCTCGACGTGGTCAAGCGCCTGCTCGCCGGCGAAGCGGTGGACCAGAAGGACTCGGGACTGTCTGCGCGCGAGTGGCGCGAGATGATGGACGCGCTGGGGCGCGAACCCTAGCGGGAAGGCGGGGAAATATGGCCGGAAAAATTTCCACATACGCCGAATTCTGGCCGTTCTACCTGGGCGAACATTCCAAGCGCGCGACGCGCGTCTTTCACTACCTCGGCACCCTGATGATCGCCGTCGTCGTCGCCTATGCCTGGCGCAGCGGCGAATGGTGGACGCTGATCTTCACCCTGCCGTCGCTCTACCTGTTCGCCTGGGTGTCGCATTTTTTCATCGAGCACAACAAGCCCGCGACCTTCACCTATCCGGTGTGGTCTCTGATTTCGGATTTCCGCATGACGGGCCTCGCCTGCATCGGGCGCATCGGCGCCGAGCTTGAGAAATACCAGATCCGCCCGCGCGCCTGAGCGCGGCGCACCGGCTGGTAAATGGCCGGCGGGTGATAAGGCCGGCGGGTGATTAAGGAGACAGCGATGAACCACACCATCACCCGCGTCGAGGCCTTCCCCCTCGAAGTGCCGGTCGATTTCAGATGGGCGGGCTCGGATGAGGTGCGCCGCGCCTCGCTCACCTATGTCGAGGTCGAGACCGCCTCGGGCCTGATCGGCCACGGCATGAGCGCACTGGCACCCGCGCCGGTGGTCGCCGCCGCGGTCAATCATGTCGGGCGTCCGGCGCTCCTCGGCCTCGACGCGACGGGGCACGAGCACGCCTGGAACGTGGCGCTGTGGGCGCTGACCGCGCCGGGACAGACGGGCATCGGCTGCAACGCGCTGTCGGCGCTCGACATCGCGCTGTGGGACATCAAGGGGAAGCTCGCGGGCCGTCCCGTCTGGGTGCTGGTCGGCGGCGCCAGACGCAGGCTTCCGGCCTACGCCACCTGCGGCTTCGCCTGGTTCGGCCGCGACCAGCTCGCCGATGTCGGGCGCCAGATGAAAAAGCGGGGCTATGGCGCGCTCAAGGTCCAGGTCGGAAGGCCGGGGCTGGACGCGCGCGAGGACGCGGTCGACCTCGACGCCATGATCGACGAGGACATCGCGCGGCTGCGCGCCCTGCGCGATGCGGTGGGCGAGGAGGTCGAGATCGGCATGGACGGCGCCGCGCGGCTCGATGTCGAACGCGCCATCCGGCTCGCCGCCCGCGCCGCCGATCTCGGCGTCGCCTTCTACGAGGAGCCGGTGATCGCCAACGACGTGCCCGCGATGGCGGAACTGCGCCGCCGGGTTCCGGCCATGAAGATCGCCTGCGGCCAGAGCGAGGGTCAACTCGCGGGCTTCCGCGACATGATCGCGGCGCGCGCCATCGACATCGTGCAGCCCAACGTCATCGTCGGCGGCGGCTTCACCGGGGCGGCGCGCGCGGCCGAACTGGCCTCGGCCGCGAAGCTCCGGGTTTTTCACGGCGGCGGGGCGACCTATCACAACGCCCATCTGCACGCGGGTCTCGCCCAGGGCACGGGCATCGAGCACCAGCTGAGCTCGGCCGCGGCCGCCGAAAAGCTGTTCGACGGGCTGCCCGAATTCAACGACGGCCATCTCGACATGACCGATGCGCCGGGATTGGGATTCGAGATCAGGGATGGCGCGATCGCCGAATACGAAATTTAGCGGCTACGGTTCCCTCTCGCCGGATTCGGAGGAGATGCTCATGCCTGGATTTTTGCGGATGTTGTCATGGTCCTTCGCCGTCTTTCTGGCGTCGGGCATGGCCAGCCCGCCGGTTCCTGCGGAGACATTCAGGACAAAGCAGGGAATCGTTTTCGATGTGCCTCCCGGCTGGCGCGTGGATGCCGCCTATGATCGCGGCGGCGCGGCCAAACTGGTTCACGCGCAGACCGGCCACATGTTGTTCATCTCCCGTGGCGATCCCGCCGGGAAGAAGGGCGCCTACACGCGAAAGGAGTCGCTGTCGGGCGGTCGGGTTCTCGAATGGGCTTTCGCCGAAATGGCGCAGTTCGGCGGCTTCGACTACTACCTGGGCCGCGTCTCGCTGGGAAAATCCCCTCTTCTGATGTCCACCTCGACCGCCACTCTCAAGGGCGGAATGCCCGAGTCGATCGCGCTGACGGCCATGCGCCACGTCGCGGAGACGGCCTGCCGGGCGACCGCCTGCTGAGGTTAGCGGCGGGACGAACCGAAGAAGAAGCCGAGGACCAGCATCACGGTCGGCAGCAGGAACACCTTGAACATCTCGATGATGTCGCCGGTGACGTCGACGCGCATCAGGTGGCTCTTGGCGAACAGATAGCCCATGAAGGCGAACAGGAACATCAGGTAGCAGACGACGACGACGCGGGCGAGGTCTTCGGCCCCGCGCCGTTCCGTCGTGGGGCCTTGCGTGGCCGGGCCTTGCGGGGCGGGGGCCTCGCGGGGCGCGGAGGCTGCTACTTCCGGCGCCGGAGCGCGGGCGGCGCCGCGCCGCGCGCGCGGCTCGCGGGCGGCGGTGTCGTTGGCGTTGTCGTTCAGGTCTTCGGCACGAGCCTGCAACTGCTCGCGCATGCGCTTGAGGAAATTCACCTCGTCGCTGCCGAGCGCCGAAGTGTCGCTGTCGAGCAGCCTGCCGATGGCTTCCGAATCGGCCATGATCTCGCGGGCGATGCGCCGCTGGCGCTTCACGCCCTCGGCGAGAAAAGCGAGGTCGGCCCGTTCGCTGCCGCTGTCACCGTTCATGATCGCGCCCCCTTCGCGCCGGCCGCCGGGAGGCACGACATCCCCCTGGGCCCGCCCCCTGATAGGGGGCTCATGGCTAACAAAAGGTTAAGAGCCGCTACTCCACCACGATGCGCGGGCCTCCGCGTCCGGCCTTGCCGGCCTCGACCGCGGCCCACACCTTGCGGGCGATTTCGCGGAAGCGTCCGGCGTTTTCGGAGCCGGGGTTGGATACGGTGACCGGCGCGCCGCCGTCCGAGGTTTCGCGGATCTCGATATCGAGCGGAATTTCGCCGAGGAACGGCACGCCCAGTTCCACCGCGCAGGCCTTCGCGCCCCCGTGACTGAAGATGTGGCTTTCGTGGCCGCAATTGGGGCAGACGAAGGTCGACATGTTCTCGACGATGCCCAATACCGGCACGTTGACCTTGCGGAACATGGCGAGGCCCTTGCGCGCATCGAGCAGCGCGATGTCCTGGGGCGTCGACACGATGACGGCGCCGGCCAGCGGCACGCGCTGGGCCAGCGTCAGCTGCGCGTCGCCGGTGCCGGGAGGCATGTCGACCACCAGCACGTCGAGTTCGCCCCAGTTGACGTCGCGCATCATCTGTTCGAGCGCGCCGATGACCATCGGCCCGCGCCAGATCATCGGCGTGTCTTCCTTGATGAGAAAACCGATCGACATGGCCTTGAGGCCGTAGTGCTGCATGGGTTCGAGGATTTTTCCGTCCTTCGACTGCGGCCGCCCGGAAATTCCCAGCATGCGCGGCATCGACGGGCCGTAGATGTCGGCATCGAGCACGCCGACCGTGTGGCCTTCCGCGGCGAGCGCGAGCGCGAGGTTTGCCGCCACCGTCGACTTGCCGACGCCGCCCTTGCCCGACGCCACGGCGATGATGTGACGCACGCCGGGCACCAGCGGCTTCGGCGCTTCGCCGCCGTGGGCGTGCCCGTGGGCGTGCCCGTGGGCGTGGTCGTGCGGTGCGGCACTTCCGGGATTGCCGCCGGCCGGCGCCTTCGCGGACCGCTCTGCGGTCAGCACGGCGGTGACCGAAACGACGCCGGGCAGCGCCATCACGGCCGTTTCGGCCGCCTTGCGCAGCGGTTCCAGCCGGGGGCCGCGTTCCGCCTCGACCTCGATGGCGAAGCCGATGTTGCCCTCGCGCACGACCAGGCCCGAAATCCGGCCGAGCGTGACGATGTCCTTGCCATGATCGGGGTCGACGACCGAGGCGAGCGCCCGGCGCACCTCCGTTTCGCTGACTGTGGCGCGCTTCTGGTCCATCCGATCCGTACCTTTCCGGAAAAACAGGGGGAAAACCCGGCCGTGGACGCCGCGTTGCGCCCCGGGGCAAGCTGCCCTATAACGCTGCATATAGACGACGCAGGCGATAAATCAAAGCCGAGTGCCAAAAAATCGCCGCATTCAGTCAATTCCATCACGGCAAACCGGTTCCGACGAAAGGACATAGACATGCCCTGGAACAGTCAAGGTGGGGGCGGAAGCCCCTGGGGATCAGGCGGCGGCGGCGGCCGCAGCCAGGGGCCGTGGAGCTCCGGCGGCGGCGGCGGCGGACAACGCCCCCCCGACCTTGAGGACCTTCTGCGCCGCGGCCAGGATCGCCTGCGCTCCATCATTCCGGGCGGGGTCGGCTCCTCGCGCGGCATCATCCTGGTGCTGCTGATCGGCATCGCCGTGTGGTTCGCGTCGGGCTTCTACCGCGTGCAGCCCGACGAGCAGGGCGTGGTCCTGCGCTTCGGCGCCTTCCACCGCACCACCCAGCCGGGCCTCAACTACCACCTGCCGGTGCCGATCGAAACGGCGCTGACGCCGTCCGTCACCCGCGTCAACCGCGTCGACGTCGGCTTCCGGTCGCCCGGCACCAACGCCGGCGCCGCCGGTTCGCGCGCCGTCGCGGAAGAAAGCCTGATGCTGACCGGCGACGAGAACATCATCGACGTGCAGTTCACCGTGTTCTGGGTCATTACCGACGCGGGCAAATTCCTGTTCAACATCCGCAACCCCGAGCGCACCGTGAGGGCCGCCGCCGAGAGCGCCATGCGCGATATCGTCGGCCGTTCCGCCATCCAGCGCGAGGAGGAACGCGCCGCCAGCAGCGAAACGGGTGCCAAGAAGGCGGTCGCGGGAATCATGATCCGCGACATCCTGGAACGCGGCCGCCGCGAGGTGGAGCAGGAGACCATGAAGCTCCTGCAGCGCATCCTCGACGAGTACGGCGCCGGCATCCAGATCACCCAGATCCAGATGCAGAACGTGGAGCCGCCGTCCCAGGTGATCGACGCCTTCCGCGACGTCCAGCGCGCCGAAGCCGACAAGGAACGCCTGCGCAACGAGGCCCAGGCCTACCGCAACGACATCCTGCCGCGCGCCCGCGGCGAGGCGGCCAGGATCACCCAGGAAGCCGAAGGCTACAAGAAGCAGACCGTGGCCAAGGCGCAGGGCGATTCGAGCCGTTTCAAGGCCCTCTACGAGCAGTATCGCAAGGCGCCGCAGGTGACGCGCCAGCGCCTCTATCTGGAAACGATGGAAGAAGTGCTGGCCAAGAACCCGAAGATATTGATCGACCGCAGCCAGGGCGGGCCGGGGGTCGTCCCCTACCTGCCGTTGCCGGAATTGCAGAAGCGGCAGTCCGCTCCGGCCCAGGGAGGCGCCAAATGAACCGCATCGCAACTTTTCTCGGCGTCGTCGTCGTCGCGTTCGCCGTCGTCGGGTTTTCCTCGATCTTCATCGTGCATCAGACCGAACAGGCCCTCGTCCTTCAATTCGGCGAACCCAAGCGGGTGGTGACCGAGCCCGGACTCAAGTTCAAGCTGCCCTTCCTGCAGAACGTGGTGTTCTACGACCGTCGCGTGCTCGACCTCGATCCTGCGGCGGAAGAAATGATCGCCGCCGACAAGCGACGGATCGTGGCCGACTCCTACGCCCGCTACCGCATCACGGACCCGCTCAAGTTCTTCCAGGCGGTGGGCACGGAGCAGGGACTGGTGCAGCGGCTGGGCCGCGTCATCAACGCTTCCATGCGGTCGGTGATCGGCAATTACACGCTGGCGGCGCTCCTGACCGAGCAGCGCGCCAGGATCATGTCGGAAATCCAGACCCGGGTGAACGCCGAAGCGACCCAGTTCGGCATCACCGTCATCGACGTGCGCATCCGCCGCGTCGATCTGCCGCAGGCCAACTCGGAGGCGATCTTCAACCGCATGAAGGCCGAGCGCGAACGCGACGCCAAGGAAGCCCGCGCCCAGGGCGCCGAAATCGGCCAGCGCATCCGCGCCGAAGCCGACCGCGACCGCACCGTCCTGCTGGCCGAGGCGCAGAAGCGCGCCGAGGAACTGCGCGGCGAAGGCGACGGCGAGGCCCAGGCCGTCTACAACACGGCCTACGGCGGCGAAGCGACGGAATTCTATGAATTCTACCGCCGCATGCAGGCTTTCCGCGAAACCTTCGCCTCGGGCGATTCCAGTCTCGTCCTGTCGCCCGA
Organism: Alphaproteobacteria bacterium; assembly: GCA_964229575.1. Classification (GTDB taxonomy): domain Bacteria; phylum Pseudomonadota; class Alphaproteobacteria; order SMXQ01; family SMXQ01; genus WHSO01. The sequence goes on from CAXRES010000092.1 coordinate 11,220, forward strand.
CAGCGAGTTCTTCCGCTACTTCAACTCACTGCCCGGCGCGGCCCGGGAACCGAAGGCGCGCCGCTGACGCGCCTTCGGATCGCGTGTCGTGGCGATCGAAGTCCTGACTTTCCTCGCCCTCGGGCTGTTGCTCGAGGGCGTACTTTTCGCCCTGTTCCCGGGCGCCGTGTCGCGAGCCTTGCGCGACATCGCCGCCTGGCCGCTCGAACGCCTGCGCGCCGTCGGTCTGACGGCGGCAGTCCTTGGGACGCTTGGCCTTGCCGGGCTTGCCGCGCTTGCCGGTGAAGGCGGCGCGATGGCGTTCGGCTTCCCTCGCCTGCGCGCAGTGTTCGCCTGGCTCTCATGAAGAAAATACGGCTTTCCCCGTGGCATGGGCGGCGGGCAGGTGCCATATTTGAACCATATTCCTGACCTATCCGTTCCAGGCACTTCGGACATCGGCGACGGTCGTTCCTGGCCTTCGCCGGATGTTGTTGAACGAGTAGGGGGGCGTCCATCCGCGAGAGCCCGGCCGGGCTTTCGACGCAGTCGCAAGAGGACTGGAGACATGAAATTGGATCGACCGACTTTCGCAAGCGCGACCCTCTCCCCCGCGGGGCGGCGATTTCTGAAATCGTCCGTCATGGCTGCGATGGCCGCCGTCATCGCGCTGCCGATGGCGACGCTGGCCCCGCCGTCGCGCCCCGCCATCGCGCGTACGGCGCCCGACAGCTTCGCCGATCTCGCCGAGAAGCTGCTGCCGTCGGTGGTCAACATCTCGACCACGCAGATCGCCAAGAAGCGCGAACGCGGGCCGGAAATCCCCCAGTTCCCGCCGGGTTCGCCGTTCGAGGAATTCTTCAAGGACTTCTTCGACCGCAACCGCCCGGACGGTCCGCCGCGCAAGTCCACCTCGCTCGGCTCCGGCTTCATCATCGATGCCTCGGGCTACATCGTCACCAACCACCATGTGATCGAGGACGCCGACGAAGTCACCGTCATCCTGCACGACGACACCAACCTCAAGGCCAGGATCATCGGCCGCGATCCCAAGACAGATCTCGCGCTGCTCAAGGTCGAACCGAAGAAGCCGCTCACCGCGGTGCGCTTGGGCGATTCGGACAAGGTGCGCGTCGGCGACTGGATTCTCGCCATCGGCAATCCCTTCGGCCTCGGCGGCACGGTGACGGCGGGCATCATCTCGGCGCTCAAGCGCGACATCAACTCGGGCCCGTACGACAGCTACCTGCAGACCGATGCCTCGATCAACCGCGGCAATTCGGGCGGCCCGATGTTCAACCTCAACGGCGACGTCATCGGCGTCAACACGGCGATCTATTCGCCCTCGGGCGGCTCCATCGGCATCGGCTTCGCCATTCCCGCGACTCAGGCCAGGCTGGTCATCGACCAGCTGCGCCAGTTCGGCAAGACCAAGCGCGGCTGGCTCGGTGTGCGCATCCAGACGGTGACCGACCAGATCGCCGAAAGCCTGGAAATGGGCAAGGCCCGCGGCGCGCTGGTTGCCGGCGTCACCGAAAAGGGCCCGGCCGAGTCGGCCGGCGTCAAGTCGGGCGACGTGATCGTCAGCTTCGACGGCAAGGCGATCGTCGAAATGCGCGATCTGCCCCGCTTCGTCGCCGAGACGCCGATCGACAAACAGGTGGCGATCAGGGTTCTGCGCAACGGCAAGCCGATGGACCTCAGGGTCAAGGTCGGCGAGCTGCCGGAGGACGTCAAGGAGCGCAAGGCCTCGGGCGTCGAGGACAAGTCCTCGCTCGAAATGCTCGGCCTGACGCTGACGCCGTTGAACGACGCGCTGATGGAGACCTACAAGCTCGACAGCCGCGCCAAAGGGGTGCTGGTCACCGACGTCAAGGAAGGCAGCGCCGGCAAGAAGGCCGGATTGCAGCCGGGCGACCTGATCCTCGAAGTGGCGCCCGATACGGTCGCCACGCCCGAAGAGTTCAAGGACAAGGTCGCCAAGGCCAGGCAGGCCAAGCGCAAGACCGTCCTGCTGCTGACCGAGCGCAAGAAGGTCCGCCAGTTCATCGTCCTGCCCGTTTCCTGATCCGCCGACGGGCGGAAGCGTCCATCGCCTGTATCGGGGGTGTCCGCTGACCGCGGCGACCCCGCCGGCTTTCGGCACCCGGGTTTCCATGAGGGCGGGTGGCGGGCGGGACTGGAAATGGCCCGGCTCTGGCGCTAGTAATGGCGCGCCCGTTGCACCGTCGCCCGCCCGAGAGGAGTGTCCGTGCCCGCCAACCAGCCGCTTCTCCGGCCCTTCGCCGCCCTGCGCCCGGCGCCCGAGTACGCCGCCGAGGTTGCCGCCCCGCCCTACGACGTGCTGTCGAGCGACGAGGCGCGCGAGATGGCGGCCGGCCGGCCTTTGTCGTTCCTGCATATCTCGAAGGCGGAGATCGACCTGCCCGCGGGCACCGATCCCTATTCGGCCCCGGTCTATGCCAAGGCCGCCGAAAATCTCGCGCGCATGATCGCAGACGGCGTGCTCAGGCGCGACGCCGGGCCCTGCTATTACGTCTATCGCCTCAAGATGGGCGAACGCGTGCAGACCGGCATCGTCGCCGGCGGTTCGGTCGCGGCGTACGACGAGAACCGCATCCGCCGCCACGAGTTCACCCGGCCCGACAAGGAAGACGACCGCGTGCGCCAGATCGAGACGACAGGCGCGCAGACCGGCCCGGTCTTCACCGTGCATCATCCGCACAAGACGCTGGCCGGGATCGTCGCGCGCACGACGAAGGGGGCGCCCGCCTACACGGTAGACCTCAATTCGGTGACCCATACCCTGTGGGTGGTCGATGCGGACGCCGACATCGCCGCCATTTCGGCCACCTTCGACGCCATGCCGGTGATCTACATCGCCGACGGCCATCACCGCTCCGCCGCCGCCTCGCGCGTCGCCAGGCTGCGCGCGGCCAGGGATCCCAAGGCCGACGGCAACCGGCCATACGACTATTTCCTGCTGGTCAGCTTTCCCGCCGACGAGGTGCGAATCTACGACTACAACCGCGTGATCAAGGACCTGAACGGGCTGAGTGAGGCCCAGTTCATGGACAGGCTCAAGGCGGTGTTCGACGTGGCGCCCTCGGCCGGGCAGGCCAAGCCCGCGCGCGCGGGCGAATTCGGCATGTATCTGGCCGGCAAGTGGTATCGCCTGAGCCTGCGCAATCCGCCCGGCGCGGAGCTTTCGCCGGTGGCGCGTCTGGACGTCAGCCTGTTGCAGGACCGCCTGCTCGCGCCGGTATTGGGCATCGGAGACCCGCGCACCGACAAGCGCATCGACTTCGTCGGCGGCATCCGCGGCCTCGGCGGGCTTGAAAAGCGCGTGAACGAAGGCTGGGCCGTCGCCTTCGCGCTCTATCCCACTTCCATCGCCGACCTGATGGCGGTCGCCGACGACAACCAGGTCATGCCGCCCAAGTCCACGTGGTTCGAGCCCAAGCTCGCCGACGGCATGGCCTCCCTCGTGCTCGACTGACCTCCGTGGCCCGGCCCGCGACCGGCACCGTCTTCGTTATCTGCGGACCCACCGCGTCGGGCAAGTCGGCCCTCGCGCTCGCGCTCGCCAAACGCGTCGGCGGCGGCATCATCAATGCCGATTCGATGCAGGTCTATCGCGGCCTCGAAATCCTGACGGCGCAGCCGAGCGCGGCGGAGCGCGCTCTGGTGCCGCATTTCCTCTACGGCATCCTCGATCCCGCCGATCCGTGTTCGGCCGGGCGCTGGCGCGAACTGGCTCTCGCCGCCATCGCCGGGGCGAGGGATGCGGGGCGCGTCCCCATCCTGTGCGGCGGCACCGGGCTTTACCTGCGCGCGCTCATGCAGGGCATTGCGCCCGTTCCGGCCATACCCGAAAGCGTGCGCGCCGCCGTGCGCGCCCGGCACGCCGAACTCGGCAACGAGGCGTTCCACGCCGAACTTGCCCGCCGCGATCCCGATGGCGCCGCCGCGGTAAGGCCGACGGATCCGCAGCGCATGGTGCGCGCCATGGAGGTGATCGAGGCGACCGGGCTTTCGCTCGCCCGCTGGCGCGCGCTGCCCGCCGACGCGCCGCCCGCCGGGTTGGCTTTCCGCACCGTGCTGCTCGATCCGCCGCGTGAAGCCCTTTACGCCGCGATCGAGGCGCGCTTGCGGGGCATGGTGGACGCCGGTGCGCTCGCCGAGGCGGCGGCGCTCGTCGGCCGTGGCTTCGATCCCGACCTGCCGGCGATGAAGGCGCTCGGCGTCGCCGAACTGGCCCGGGCGGCGGCCGGGGATATGCCCCTTGAACAAGCAGTTATGCGGGCGGTGACGCTCAGCCGCAATTATGCCAAGCGGCAGGTGACATGGTTCAGACGGCAGTTAATTACTGATTTTTCATTTAATGAGCAACTTTCAGAAAGTATTTGCGAAAAAATCTTATCAGAAATTCTATAATTTCCTTGACCCGTGGGTTTCGGCCCCTTAGGTTGCGCGTCCTTGGCCCGGACCCTCCGGATTCCCTTGGCTTTCGGGGGCGGGTGTCGAATCGAGGTTTACGTCATGGCGAATGGCAAGGCGAACGGCAAGCTCACCGGCTCTGAAATCCTGCTCAAGGTGCTGACCGAGGAGGGGACCGAGGTCGTCTTCGGCTATCCCGGCGGCGCCGTCCTGCCGATCTACGACGCGCTGTTCCAGCAGAAGGCCGTCCGCCACATCCTGGTGCGCCAGGAAGGCGGCGCCGTCCATGCCGCGGAAGGTTACGCGCGCTCGACCGGCCAGGTCGGCGTCGTGCTGGTGACCTCGGGCCCCGGCGCCACCAATTCGGTCACCGGCCTGACCGATGCGCTGATGGACAGCATCCCGATCATCTGCCTGACCGGACAGGTGCCGACGCACCTGATCGGCAACGATGCCTTCCAGGAAGCCGACACCACCGGCATCACGCGGCCCTGCACCAAGCACAACTACCTGGTGAAGGACGTGAACGATCTGGCGCGCGTTCTGCGCGAGGCGTTCTACGTCGCGCGCTCGGGCCGTCCGGGCCCGGTCGTCATCGACCTGCCGAAGGACGTTCTGCAGGCGCGGACCGCCTACGCCCCGCGGCCCAAGAAGCAGGAACACAAGAGCTACCGGCCGCAGACGCGCGGGGACACGGACGCCGTCAACCGCGCCGTCGACCTGCTCGCTTCGGCCAAGCGGCCGATCTTCTATACCGGCGGCGGGGTCATCAATTCGGGGCCGAAGGCCTCGAAGCTGCTCACCGATTTCGTGCGCAAGACGGGCTTCCCCATCACCAACACGCTGATGGGGCTCGGCGCGTATCCCGCCTCCGACAGGCAGTTCGTCGGCATGCTCGGCATGCACGGCACCTACGAAGCCAACCTCGCCATGTACAACTGCGACGTCATGGTGTGCGTCGGCGCGCGCTTCGACGACCGGGTGACGGGCAAGATCAGTGAATTTTCGCCAAAGTCGACGAAGATCCACATCGACATCGATCCCAGTTCGATCAACAAGAACGTGCTGGTCGACATTCCCATCGTCGGCGACTGCGCCACCGTGCTCGCCCAGATGGCGAAGCGCTGGGACGAGAAGCGCTACAAGCCCGACGCCAGGGCGCTGGCCAGGTGGTGGAAGGACATCGACGGCTGGCGCGGGCGCAACTGCCTTGCCTACGAAAAGACCGACAAGATCATCAAGCCGCAGTACGCGCTCGAACGCCTCCAGGCGCTGACCGCGGGCAAGGACGTCTATTTCACCACGGAAGTGGGCCAGCACCAGATGTGGGCGGCGCAGTTCCTGAAATTCAACAAGCCCAACCGCTGGCTGACGTCCGGCGGGTTGGGGACGATGGGCTACGGCCTGCCGGCCGCCATCGGCGTGCAGGTCGCGCATCCGAAGTCGCTGGTCGTCGACGTGGCCGGCGAAGCCTCGATCCTGATGAACATCCAGGAACTGTCGACCGCCGCCCAGTACCGGTTGCCGGTCAAGGTCTTCATTCTCAACAACCAGTACATGGGAATGGTGCGCCAGTGGCAGGAACTGCTGCACGGCGGGCGCTATTCGGAAAGCTACATGGCGAGCCTGCCCGACTTCGTGAAGCTGGCCGACAGTTTCCAGGGCGTCGGGCTCATCGCCCACAAGCCTTCCGAAGTGGACGACGTGATCAGGGAAATGATGAAGATCGACCGCTTCGTCATCGCCGACATCCGCGTCGACCAGTCGGAGAACTGCTTCCCGATGATCCCGTCGGGGGCGGCCCATTACGAGATGCTGCTCGGCCCCGCCGACAAGACGGCGAAGCCGATTTCCGAAGAAGGCATGGTGCTGGTCTAGCACGTTGGCC
>CAXRES010000093.1:0-8406 GCA_964229575.1 Alphaproteobacteria bacterium
AGCGGCTGGAAGACCTGCTGAGGCCCGAATGGAAGGGCAAGATCGCGACGCCGTCCTACGCGCCGGGCTGGGACCAGGTCGCCGCCGGGGACATGTGGGGCGCGAAAAAGTCCATCGAGTTCGCCAGGAAGTTCGCCGGCCAGGTTTCCGCTTTCGCCCGGTGCAGCGAAATGGAACGCCTGACTGCGGGTGAATTCCTGGCGTTGGCGCTCGACTGCTCCGGCACCTCGACCGACGAAGCGATTGCCGCCGGCGCGCCGCTCGTCCGCGTCATCCCGCCGGATCTCAATATCGTCAGCTACTTCTATCTCGGCATCCCCAGGAACGCCAAGGCGCCGAACGTCGCGCGCCTGTTCGTCACCTACATGCTTTCGGCGGAAGGCCAGAAGATGCTGTCCGATGAGCGCGGCGGGTCGTGCCTGCACATTTTCCCCGAATGCAAGATCGGCAAGGAAATCGCCGCGATCGAGAAGAAATACAACGTCAGGTTCGTCAATTCTGACGTCGCCTGGCAACTCGGCAACGAGGAAGGCAACCGCGCCCAGGGCGAAATCAAGAAGCTGATTACCCGCAAGTAATCGCGCCCGGGCCGCGCTCTCCCGCGGCCCGGGCCTTTACGCCCCGGATTCCACGCCGTGTCCCTCCTCGCCCTCACCCGGAAGATCCCCGGCCTCGCCACCGCGAGGATCGAGCCCGCGACCGCAGCCATGCTGGGGATCGTGCTGTTCCTCAGCCTGCTGATCCTGTGCATGCCGCTGATCGTCCTGGGGCTGAGTTTCCGCGAAGGCCGTCCGATCGACCCCGACGCCGCCTATTCCTTCGCCCATTACATCCGCGTCTTTTCCGATCCCTATACCTACCGGGTCCTGCTCAACACCTTCGGCTTCTCGCTGACGGCGCTGATCGTTGCCTTCGCCTTCGGCCTGCCCGCCGCGTGGTTCGCCGAACGCACGGACCTGCCGCTGAAGCCCCTGCTCTACACCCTGATGACGGTGGGCCTGCTGATGCCGGGGTTCGCCACAGCGATGGGCTGGCTGTTCCTGTTCCACCCGCGCATCGGGCTCGCCAACGCGCTGCTCGCCGAGATCACGGGAGGCGCCATAGGCCCCTTCAACATCGCCACCATCGCCGGAATGGGTTGGGTCGAAGGGCTCAGCCTGGCGCCGGTCGCCTTCATCATGACGGCCGCGGTGTTCCGCGCGATGGATCCGTCGCTCGAGGAATCGGCGGAGATGTCCGGCGCCAAGGCCGGAACCATCGCCCGGCGCGTCACCCTGCCGCTCGCGTGGCCGGGCATTCTCGCCGCCGGCATCTACATCTTCACGATCGGTTTCGCCGCCTTCGACGTACCGGCCATCATCGGCTGGTCGAACCGGATATTCACCTTCAGCACCTTCGTGGTGACCGAACTTGCGCCGGACGACGACCTGCCGCACTACGGCGTCGCCGCCGCGCTCGCCACCTTCGTCATCGTGCTCGCCGGCATATTGTCGTGGTGGTACGGCAAGCTGCAGGGGCAGGCGCATCGCTACCAGGTCGTCACCGGGAAGGGCTACCGGCCGCGCCTCGTGGCGCTCAAGCGCCGCAAGGGACTGGCCTGGGCCTTCCTCGCCCTGTTCTTCTTCCTGAGCAAACTGCTACCCTTCCTGCTGCTGGTCTGGGCTTCGCTTCTGCCCTTCTTCCAGCTGCCCTCGGCGGAAGCCTTCGCCAGCGTCTCGCTCGCCAATTACAACGCCGTGCCGTGGGAACTTGCCGGCAAGGGCCTGCGCAATACCGCCATTCTCGTCATCCTCACGCCGACCATCACGCTTTTGTGCGCCGTGGCCTTTTCCTGGGTGGTGCTGCGCTCGCGCATCCCCGGAAAAGGCGCCTTCGACTTCATCGCCTTCCTGCCGCACGCCATTCCGAACATCGTCTTCGGCGTCGCCATTCTCCTGCTCGCGCTTTTCGTGCTGCGCGACGCGGTGCCGCTGTTCGGCACGATCTGGATCCTGCTTCTGGTCTTCGTCATCGCGCGGTTGAGCTACGCCACGCGCATGACCAACAGCACGATGATCCAGATCCACAAGGATCTCGAGGAATCGGCGACGATGAGCGGGGCGTCCACCGGCACCACCCTGCGCCGCGTCGTCGGCCCGCTGCTTGCCCCGACGCTGATCTATGCCTGGCTGTGGATCGCGCTGATCACCTTCCGCGAACTTACCCTTGCCGTGATCCTGACGACAGGCGACAACATCACCCTGCCGGTCGTCGTCTGGAGCCTGTGGTATTCGAGCGGGCTGGGCGCCGCCGCGGCGCTTACCCTCCTTCTCATGCTGATGATGCTGCCGGTGGTCGGGCTCTACTGGTGGGTCGCCCGCAAACGCGCCTTTGGAGCCGCCAATTGACCGATACGATGATCGACGTCGCAGACCTGACGCTCACCTACCATTCGGGGCATGAAGCGCACCGGGCGGTCGACCGCGTATCTTTCTCCGTGCGCGAGGGACAGGTTTACACCCTGCTCGGCCCCTCCGGCTGCGGCAAGACCACGACCCTGCGCTGCATCGCAGGGCTGGAACGCCCCGATGCCGGGGAGATCCGCATCGACGGCCGCGCCGTGTCGTCCTCGGTTTCCAACGCCTGGATTCCGCCGAACCAGCGCGCCATCGGCATGGTGTTCCAGTCCTACGCCATCTGGCCGCACATGTCCGTGTTTGAAAACGTCGCCTTCCCCCTGCGCTACGGCGAAGGGCGCAAGGTACCTGCGCCGGAGATCGCCGCGCGCGTCCGAAAGACGCTCGAACTCGTCCAACTGGGCGAGCTGGGCGACCGCCCCGCGCCGCACCTTTCGGGCGGCCAGCAGCAGCGCCTGGCGCTGGCGCGCGCCTTGGTCATGGAACCGAAGGTGTTGCTCCTCGATGAACCGCTCAGCAACCTCGATGCCAAGCTGCGCGAGGAAATGCGGGGCGAACTCAGGCGGCTCATCAAATCGCTCGGCATGACCGCCGTGTTCGTCACCCACGAGCAGATCGAGGCGCTGACCCTGTCGGACGTCATCGCCGTGATGAACGGCGGGCATATCATCCAGCAAGGCTCGCCGCTCGATATCTACCAGCGTCCGGTCAACCCCTTCGTCGCCAATTTCATCGGCCAGTCGAACTTTCTCGACGGCGAGGTGACGGGCGGCGCCGTGCCGGGCGAAGCGCCGGGCACCGTCCACGTCCGCACCAGCCTCGGTCCGATCGCCTGCCAGGCGACCGGCGATCTCGTTGCGGGGCGGCCGGTGGTGATCGCGCTCAGGCCCGAGCATATCGGCCTCGCCCCGGCCGGCGACGGGACGGAAAACGCCATCGACGGACTCCTCGAATCGGCGCATTTCATCGGCAACGCCATGGACTGCACCGTGCGCTGCGGCAGCCAGCGCCTGCGCGTCCTGCTGCACCCCGAACGCACGCCCGTGGTCGGGGCAGCGATGACGCTTTATGCCCCGGTTCGTCATTGCCTCGCCATGTCCGCGCCATGAAGCAGGTCGACCTGGAACGGCCGCCGGCAGGCACCTATTACAATACCGGCGCGGCGGCGCGGCGCGGCTACCGGCTCAACCGCTTCTGCTACGATTTCCGCTATCCGGCCAACCGCGATGCCTACCGCGCCGATGCGGAGGCGCTGATGGCGCGCTACGGCCTCAACGACGGGGAAAAGTGCCTGGTGCGCGCGGGCGACTGGCTCGGACTCGTCCGCTACGGCGCCAACGTCTTCGTCGTCCTGCGGCTGGCGGAACTGCACGGCGATGGCCTGACCGCGGTCGGCGCGAAGATGCGCGGACAGACCGTGGAGGAGTATCTTTCCTCGCGCGGCGTGCGCAACGCCCCCGGCAAGGAAGGCTGAAATGGGCAGGATCATCGCCGGACTCGGCTCGCCGCACGCGCCCTCCATCGGCGCGCTGATCGATGCCGGCAAGTGGGACGAGCCCGGGTGGAAACCGCTGCTCGACGGTTTCCGCCCGATGCAGGACTGGCTTCGGCGCGAAAAGCCCGACGCGGCGATCCTGATCTTCAACGACCACGTCACCAGCTTCTTCTTCGACCGCTATCCGACGTTTGCGCTCGGCGTCGCCGATCAATTCGAGGTTGCCGACGAAGGCTTCGGGCCGCGTCCCCTGCCGTCGATCGCCGGCGATGCCGATTTCGGCTGGCATGTCGCTCACGCGCTGGTCGAAGACGAGTTCGACATCACCGTGTGCCAGGAAATGCCGCTTGATCACGGCGCCTTGACGCCGATATCCGCGCTCTGGCCTGATCATGACGATGGCTGGCCTTGCCCGATCCTGCCGCTCGCCGTCAACGTGCTGCAACTGCCGATGCCGAGCCCAAGGCGCCTGTTTGCGCTGGGCCGGGCCCTGCGCCGCGCCGTTGCGTCCTACAAGCGCGATTTCCGCGCCGTCGTCATCGGCACCGGCGGCCTTTCGCACCAGTTGCACGGCGAGCGCTTCGGCTTTCGCAATCAGGACTGGGACATGGAATTCCTCGACCGCATCGAGCGCGAACCGGAAGCCCTGGCGGCGCTCAGGTTGCAGGACTTCATCGAGCGGGGCGGCGGCGAAGGCGCCGAGGTGATCATGTGGCTCGCCATGAGAGGCGCCCTGTCATCCGCCGTGCGGCGCGTTCATCGCAATTACCACGCGCCGCTGCATACCGGCTTCGCGCAGGTCATCTTCGAGGATACCGAAGCCTGATGAGCGCCCGCCCCGCCCTCTGGCTGCTGCCCGGGCTGCTCTGCGACGCCCATGTGTGGCATGAGCAAAAGGCCGCCCTTGCGCCGGACCGGGACATTCACGTCGCCGATTTCTACGGTTTTTCCTCGATCACGGCGATGGCGCGCGCCGTCATCGATCAGGCCGCAGGCGACTTTGCGCTGGCCGGACATTCGATGGGCGGACGCGTGGCAATGGAAGTGGCGCGGCTCGCGCCCGAGCGGGTGACACGCCTGATGCTGCTCGACACCGGACACAAGCCGCGCCAGGCGGGCGAAGAGGAAAAGCGCATGGCGCTGGTCAATCTTGCCCGGCGCGAAGGCATGCGCGCGCTCGCCGCCGTCTGGCTGCCGCCGATGGTCCATCCCGACCGCGTCAAGGACGGCAGCCTCATGGAGCCGCTCACCGAAATGGTCTGCCGCGCCAGCCCCGAAATCTTCGCCGGCCAGCAGCGGGCATTGCTCGACCGGCCGGACGCATCGTCCGGCCTCGGCGCCATCCGCTGCCCGGTCGCCATCGCGTGCGGACGCAACGACGCATGGAGCCCGCTCGCCCAGCACCGGGAAATCCAGGCGCTGATCCCCGGTTCCAGCCTCATCGTGATCGAGGATTCGGGACATATGACGACGGTGGAGCGGCCCGCGGCCGTCATCGCGGCCATGCGAAGCTGGCTAGCCCTGGCCGGCTGAGCGAATTCCCGGTCGAAGCCCGAAAGTGCCCGGCGCGTTCAGCCGCCGCGCCCCGTGCCCGGCCGGTTGTTGCCGGCCCCTTCCGTCGCCAGGTCGAGCGCCCGCCAGCGCAGCATGCCGCCCGGCAGGTTGGCGACCCGGTCGAAACCGGCCTTACCCAGCATGACGACGGCCTGCGCCGAACGCCCGCCCGAGCGACAGACCGCGACGACGGGCTTGTCCTTCGCCAGTTCGGAAAGGCGCGCCGCGAGTTCCCCGAGCGGGATCAGCCGGGCACCCGGGACATGGCCGAGCGCGCCGTGATATTCGCTGTCTTCGCGGACATCGAGCACCTGCACGTCGCCGAGGTGCTCTTCGAGCCACAGGGGATCGATTTCCCAGATTCCGGCGAAGGTGAAATGCAGCGGCGCCCAGTCCGGCGCCTTGCCCGACCCGCCCGCGGCATCCGGCCGCCCGCATTTGAGGTTGGCCGGCACCGCGATATCCATCTGGCGCGGATGGGGCAGGCCGAGATTGTTCATGTAGCCGACGAAGTCGCCCTCGCCGATGTCGCCGCCAAGACGGGGGTTGTATTTCCGTTCCTCCGCCACGCTGGTCACCATCAGGCCGCGGTAATCGTGCCCGGGGTAAAGCAGGCAGTCGTCGGGCAGGGTGAAAATCTGATGATGGACGGACCGGTAGAGCTTATGCGCATCGCCCTGCTGGAAATCGGTACGGCCGCAGCCCCGGATCAGCAGGCAGTCGCCGGTGAAGGCCATCGTTTCGTCGTCGAGTACGTAGGTCAGGCAGCCGTTGGTGTGCCCCGGCGTCTCGCGCACCGTCAGGCAATGGCGCCCGAAGCGGATTTCATCGCCCGCTGCGAGCAGACGGTCGGCGCCGCTCGCCCCGCCCGCCGCGGCCAGCATGATCTTGCTGCCAAGGCGCTGGCGCAGCAACCAGGCCCCGGTAACGTGGTCGGCATGGACATGGGTTTCGAGGGTGGCGAGAAGCCTGAGCCCCAGTTCCTCGACCAGCGCCGCGTCGCGGCGCGCCTGCTCGAATACCGGGTCGATCAGAACGGCCTCGCGGGTATCGGCATCGGCCAAGAGATACGTGTAGGTGGAGGACTGGGCGTCCATCAACTGGCGAAAAAGCATCACGGATCAAGCCTCCGAAATTCTCCGATTCCCTGCATTATATGGTCTCTCCGCCTGCCGCCCGCCAGCCCCCATCCTCACGTGCCGAGGGTACCGTCGGCAAAAATGCGCTCAAAAGGCAGATGCGCGCGCGTCACGCCCTGATCGGCGCAATAGCGGACGAAGGCATCGATCGTCGCGCGGTTGGCGGCGATACCGTAGGCCCACGGATCGCCCCATTCGGCAACCTGCTCGTTATACCTCTCGCGCAGGTAGACGACGCCGAACCCGGCGCGGTCGCTCGCCAGATCGTCCTCGGCGATGCGCTTGGCCTCGACGAAGGCGTCGTAAAGCCGGCGCGCGAGGCCCGGATAAGCGCGCGCCAGCGGCCCGCTCATCACCATCAGGTGCATCGGGGTAAAGATGCCCTTTTCCCTGTAAAGGGCCAGATCCGCTGCCCGGTAATCGGGAAACAGGCGCTTCACCGCCGGATTGCCTTCGAGCCGCCCGAACTGCGCGGCATCGGAAATATCGGTCATCAGCACGTCGACTTCGCCGCCGAGAAATCTATCGAGCATGGACGGCGTTTCAGGGACATACGTCACGACGGCCTTGCCGGAATGATCGGCGAACGCCTCGGGCACCTGGGCGAACCAGCGCACGTCGGACAGATCGACGCCGAAGCGTTCCTGCAACAGTCCCCGGCACCAGATGGCGACCGAAGTGCGGAACTGGCGCGTGCCGATCCGCTTTCCGGCAAGGTCGCGGGGACTGTCGATGCCCGCGTCGTTGCGACAGAAAATGAGGGGAAAAACCGGCTTTCGCTTGGAAAACACCGGCAAGGCCACGATGTCCCATCCCGCGGCGATGGCGGCAAGCCAGAAACCGAGATTGAGGTCCCAGATGCCGAAGTCGCCCGTGCGCAGCGCCGGAATGTCCGACTGAACCATCGAGGAAGTTCGCTGGGGCTCGAACGTCACCCCGTCGACCCTGACCCGCCCGTCGAACAGCGGCAGGGTGATGTCGTAACGCATGCGCGATATCGGGAGTAAAAGCGTCATGGCGCCCTGCCGGAAACAAGGGAGGGCGCGCAGACGGTCACCGCCCTCACGCCTCCAGCACCTGACCTTCGCGGGTCTGGCTGGCATCGAAGCTGATGAGAGCATCCCCCGCCCCGCGCGTGACGCCGGGCGGATCAAAGCCGCGCTCGGCCGCGCCGATGGCGTCTTCCAGCATGCGACGATACATGACGACGCCGCGGTCTGACGTCCCCAGGGTTTCGCGGGCGCGGTCGGCGATCAGGCCCTGGCTCTCCTGGGCGGCGCGGTCCTGCTCGCGGTTGGGCAGATCCCAATACCCGTCCTCGACCCGTTCGTAGACGCCGCGCGGATGGGTTCGCAGGCCGTTGCAGACGACCGCCGGCGCCGCACCCTGCATCGAGCGCGCGCGGATGTAGAAGGTCCAGGTTTCGCCGTCGCTGACCGGCACGCGGATATGCATGTTCTGGCTGGTGCCTTCGCCGACGCGGGCGCCGAAGTAGCGGTTCGCCGTCGGAAAGACGAAGTGCGACACCTTTCCGGCCCCGCCGCCGACGCTGTATTCGGCGCGGATGCCGAAGGGCGTGCGCGTCCATTCGATATCGGCGCGCTTGAAGGCGAGTTCCGGATAACCCGCGGCGTGCAGGATGGTGGCGTGAAGCTGGTCGACGGTGTTCTCCACCCGCTGCAGCCAGTTGCAATGGTCCTGCACGGCGCCGACCGTGCGGTCGAGACCGGGCTCGAACAGCAGGTCCCAGCGCGGCAGGTCCGGCGCGGGCCCCGGGCCGATGTAGGCGAATACCAGCCCCGCCGCTTCCGCGACCGGATAG
>CAXRES010000094.1:0-25727 GCA_964229575.1 Alphaproteobacteria bacterium
CTCGGTGGAGAAGTTCACCAGTTCTTCGGCCAGCCGCGACAGGTGCCCCGACGCGATGGCGGCGGCGGCCAGGAATTCCAGCGCGAAGTCGCGGTCCGACACGGCATCGAGCGAATTGGCCATCGGCCGGTCGAAGCCGAGCGCCGTCGCCGTCATCTTTCGGTCGATGGGAAAGGACGTTCCGGCGAGCGCCGCGGCGCCGAGCGGAGATTCGTTCATGCGCGCGCGCGCATCGCGCATCCGGCCGCGGTCGCGTCCGAACATCTCGACATAGGCCAGCAGGTGATGGCCGAAGGTGACGGGCTGCGCCGTCTGCAGATGGGTGAAGCCCGGCATGATGGTGGCCGCATGTTCCCCGGCGCGCGCCAGCAGCGCCGCCTGAAGATCCTTCAGGCGGGCCTCGATGCCGTCGACGGCGTCGCGGACCCACAGCCGGAAATCGGTCGCCACCTGGTCGTTGCGCGAGCGCGCCGTGTGCAGGCGTCCGCCCGCGTCGCCGATCAGCGTCGTCAGCCGGTCCTCGACGTTCATGTGGATGTCTTCGAGCGCGGCGCGGAACTTGAAGCGGCCGCTCTCGATCTCGCGCCACACGGCGTCGAGCCCCTTGAGGATCGCCCGTCCGTCCCTGGCCGGGATGATCTTCTGCCCGATCAGCATCCGGCAATGGGCGCGCGAGGCGGCGATGTCCTGGCGCCACAGCCGCTGGTCGAAGCCGATGGATGCGTTGATGCGTTCCATCGCCTCGGCCGGGCCCGCCTTGAACCGCCCGCCCCACAGCCGGTTGGCCGGCCGCCTGGCTTTACCCTTGTTGCCCTTCGCCATGACTCGCCCTAAAGACAGTGTGAAACCCAATGGAGCGGACATGACGTCATCGACCGGATTTCCGACGCACGCGCCGTTTGTTCGCTGGCTCGCGCTGGCCTTCGTCGTCGGCGCGACGGCGCTGGCCGTCGTCTTTCCGCCCGCCGGACGGATCGTCCAAGCTCCCGCAATCACGGGGGAAATACAACACTTTAGCCTCGAGCGGAACCCCCGCGTCCCGGATCTGCCCGGGTTTCTCGATGCGGGGGGCCGCGAAACCACGCTGGCGGCGTTCCGCGGCAAGGTCGTGGTGCTCAACTTCTGGGCCACATGGTGCGTGCCCTGCATCACGGAAATGCCCGCCCTCGACCGGCTGGCGGCCCGCTTCAGGGGCCGGCCCTTCGCGCTGGTGGCGCTGAACGAGGACCGCGAGGGGCAGGCCGTGGCCGCGCCCTTCCTCGCCGGGCTCAAGCTCGCGAATATCGCGCTCTATACCGATCCGCAGGGCCGCGTGCAGCGCGCCCTCAAGGTCAGGAGCCTGCCCACCACCGTCGTCTTCGATGCCGCCGGGCGCGAGGTGGGCCGCCTCGCCCTGCCGGCCGACTGGTCGGCGCCCGAGGCCGTCGCCCTGATCGAGCATTTCGTCAACCGGGCGCGTTAGGCCTAGGGCCAGAGGACGGGCGGCGGCGCGAGCGCCTTGCCGGTCGCGGCCTTTTCGGCGGCGGGCAGGATGGCGGTGTCGGGCCACAGCCCGGTTTCGAGCGCCCGGGCATAGGCTTCGGGCAGGCCGGCGGCGCGCATCTTCGCCGCCGCGCGGCCGTGATCGTAGTCGAGCGCGCGGTGGGTGATTTCGATCTGCCCGCCCCTGGGCATTATCAGCGAATACCAGACGCGCGCCGTGCCGTCGTTGGCGGGCAGCCCGAGCGCTCCCGCGTTGTGCCAGAGCGTGCCCTCCACGCTTCGCGTGAACGGGATGCCGCAATGGCCGGCGACGACGATGCCCGGATGGGCGAGGGCGCGGGATTCCTCATCGAGCGCGGCGGCGTCGCTCGCGAAAACATAGCGGTTGATCCGGCGGATGCCGCCGTGAACGACGGTGAGGGCATGTCCGCCTGTGTCGAGCGACAGGCTCCGCGGCAGGGCTCGCATCCAGGCGCGGCTTTCCGGCGAAACATTGTCGCGGGCGAAATTGTACCAGCGGGCGGAAAGCGCGTCGCAGGCCGAGCCTTCGACGAAGTTGCAGCCGCAATCCCCGGCGCCGAGGCCGAGCGCCTCTTCCACGTTGCCCATCACCGTGGCGATGGCGTTGTCGCGCAATAGGCGCACGCAGGCTTCGGGTTCGGCGCAATAGCCCGCGACGTCGCCGGTGCAGATCATGTCGCGGGGCGGGATGCCGAGCCCTGCCGCTTCGGCCATCAGCGCCCGCAGCGCGTCGAGATTGGACAGCGGCCCGCCGAAGACGAGCAGCGGCCCGCGGCCCGTCCCGCCGGTCACGGCGCTAGCGCGTCGGCACGGGCTTCTCGCCCGAATAGTCGTAGAAGCCGCGGCCGGTCTTGCGGCCGAGCCAGCCCGCTTCGACGTACTTCACCAGCAGCGGGCAGGGGCGGTACTTGGAGTCGGCCAGCCCTTCGTTCAGCGCCTGCATGACCTGAAGACAGGTGTCGAGCCCGATGAAGTCGGCGAGTTGCAGCGGGCCCATCGGGTGGTTGGCGCCGAGCCGCATCGCCTGGTCGATCGATTCCATGGTGGCCACGCCTTCGTAGAGCGCGTAGATCGCCTCGTTCACCATCGGCATGAGGACGCGATGGACGATGAAGGCGGGAAAATCCTCGACGCGCACCGGTTCCTTGCCGAGTTTCGCCACCAGATCGCGCGCCGCCTTGAAGGTGGCGTCCGAAGTGGCGATGCCGCGGATCACCTCGACCAGCTTCATCGCCGGCACCGGGTTCATGAAATGCAGGCCGATGAAGCGGTCGGCGCGATCGGTCGCCGCCGCGAGCCGGGTGATGGAAATGGTCGAGGTGTTACTGGCGAGGATCGTGTTCGGGCCGAGGAAGGGGCGCAACTCGTCGAACAGTTCGCGCTTGGCCGCTTCCTTTTCGACGATCGCCTCGATGACGATGTCGCAGCCTGACACCGCCTTGAAGGCGGAGCCGCTCTTGATCAGCTTGGCCGCCCTGTCGGCCTGGGCCTTGTCGATCTGGCCGCGCTCGGCCCGGCGGGCGAGGGTGGCCTTGATGCGCCGGGCCGCGGCGGCGAGCTGCGCCTTGTCCCGGTCCACCAGTTCGACCGAAAGACCGGCGAGCGCAGAGACGATGGCGATGCCGCCGCCCATCTGCCCCGCCCCGATGATGCCGATCCTGTCCATGACAGAAGTTCCCTCAGGCCGCTCCCGCCTTTGCCTTCGCGAGTGCCGCCTTGAGCTCGGGCAGCACCTGGAACAGATCGCCGACGATGCCGTAATCGGCGACCTGGAAAATCGGCGCTTCCTCGTCCTTGTTGATGGCGACGATGACCTTGCTGTCCTTCATGCCCGCAAGGTGCTGGATGGCGCCGGAAATGCCCACGGCGATGTAAAGTTCGGGCGCCACGATCTTGCCGGTCTGGCCGACCTGGTAGTCGTTGGGCACGAAGCCCGCATCGACGGCGGCCCGGCTGGCGCCGACGGCGGCGCCCAGGATGTCGGCGATTTCTTCCAGCATGCGGAAGTTCTCGCCCGACTGCATGCCCCGCCCGCCCGAAACGACGACGCGCGCGGCGGTCAGCTCCGGCCGTTCGGAACGCGACAGCTCGGCGCCGACGTATTGCGACAGCCCGGCGTCGCCCGCCGAAGGGACGGCCTCCACCGGCGCCGCGCCGCCGCCGGCTGCCCTGGCGAAGGCCGTGGCGCGCACGGTGATGAACTTGACCGCATCCGACGACTGCACCGTCGCCATCGCGTTGCCGGCGTAGATCGGGCGGACGAAGGTATCGGCCGACACCACTTCGACGATCTCGGAAATCTGCTGGCTGTCGCAAAGCGCGGCGGCGCGCGGCAGCACGTTCTTGCCGAAGGTGGTGGCCGGCGCCAGCACGTGGGAGAAGCCCGGCGCAAGCCTGACGACCAGCGCCGCGAGGTTTTCGGCGAGCGCGTTGGCGTAGGCCGCATCGTCGGCGGCCAGCACCCTGGCCACCCCTTCGAGCTTCGCCGCCTCGCCCGCCGCCGGGCTGCAATCCTTGCCCGCGACCAGAACGTGAATGTCGCCCGCGCCCTTGTCGGCGAGCGCGTGCGCGGCGGTGATGGCGGACAGCGTGGCGGGCGCCAGCTTGCCCGCGGCATGTTCGGCGACGACCAGGACCGTCATCAGATCACCCCCGCCGCGTTCTTGAGCCTGTCGACAAGCTCGGCCACGGTTTCCACCTTGATGCCGCCCGCGCGTCCCGGCGGCTCCACCACCTTGAGCAGCCTGAGGCGCGGCGCCGTATCGACGCCGAGATCGGCGGGCGAGATCTGCTCGATCGGCTTCTTCTTCGCCTTCATGATGTTGGGCAGCGACGCGTAGCGCGGCTCGTTCAGGCGCAGATCGACGGTGATCACGCAGGGCATCTTCACGGAGATCTTTTCCAGCCCGCCGTCCACCTCGCGCGTCACGGTGGCGCGCCCGCCCTCGATCTCGATCTTCGAGGCGAAGGTGGCCTGCGGCCAGCCGAGAAGGGCGGCCAGCATCTGGCCGGTCTGGTTGCAGTCGTCGTCGATCGCCTGCTTGCCGAGAAGAATGAGGCCGGGGTTTTCCTTCGCCGCGACGGCCTTGAGCAGCTTGGCCACGGCGAGCGGCTCGGGCGCGCCGTCGCAGGCGACGTGGATGCCGCGATCGGCGCCGATGGCGAGCGCGGTGCGGATGGTTTCCTGCGTCGCCTGGGGGCCCGCGGAGACCACGACCGTCTCGCTCGCCGCGCCCTTTTCCCTGAGGCGCACGGCTTCTTCCACGGCGATTTCGCAGAACGGGTTCATGGCCATCTTGACGTTGTTCGTCTCGACGCCCGAGCCGTCCTGGCGCACCCGCACCTTGACGTTGGCGTCGATCACACGCTTGATCGCGACGAGGACTTTCATTGTTCTCCCAATCGATGTGGCGTCGGGGCCGGTTTTTTTGTCGTGCCGGGCAAGGTATAGCGGCGGGCCGGTGCGGTCAACGCCGCGCCGGGGGCAAAAGGCTTCGTAAAATCAAGGAATTGTCCCGTGGTTGCCGGGGCGCGCCCGCCTAGCGGTTGGCGCCCGGCCGCCAGAGCACGTCCGCCGCGCCGTCGTCGTTGGCGTGGCGCGCCATGACGAAGAGGTGATCGGACAGGCGGTTGACGTACTTGATCGCTTCCGCATTGACCGGTTCGGCGCGCGCCAGGCGCACCATCAGCCGCTCGGCCCGGCGCACCACGGTGCGCGCGAGATGCAGGTATGCCGCCGCCGGGCTGCCGCCCGGCAGGATGAAGCTGTCGAGCGGCCTGAGCCGCGCGTTCATCGCGTCGATCTCGTCTTCGAGCCTTTTCACCTGGCGGGCGGTGATGCGCAACGCCTGGTGGCCGGCGTCTGCGCCCTTGCGGCCCTGCTCGGGCACGCAGAGATCGGCGCCGAGGTCGAACAGGTCGTCCTGGATGCGCGCCAGCATTTCGGCCTCCGCGCCCGCGACATGCAGGCGCGCGACGCCGATCACCGAATTGGCCTCGTCCACCGTGCCGTAGGCGGCGATGCGGATATCGTCCTTGCTCCGCCGTTCGCCGTCGCCGAGCGAGGTCTCGCCGCCGTCGCCGCCGCGCGTGTAGATCTTCGTCAGCCTGACCATCAGCCCTTCCCGAGCAGCAGCAGGAGGACCAGCAGCAGCACGGCGCCGAGCTGCAGCCCGACGCGCCACTGCATCAGCCTGTTCGACGTGCGCGGGCTGTGCGCCTGGCGCGTCATGTTGACGACGCCGACCAGCAGCACGATGACGACGGCGATCGCCAGGCCGATGATCACGAAGGGGAATATGCCGCTCATTTCAGTTGCTCCCTGCCAGCAGCGCGCGCGCGATGACGTGAGCCTGGATTTCGGCCGCGCCCTCGAAGATGTTGAGGATGCGCGCGTCGGCCAGCAGCCGGCTCACCGGGAACTCGACGGCGTAGCCGTTGCCGCCATGCACCTGCACGGCGTTGTCGGCGCACCCCCAGGCGACGCGCGCCGCCAGGAGCTTGGCCATGCCCGCCTCCATGTCGCAGCGCCGGCCCGAATCCTTCTCGCGCGCGGCGAAGAAGGTGAGTTGCCGCGCCGCCATCACCTCCGCCGCCATCCAGCCGATCTTGCCGGCGATGCGGTCGAAGGAAGCGATCGGGCGGCCGAACTGCTTGCGCCCGGCGGCGTAGGCGACGGCCAGTTCGAGCGCGTTGCGCGCGACGCCGACGGCGCGCGCCCCGGTCTGGATGCGCGCCGATTCGAAGGTCGCCATCAACTGCTTGAAGCCCTCGCCCTCGCGCCCGCCGAGCAGGTTCTTCGCCGCCACTTCGAAGCCGTCGAAGGACAGTTCGTATTCCTTCATGCCGCGATAGCCCAGCACCTCGATCTCGGTGCCGCTCATGCCGGGCGCGGGGAAGGGGTCGTCGTCGCCGCCGCGCGGCTTTTCGGCGAGGAACATCGACAGGCCCTTCCAGCCCGGCTCCCCGGCGTCGGTGCGCGCCAGCAGGGTCATCAGGTCGGAGCGCGCGCCGTGGGTGATCCAGGTCTTCTGGCCGGTGATGCGGTAGACATCGCCCGCGCGCACCGCGCGCGTGCGCAGGGCGCCGAGGTCGGAGCCGGTATCGGGTTCGGTGAATACCGCCGTCGGGATGATCTCGCCCGCGGCGATGGCCGGCAGGAAGCGCGCCTTCTGTTCGGCCGTGCCGTGGGCGCCGATCAGTTCGCAGGCGATTTCCGAACGCGTCGGCAGGGAGCCGACGCCGAGATAGCCGCGCGACAGTTCTTCCGTCACCACGGCGAGCGCGATCTTGCCCATCCCGAGGCCGCCGAGGTCTTCCGGCGCGGTCAGGCCGAACACGCCGAGTTCGGCCAGCGCCGCCAGAACGTGGTCGGGGATCAGGTCGTTGTTGCGGTGCCAGTCGTTGGCGTGGGGCGCCACGCGGTCTTCGGCGAAGCGGCGGAACTGCTCGCGCACGAGTTCGAGCGGTTCATCGCCGAGCGCCCAGTCGCCGTAATTGCCTTCCGCGGCGAGCGCGGCGATGCGCCGGCGCACGGCGATGGAATTGCCGCGCGCGATCAGGCGGGCGACGTCCGTATCCTCGAAGGCTTCGAAGGCCCGCGCGTCGAGCCCCATGTCGGCGGCGCGCGCGATCTCGCCCTGGGCGAGCGCGATGCCGCCCCGGAGCTGGCCGAGGTATTCGCCGAACACCGCCTGGGCGATCAGGCTTTCGCATTCGCCGAGCCTGCCCGCGGCATCGAGCCGTTCGACCCAGGCCAGCATCTGGCGGAGCGCGGCGACATAGGTCGCCGTCCAGGCGAGCGCGTGGGCGGCGAACTGGTGGCGCTCGATCCCGTCGCGTCCGTCGGCCGCGACCAGCGCCGCCACCGCGTTGCGTGCCTGGGCGAGGTAACTTTCCGCCGCCCCCTGCCCGCGCGCCAGCAGCCGCGCGCCGCCCGCCAGAAGCGGATCGGGGTCTTTCTGTGGTCGGTCGTTCGCCGCGGTCATTTCGGCGGTGCATTCCCTGTGCGGTTTTCGTGGCCGGCGGTTACAATGTGCCGCGCCGGGAGCATCGTCAAGAAAAGCCCCCGCATGGCAAGGATTACGCAGACGCATGAATGACGGACCAGCGGCAGATGGACCAATGAACGACGGGCCGATGGGCGACGCGCCTGTCCCCAGGGCCCTTCTCGGCCCCTCCTTCGGCCCGGCAGCCGGCGGCAGGGCGGAATGGCTCGTCGTGCTTCTGCACGGCGTCGGCGCCGACGGCAACGACCTGATCGGGCTTGCGCCCTACATCGGCCAGATGATCCCCGCGGCGCGCGTGATCGCCCCCGACGGGCCGGAGCCGTGCGACATGGCGCCCTTCGGCCGCCAGTGGTTTTCCCTGCAGGACCGCGACTCCATGGTCCTTTACGCCGGGGCAGAGCGCGCGCGCGTCGACATCGACGCGTTTCTCGACCGGGCGCTCGCCGCTCTCGGACTTCCCGACGACCGCCTCGTGCTCGCCGGATTTTCGCAAGGCGCGATGACGGCGATGCACGTCGGGCTGCGGCGCCCGCGCTCGCCCGCCTGCATCATCGCCTTCTCCGGCGCGCTGGTCGGGCGCAACCGGCTGGAGGACGAGATGAACTGCCACCCGCCGATGCTTCTCGTGCATGGCGAGGAGGACCCGGTGGTGCCCGCCACCTCGGCGCGCGAGGCCGAACGCACCCTGCTCGCCTGCGGCATCGACGTGATGGCCCATGTCCTGCCCGGTCTCGGCCACAACATCGACGAACGCGGCCTGGCCTTGACGGCAAAATTCCTGCAGCGCCTCGGCATCTCCCGCTAGCGGCCCCGGCGCTCTTTTGGCTTGCGCCGGTGGCTTCGGCGCTTTCTTGCGCCTGTCAAAAATCTGTTGTACCCATGGTGCGGGTCCGCAAGGCGTCTTCCGGGCCTTATGTATAAGGCGTTGAGTTCAGCTTAAGGAGTTCGTGGTGCTTGCATCGCCCGAAAGCTGTCCGGCCCTGGTACTGAACGCGGATTTCCGCCCGCTCAGCTATTTCCCGCTATCGGTATGGCCCTGGCAGGAAGCGGTGAAGGCGGTGTTCCTCGATCGCGTCAACATCATCTCCGAATACGACCGCGTGGTGCGCAGCCCGACATTCTCGATGGCGCTGCCGTCCGTCGTGTCGCTCAAGCAGTACATTCCCGCCTCGCGCCGTCCGGCCTTCACGCGCTTCAACGTCTTCCTGCGCGACCGCTTCACCTGCCAGTATTGCGGGCATGAACATTCGGCCGAACACCTGACCTTCGATCATGTCGTGCCGAAATCGCGCGGCGGCGACACGTCGTGGGGCAACGTCGTGGCGGCGTGCGAACCGTGCAACCTGCGCAAGGGCGGCATGCTGCCGCACAAGGCCGGGATGTTTCCGCTGCAAGCCCCGCGCGAGCCGACGGTCAGGCAGTTGCAGGCCAACGGCCGGGCCTATCCGCCCAACTTCCTGCACGAAAGCTGGCGCGACTATCTGTATTGGGATTCCGAACTCGATCCCGACTGAACGGATATCCGCCGCCGATTCCCTAGACCCGTTCCGACAGCCAGATGGCCATGCGCGTGCCGGCGCGGATCGCCGCCGTGAGCGGCCCGTGGCAGGGCAAATCGCGGCTGCCCGCGGCGATCGCCTTTTCGGCGTGATGCGCTTCGTCGGCGCGCGCGCCCGCGATCAGCGCCTTGAGTTCCGGCTCGTCGCCGCCAAGCTCCGCTTCCTGCCGGGCGTAATGCTCGACGATGACCTCTTCCACCGCCTCGGTGCAGGCCATCGCCGCCTTCGGCCCCATCAGCGCCGTCGCCGCGCCGAGCGCGAAACCCGCGACGTGCCAGATCGGCGCCAGCGCCGTCGGCCGCACGCGACGGGCGACCATCATGCGGTCGAAGTCGGCGAGATGCTCGCGTTCCTTGTCGGCCATGCGGCGGATCGATTCCGCTTCCTTGCCCCGGCCGAGTACCGCCATCTGGCCCGCGTAGATGCGCGCGGCGCCGTATTCGCCGGCCTGATCGACGCGGATCATGCGGGCGGTGCGGGGCGTGGCCGTTTCATGCGGACCGGTCATCGGTGCGATTCCCTGGCGGAGCCGAACATCGCGTGCGCGCTCGCCGCCGAAAACAGCGCAAGCGTCGTCGCGGCGAGGAAATTATAACCCGCCATGGAGATGCCGAGGAAGGACCACGCCACCTCGTCGCAGCGCGCCACCGGCGTCGACTTGAGCAGCCGGGCGAGGTCTTCCGCCGTGCGCGCGGCGCCCACCGGTCCGGTGCATTCGGCCGTGCCCTGCCACCAGCGCTGTTCGACGCCGACGTGGAAGGCGGCGATGGCGGCATCGACGACGAAGGCGGCGGCGATCAGCGCCGCGAGGCCGGCAAGCACGCCGACCGGTACGCCCGGCACGCGGGCAAGGCCCACGCCCAGGCCGGCCAGGCCGATGACCACGGCATAGGGGTAGCGCTGCCACAGGCACAGCACGCACGGCTTGAGCCCGCCCACGTATTGCGAGGCGAGCGCCGTGCCGAGGATGGCGATGGACGCCAGCAGCAGCACGGTGAAGACGATGCGCGGGCCGAAACGGTCGCCGGTCATAGGACGTATTTGATCAGCGCGAAGCCGCCGATCAAAAGTGCGAAGAACACGGTGGTGAGAATGCCGAGATTGCGTTCGATGAAGCCCTGAATGGGCGCGCCGTAGCGCCACAGCAGCGCCGCCACCAGGAAGAACCGCGCGCCGCGGGCGAAGATCGACGTCACGGTGAAGACGACAAGATCGAGCCCGGCGACGCCCGAGGCGATGGTGATCACCTTGTAGGGGAAGGGCGTGAAGGCGGCGAAGGCGACGATCCACATGCCCCACTTGTTGTAGCTTTCGGTGAATTCGTGGAACTTTTCGCCGTAGCCGTAGAGATCGAGCAGCGGCTTGCCGATGGCCTCGAACAGGAGCGCGCCGATGGCGTAGCCCGCCAGCCCGCCCGCGGCGGACGCCAGCGTGCAGATCAGCGCGTTGCGCCAGGCGCGCGCCCGGTCGGCCAGCACCATCGGGATCAGGATGACGTCGGGCGGAATGGGAAAGCACGAGCTTTCGGCGAAGCTGACCGCGGCAAGCCATGTGGTCGCCTGCCTGTGCCGGGCAAGTCCCATGGTCCGGTCGTAGAGGGCACGGAGCATGGCGGACCTACTTGAGCCAGTCGGGATCGGGCATGTGTTCGAACGCCTTGCGCAGCATGCCGCCCCAGTATTCGCGGATGCTGCCGAGATAGACGTCGCCTTCGGCAAGCTGCACCTTGATGGCCGCCGTCAGGCTGTCGCGCCTGTAGGACAGGATATCGATGGGCGGGCCCACGGACAGGTTCGAGCGCATCGTCGAATCGAAGGACAGGATGGCGCACTTGATCGCCTGCGCCATCGACGACCGGTACGTGATGGTGCGGTCGATGATCGGCTTGCCGTACTTGGTTTCGCCGATCTGAAGGTAGGGCGCTTCCGCCGTCGCCTCGATGAAGTTGCCGGCGGAATAGACCTGATAGAGCCGCTGTTCGCGACTGTCGATCTGGCCGCCGAAGATGAAGGTGGCGTTGAACTCGATGCCCTGGGAGCGCAGCGCGTCGCCGTCCGCGTCGTAGACGCTGCGAAGCGCGGCGCCGACCATGCGCGCGGCGGCGAACATCGAAGGTGCGGCGAACAGGTCGCGCGGCCCGTCCGAATGAAGCTCCTCGTTCAGCAGCCGCACGACCGCCTGGGTGATGGCGAGATTGCCGGCGCCCAGCAGCACCATGAAGCGGTCGCCCGGCTTCTCGAAGATGGTCATCTTGCGCGCGGTTGAAACCTGGTCGACGCCCGCGTTGGTGCGCGAGTCGGAGGCGAAGACCATCCCTTCTTCGAGGAGGAAGCCGACGGCGTATGTCATGGAACGAAACTCTCCGGCGGGCTGTCTGTCGTTGCGCGCCGGCGCGAAGGCGCCGGGAGAAAGAGTAGGGGGCATGAACGGTAAACCAAACGCTAAACCCGGCGGAAGGCGCGGGAATCGGCGCGAAGTCTATACCTATTGATCCACCGCGGCGACCTTGACGTTGACCGCCAGCGTTTCGGCCCCGCCGCCGCGGCGCATGCCCCGGACCGGGGCGCAGGCGAGGTAATCGGGACCGACCGCGAGGCGAACATGGGCGTCGTTGGCGCAGATTTCGTTGGTGACGTCGAAGGCGACCCAGCCGAGGCCGTCGACCCAGGCTTCGCACCAGGCGTGGGACGCGGTTTCGTCGGTGCCGCTGCCGTGGACATGGACGTAGCCGGACACGTAGCGCGTCGGCACGCCGAGAACCCGCGCCGCGGCCGCGAAGACGTGGGCCTGGTCCTGGCAGACGCCGGCGCCCGCCGTCAGCGCGTCGCCGGCCGAGGTGGCGACGTCGGTGGAGTCCGGCCGGTAGGCGACGGCGGCGGCGACCCTGCGGCTCAGTTCGTGCAGCCCGTCCAGACGATCGGCCGCCATGCGCGCGCGCAGCGGTTCGGCGAAGTCGCGCACCGGCGCCACCGGCAGGGTCAGGTCGGTGGGGCGCAGGTAAAGAATCGGCGATGGCCGCTCCAGGCCGGCCGGCGGCAGCACGCCGACGGTATCGTGGGATTCGACGGTGCCTTGCGCGGTAATGGCGATTTCCTGATGCGGTTCGTCGACCACCAGCACGTTCATCAGATTGCCGAAGCCGTCGGTCTGGCCGGTCAGCTTGCCCGGCGCGCGGATGGCCCAGTCGATGACCCGCTGGCTCTCGTCGGTTTTCGGCGAAAGGCGCAGGTACTGAATCGTGAAGCGCGCAGTCTGGCTGAAGCGGTAATGGGTGACGTGATGAATGTTGAGGCGCATGCGCGGATTTCAGTGAGCGACCAGATAGGCCGACTGGATTTCGGCCGACAGGCGGTTGTTGCGGACGACAAAATCGGACAGGAATTCATGCAGGCCGTCGGCGAAGACCGTTTCGATCCTGCCATAGTGCAAAAGCGCGTGGATTTCGCCGGCCTGGCGCGAGGATTCGGCGCCGCGCGGCCCCGATACGTCATCGAGCAGCTGCACGATGTCGTTGAGGCAGGCGTGCAGGGAGCGCGGAAATTTGTCGTTGAAGATCAGCAGATCGGCGACGTTGAGCGGCGTGATCACCTGCTTGTAGGCATGGTGGTAATTGCGGTAGGCGGAAACCGAGCGCAGGAGCGCGCCCCACTGGAAGTGATCGATGGCGCCGCCGACGTCGGCAAGATCGGGCAGCAGGATGTGATACTTCACGTCGAGGATGCGCGCGGTATTGTCGGCGCGCTCGATGAAGGTGCCGAGCCTGAGGAAGTTGTAGCGGTCGTCGCGCAGCATGGTGGCGACCGTCGAGCCGCGGAACAGATGGGAGCGTTCCTTGATCCAGTCGAAAAAATTGCGGTAGCCGCGCGCCACCAGCCGTGCCGGCGTCATCTGCGCGATTTCGAGCCAGGTGGAATTGAGCGCTTCCCACATTTCCGTGGTGATGCCCACGCGCTCGGCCCGCGCGTTTTCGCGCGCGGCGCGGATGGTCGAATAGATGCTCGACGGGTTGTCGGGGTCCAGCGTCATGTGGGCGATGACGTTCGATGCCGTCGCCTCCGGGAAGCGCGCGCGGAAGCCGTCCGCGTCGCCGGTGATGCGCAGCACCGCCTCCCATTCGCTGCCCACCCCGTTTTCCGCGCCGGTCGGCAGCAGCCCGAGGCGATCGGACACGTCCAGGATGCGCGCCGTGTTTTCGGCCCGCTCGACATAGCGCGACATCCAGTAGAGATGGTCCGCGCTGCGCGACAGCACGACGGTCATCGGCGCCTCCCCTGCGTTGCCGTGCCGCGCAGTACCCAGGTGTCCTTGGTGCCGCCGCCCTGGGACGAATTGACGACCAGCGACCCCTCGCGCAGCGCCACCCGGGTCAGGCCGCCCGGCACCACGGTGGAATTCGTGCCGGTCAGCACGTAGGGGCGCAAGTCGACGTGGCGCGGTGCGATGCCCTGATCGGTGAAGGTCGGGCAGGTGGACAGCGCCAGCGTCGGCTGGGCGATGAAGTTGGCGGGATCGGCGATCACGCGCTCGCGGTAGGCGGCGATCTCCGCCTTGCCGGCGGCGGGCCCGACCAGCATGCCGTAGCCGCCCGCGCCGCCTACTTCCTTGACCACCACTTCCGCAAGATGGTCGAGCACGTATTTCAGGTCGTCCGGCCTGCGGCATTGCCAGGTCGGCACGTTGGCGAGGATTGGCTTTTCGCCGAGGTAGAAGTCGATCATGTCCGGAACGTAGGTGTACATCGCCTTGTCGTCGGCCACGCCCGTGCCGATGGCGTTGGCCAGCGTCACCCCGCCGGCGCGGTAGGCGGAAAGCAGTCCCGGCACGCCCAGCATCGAGTCCGCCTTGAAGGCGAGCGGATCGAGGTATTCGTCGTCGATGCGCCGGTAGATGACGTCGACCTGCACCGGGCCGTGGGTGGTGCGCATGAAGACGTGGTCGTCCTTGACGAACAGGTCCTGGCCTTCGACCAGTTCCACGCCCATTTCGTCGGCGAGGAAGACGTGCTCGAAATAGGCGGAGTTGTAGATGCCCGGCGTCAGCAGGGCGACGGTCGGGCGGGCCACGCCGCGCGGCGCCACGGCGCGCAGGTTCTGCAATAGCAGTTCGGGATAGTTGTTGACCGGCGCGATGCGATTGCCGGCGAAGAGGTTGGGGAACAGGCGCATCATCACTTCGCGGTTCTCGAGCATGTAGCTGACGCCCGAAGGATTGCGCAGGTTGTCTTCGAGAACGTAGAACTCCCTTTCGCCCACCCGCACCAGGTCGATGCCGGCGATGTGGACATAGGTGTCGCCCGGAACGTCGAGACCCAGCATCTCCGGCCGGTATTTCGGGTTGGTGAATACGGTTTCGGCGGGGATGCGTCCGGCGCGGATGATCTCCTGGTCGTGGTAGATGTCCTTGAGGAAGGCGTTGATGGCGCGCACGCGCTGCAGGGAGCCCTGTTCGATGACCCACCATTCCTCGTTCGTCAGAACTCTGGGAATGATGTCGAAGGGGATCAGGCGTTCGGTCGACTCGCCGGTGCCGTAGACGAGAAAGGTGATGCCCATGCGCCGGAACAGGACTTCGGCCTCAAGCCGCTTGTCCTCGAGCTGGCGGTGCGGCGTGTCGTCGAGCCAGCGCGCGACGGTGCGGTAGGCCTCGCGGACTTCTCCGCCGCTGCCGTTCATTTCGTCGAAAAACCTGCCGGACGCCATGAAACGCGGTGCCTCCCTGGTTGTGGCTCCCGGTTCCCTCGCAAGACATCCATTTTCTGTTTGCGTCGCGGCACGAGCATTGCCGGCGCACCTGGATTTGTTTCATTAAACCGCGAATCGCCCTTGTCGCGCAAGTCGCGGCAGAATTCCTACTCCCATTGCGTGGTCTTTACCGGCAGGACTTCGCCCATCCAGATCGCGTGCGTCGTGTGGTCGGCCCTGTGATCGCCGGTGCTGTCGGCATGCACGAGGACGGCGAGCCCGTCGCGATGGAGTGCCAGGAACGGCACGAACCCGGCGAAGACATCGTGGGCGAAGGCGACCTGGAACATGGCGCGCGTGTGGGGCCCTACCGGCCGGTCGTGCCAGGAACCGATGAGCGCGCCGGGGAAGGCCGCGGCGATTTTCGCGCGCAGGCGTTCGGCGCGCGGGCGCGTCGTCGCGGGATCGTAATAGATATGCGCGTGCCAGGCGGGAATATCATGGGTGACCGTCATTTTATGAGCGTAGCGGCTTGACCGCAGGCCAACAAGGGCCGGCGCCTCAGGCGCCGGCGGCGGCCCGCTTGCGCCGGTACTGAAGCGCGATCAGCGCGCCGCCCGCGGCGAGGCCCGCGACGTTGATGTAGATCCAGACCTCGCTGCCGCCCGGCGGTATCAGCAGTGCGGCCCCGCAGACGAAGGCCGCGGCGCGCGTCGGCCAGCCGAGATGGTCGCGCAGGTATCCGAGCAGCGCCGCCGAAATCAGCCAGATGCCGATCACCGCCGTCGTGACGTCGAACAGGATGTTCGGGGCCGATCCCTGCATCAGCAGCGTCGGCGACTTGACGAACAGGAAGGGGACGATGAAGGCCGCCCAGCCGAGACGCATCGAGGTCATGGCCGTGGCCATCGGGCTGGCGCCCGCCATCGCGGCGGCGGTGAAGGCGGCAAGCGCCACGGGCGGGGAAATCATCGACATCAGTCCGAAGTAGAGCACGAACATGTGCGCGGCCAGCGGATTGACGCCGAGCTGCACGAGCGGCGGCACGGCGAGCAGGGCGACCAGGATGTAGATGCCGGTGGTCGGCATCCCCATGCCGAGGATGATGCAGATGACGGCGGTGGCGACCAGCAGCAGGGCTGCGTTGCCGCCGCCCATGTTGACCAGGATATAGGTGATGGCGAAGCTCAGGCCGGTGTTTTCCAGGATGCCGATGATCAGACCGGCGCCGGCGGCGACCAGGCTGATCTCCGTCGAGGCGCGGCCGGTTTCGACCAGTGCGCCGCCCATCTCGCGCCAGTCGAGCTTGCGGCCCTCGTAGGAAAAGATGCTGCTGAGTGCGATGAGCGTCGCCGTCGCCCACAGCGCCGATTCGGCTGCCGACAGGTTGAAGTTGAACATGGCGACGATGAGCACCACGAAGGGCGCGATGAAATGCCAGCCGCCGCGCAGCACCCGGCCGAGCGCCTTGATGCGTTCGGCCGGCACCGGCGGGATATTGTTGCGCGCCGCTTCCAGGTCGGCCTGGATGAGAACGGCGACGTAGTAAAGGAAGGCGGGAATGATCGCGGCGATGACGATCTCGCCGTAGGATTTCTGCAAGAATTCCGCCATCAGGAAGGCGGCGGCGCCCATGATCGGCGGCATCAGCTGGCCACCGGTGGAGGCCACCGCCTCGAAGGCGCCGGCGGTGCGCGCATTGAAGCCGGCCTGCTTCATCAGCGGAATGGTGACGACACCGGTGGAGGCGACGTTGGAAACGGCGCTGCCCGAGATCGTGCCGAACAGGCCGGAGGCCACTACGGCGATCTTGGCCGAGCCGCCGCGCGAGCGGCCCGTAGCCGCCATGGCGAGGTCGGTGAACCATTCGGAGCCGCCGCTCTGGGTCAGCAACTGGCCGAAGAAAACGAAGCTCACCACCACCATGCCGGAAATGGTCAGCGGCACGCCGAACAGCGCCATGGTATCGACCGTGAGAAAGGCAAAAAGATCGAGCGGCGCCATGACGCGCCCGCGCAACGTGCCCGGCACCTTGTCGGCGAGGAAGGCGTAGACGATGAAGACCAGGATGATGGCGACCAGCCCCCAGCCGGTGCGCCGGCGGATGGTGTCGATCAGCAGCGGAATGATGACGAGGCCGAGGATCGAGGCCTCGACCTGGTGGGCGAACAGGTTGCTCGCCAGCACCGGGTAGCGGAAGGTGAGCACCGCCGCCGCCGTGGCGCCCGCCGCGGCGCAGAGAAGCGCCGCCCAGCTCCGGGCCACGGCCAGATAGACGATACCGATGGCGCAGCCGACCATGACGCCGAGCGCCTGCTCGGTGTAGATGGCGACACCCAGCACGATCGGCAGTTGCGCCGACATGGCGAGCGCCACCAGCGATAGCGCCGCGGCAAGTATCGCCGCCGCGCGGTCGCGGAAGGCTGCAAGCGGGTCGGGGGAAGGGGAATCGGTCACGGGGCGTGATCCAGCAGGGACGGCGGCGCCTTGCCGCCGTCCCCGTTCAGGAGGTTTGCGAACAGCCGCGCGGGCCTATTTCACCAGGCCCTTTTCGCGGAAGAACTTCACCGCGCCGGGATGGTAGGGAAGCTGCTGGTCGCGGCCGATCTGGGCGGGTTCGAAGGTGTTCCACAGCGGCGTGCTCTTGCGCAGCGCCGCCGCGTTGTCATGGAGCGCCTTGACCACCTTGTAGACGACGTCGTCCTTGACCGAGGCGGACACGAACACGACGTAGTCGTAGGTATGAATGGTCGTGGGCACGTTGATGCCGACCAGGTTGGGCGCGGGCTGCAGCACGTCGAAGCGGGTGCGCGGCAGGTTCTCCAGCATCTTCGGGTTGGGCGTGATCGGCAGGTACTTGATGTCGCCGACCGTTGCCTTGATTTCCTTGAGCGCGCCGGCGCCGACCGCCGCGATTGCGGCGTCGACCTTGCCGGACTTGAACAGGTCCCAGCTCTGGGGCAGGGACACGACGGGCACGTTGGTCACGTCCTTGCGCGTGAGATTGGCGCTGCGCAGGAATTCGACCATGAAGGTCTCGAACAGCGTGGCGCTCTTGTAGCCGGAGGGAAGCCGCTTGCCCTTGAGGTCGGCGATGGTGTTGATGCCCGAATTGGCGCGCACGAAGATGCCGTTGTAGAAAGGCATGATGGTCGCAGCCAGGCGCATGTTCTTGTAGCTTTGCCCCTTCGACAGACCGGTGCCGGACACCGCCATGTAGTACTGCATGACGTTGGACAGGCCGAATTCCAGCTTGCCCGCGTCGATCAGGGGAATGTACTGCTGCGTGCCGCTCATCTTCTGCGGGCGCATCTGCATGCCCGAGGTGGAGGAGACCACCTGCGAGATCGAATTGCCGATGGCGTCGTTGGCGCCGCCCGCCGTGGTGCCGAGGCCGAGCGTCTGCGCCGAGACCGCGCCGGCGCCGAGCGCCAGCAGGACGGCGGCGATGAATCCGGTGATCTTGTTCATTGTCTTGCCCCTGTCGATGGAAGGCCGAGCCGCGGCCGCTTCCGGTTTTTTTGATGGCCGCGGGCCATCGGGCCCGCGCCGCCCGAGACTAGCCTCGGCCCCCGTCCGGGCGCAATGCCCGAGCCCGCCTTGGCCGAAAACAGGCCCGGATTTCAGCCGTTCCTGCCCCAGAGCTGGCGGCTTGCGCGACGCGCGCCCTCGACCAGCGCGCCGAGCTTGGCCCACATCACCGACGGATGGACGCGCCGGTAGAACGGCCCCTGGGCGAAACCGCAGTCGGTTCCGGCCTGCACGCGCTCGCGCCCGACGAGGCGCGCAAGGCGGACCAGCCGTTCGGCCACCAGGTCCGGATGCTCGACGACATTGGTGGCATGGCTGATGACGCCATGCACCAGCAGGCGGTCGTCGGGGAATTTGACCTTCCCCCAGACCTGCCATTCGTGTTCGTGGCGCGGGTTGGCCCCTTCGATCACCAGCGCGCCGACGTTGAGCTTCATCACCAGATCGACGATGTCTTCGAGCGGAACATCGGTGGTGTGCGGCCCGGGCCAGCTGCCCCAGCACACGTGATAACGCACCTGCTCGCGCGGGATGCCGCGAAGCGCATGGTTGAGCAGCTCGACATGACGCGCCACCCAGTTTCGGTAATCGGCGAGCGTGGCCGGCGGCACCATGCGGTCGAAGGTCACGGCAGTTCGCGCATCGTCGAGCTGCACGATTAGTCCGGCATCGGTGATCGCCTTGTATTCGTCGCGCATCGCTTCGGCGATGGCTTCGAGGCAGGTATCGTCGTCCCTGTAGTATTCGTTGCGCCGGTCGGGAATGACGCTGGCCGGCGCCGCCACCGGCAGGAAGCCTTCGGCAGAGCCGGCGGCCGAAAGCGCGGCCTTGAAGTTGGCGATGTCGCGCGTGACCTCGCTCGTGTCCTGGTAGGCGATGGGCGCGACGCAGACCGCTTCCGACACCGTGGCGTAGCCTTCCCTGGCGTCAAGCTCGGCATAGAATTCCCTGAAGCGTTCGCGGTCGGCGCCGCGGGCGAACGGATTGGTGCCGGGCCTCGCCGGGCGCCGCTCGAAGCCCGACAGGCGTTCAAGCGCGTATTGCGACCAGCTGATCGACTTGCCGAACTCGCCGTCGCTCGGCACGTCTATTCCGGCCGTCACCTGCTCGCGCACGATTTCGGCCACGCATTCGGCAAGGCAGCGCGCGTGCGCCGCGCGATCGAAGGGCTCGCCCTTCTGCATCGGGCCGATGAAGGCGAGCAGCCGCTCGGGCCTGATCAGGCTGCCGGTATGGGTGGTCAGGATACGCTCGGTGCTGTGCCGCATGGCTCCGGAAAATCCTTTTCAGCTGCGAAGGGACCGCGTCAGGGTGCGGGCGAGAATACCTGGAAATGCTGGCGCGGCAGGAAATCGTGACTGGCCGTCAGCCGGTATCCGGCCTGCGCCATTTCGGCCGCGATTTTCTCGGCCGAAAGCCGGAAGTGCTTCGGTGCGCCGCGCAGGGATTCGGGCCTGAAATCGACGATGGCGACGCGGGCGCCCGGCTTGAGCATGGCATGCAGGGCGCGGAAGTACGCAATGCGTCCGTCGATGTGATGATAGGTATCGACCAGCAGCACGACATCGGCGGCGACCGGCAGGTCGGGTGAGGACGGGCCGCCCTGCACCGCGCGCAGGTTGGCGATCCCCGTCTTGCGCGCGCGGTCGGCAAGATAGGCGACCATGCGCGGCGCCACGTCGACGGCGAGAACCTCGCCCTGCGGCACCGCCCGCGCGATCCGCACGGCGAAATATCCCGTTCCGGCGCCGATGTCGGCGACGGTGTCCGTGGGCCTGAGCGAGAGCGCGGCGATCACCTCGTCCGGTTTCTGCCAGGCGTCGCGCGCGGGATCGTCGAAGGACCGGGCCCAGCGTTCGGGATCGTCGAAGTCGGCCTGGTGCGCGCCCATGCCCCGTCCGCCGGAGGCGTCGCCGTGATCGGCAAGCGGATTGTTCTGGGCGCGCACGGAGGGCGCCGCGGCCAGCGCGATGGCGATGAAAAGCGGCAGGACAGGGACAGAGAAGGAAAGGGGCTTTCGATTCATCCGGGAAATCCTTCAGGCCGGGAAATCCTTTAGGAGGGTCGCCGCCGGCTCGCGGCGGCAGGACCAGAGGGTAGTTTCCACGCCGGGCAAACTCAATCGGCATCGCGGCGCCGGCGCGCCCCTCGCCCGCGGACCGGGCCTGTGGCACAATTCGGCCAACGACAGCCGAGGGAGGCCCCATGGACATCGTACTTTACTATGCGCCGCATACCTGCGCGCTCGCGCCCTATATCTCGCTCACCGAGGCAGGCGCCAAATTCGCCGTTCAGACCGTGAACCTGCGCAAGAAACAGCAGTTCACGCCCGACTACCTCAAGATCAATCCCAAGCACAAGGTGCCGTCGCTCGTCGTCGACGGACGGGTGATGACGGAAAACGCCGCGATCCATCGCTGGGTCGCGCTCGCTTTCCCTGCGGCCCGCCTGATGCCGGCCGACCCGTGGGACGAGCTCAAGGCGCTTTCGTTGCACAGCTGGTGTTCGAGCGGCATCCATCCCTATCTCGCGCGCGTCAACAATCCGGCCAAGGTCTGCGACGCGCCGGGTTCCGAGGCGAGCGTGGTCAGGGAAGCCACCGATGCCCTGCATGAGAACTTCGCCGTCGGCGACGACCTGCTCGCCGGGCGCGAGTTCTTCTTCGACCATTTCACCACGCCCGACGCGCACTTTTTCTGGTGCACGCGCCGGGCGCAGGAACTGAAGGTCGATCTGTCGAAATTCCGCAACGTACTCGGGCATTTCGAGCGCATGCAGACGCGCACGAGCGTCCAGAAGCTGAACGCTTTCGAAAAGGGCGTCATCGCCGACTTCGCCCGGGCGGGCTAGGGTCCGGGGCGGGGAACAGGGCGGCCGCGGCGGGGCCGCGGGGCCGCGAGGCAGTTGCCGTTTCGGGGACTTGCCCCTATGTTGCGCCCTGTCCGGCGTTCGCGCCGGTCCGTGCCCCTGTGGCGGAATGGTAGACGCGGCAGACTCAAAATCTGTTGCTGGCAACAGCGTGCTGGTTCGAGTCCGGCCAGGGGCACCACTTTCCCGCGCCCGCCCTGGCGGCGCATCCAATGGCGCCGCCGCCGCGAAGGGCCGCCCTGAAACCACGATGTCCGCCGCCTCCCTTTCCGACCGCCAGCTTGAAATCCTTGCCACCGTCTTCGGCGCGCCGGCGCGCCTCGACGGCGATCACATCGTCATCGGCGAAAAGCGCCATCGGGTGATCGACGGCGTCGTCATCGTCGACGACATGGGCAGGGAAGAAGCGGCCAAGGAAGAGGTCGTCCGCTCCTTCGGCGCCGAATGGACGACCTTTTCGCAGATGACGCCCGAGCACCAGGCGGAATTCGACGCCTATTTCGACCTGATCGACGTGCCGGCGCTGGCCGGCAAGGCCGTGGCCGATCTCGGCTGCGGCATGGGACGCTGGTCGCGCATCCTGATGGAGCGCACGCGACCGCGCTTCCTCGTCTGCGCCGATCTCTCCGAAGCGATCTTCGTCGCGCGGGAAAACCTGAAGGATCACGACAACGTCGTTTTCCTGCGCGCCGATCTTGAAAAACTCGCCTTCCCGGGTTTCCGCTTCGATCTGGCGTTTTCGCTCGGCGTCCTGCACCACATTCCGGCCGGCCCGGAACGGGCGCTCGCCAACATCGCGGGCTATTGCGAGCGCTTCCTCTGTTACCTCTATTACGCGCTCGACAATCGCGGCGCCGTCTTCGCGGCCCTGTTTCGCCTCGCCGACGGATTGCGCCGGGCGCTCACGCTTGTCCGCAACGAGGCGGCGCGGCGGTCGATTTCCTGGCTGCTCGCCGTGTTTCTCTACAAGCCTTTCGTCATCCTGGCCGACGTCGCGGGATGGTTCGGCGTCGACAAGGAGCGCCTGCCTCTCAACGCCTATTGCGGCAATTCGCTCGCCCGCATCCAGCAGGATGCCTACGATCGCTTCTTTACGTCGGTCGAACACCGCTATTCGCGCGCCGACGTCCGGGCATTGACCGCGCCGCATTGGCGCGACATCGTCTTTTCCGACCGCCAGCCCTACTGGCATTTCCTGTGCATGGGGCCGAAGGAGCGCGTCTGATGGCCAATCACTGCTTCTGCGGACATTCGCAGATGATGCCGTGGTGCGACGGGTCCCACGAACGGCTGGGGCGCGCTCAACGGCAAACGGCCGAGGCGGCGGAAGACTCTCCGCCATTCGAGAAAACCGACGACACCGATGGCAAGGCCGCGGCAGAGCCCGGCCGCAAGGGCTGGTTCGCCCGTCTGTTCGGGCGCGCAACGCGCTAGGGAATCTTCCTCGAAAAGACCGCCAGCCCCGCCGCGAGCGCCAGTACCGCCCATGCGGCGATAAGCGCGAAGCTGCCTGCGGGCGCCGTGCCGGTGTTGACGCCGAAGGCCAGGGCCGCGAGACCGCCCGAAAACAGCACGATCCCCGCGGCGAACAGGGCCGCGGCGAGGGCGACAAGGCGCCGCGCCGCGCCATGCGGCAGGCGGTCGGCGACGAGCGTCGTCGCCACGACGGCCAGGGCGTGGATCAGGCCGTAGCGCGAGGCGGTCTCCGCCGCTTCGGCCTGCCCGTCGGCGAGCGCGTGCGACGCCGCGGCGCCGAGCGCGACCGAGGCCGCGCCGCAAAGGCCCGCGAAGGCAAGGGCGATCAGCGCCGGTTTCGACAGGGATTGCTTCGCCATCGCGTCATCATAGCCGGGCCGAGGCCCCTTGCCACCCCGGGACGTAGGGGGGGATAATCGGAAAAAATCGCCAGAAGCGCGCAAGCGCGAAGCCAACGACAATGTCCGGCGGTCCCGCACGCCGGCGGCCCCGCGGCTTTCACTCAGCCCGCGGTTCTCTTTCAGCCCGCGGTTCTCTTTCAGCAGGAGGCCATGCCATGCCCGTTCTTTCGTTTTTTCGCGCCGGCGCCATCGCCGCGGCAACGCTTCTCGCGCTGCCCGCCGGGGCCGAGGACTTCTATAAGGACAAGTCCATCAACCTGATCGTCTCGGCCGGGGCGGGCGGCGGCTATTCCGTCTATGCCCGCACCTTCGCCCGCCACGTCAGCAGCCACATTCCGGGCAAGCCCAATCTTGTCGTGCAGAACATGCCGGGCGCCGGCGGCATCAAGGCCTCCAACTACATCTACGCCACCGCTCCCAAGGACGGTACGACCATCGGCGTGGTGCATACGGCGGTCGTGTTTGCGCCGCTTTACGGTCTTAAGGGTGCCAAGTTCGACGGCACCAGGTTCAATTACATCGGCGCGATGGATTCGGCCGATGGCCTGTGCGTCGCCTGGGCGGCCTCGGGCATCTCGAAGTGGGAGGACCTGTTCTCGGGCAAGTACATGGTGGGCGGCACCGGCGCCGGCTCGCAGATGGAAACCATGCCGCGTCTTCTGAACGCGCTGTTCGGCACGAAGATCAAGATCGTCTCGGGCTACAAGGGCGGCAACGACGTGTATCTGGCGATGGAGCGCGGCGAGGTCCACGGGCGCTGCGGCGGCATCACCACCTCGATCAAGTCGACGCGGCCCGACTGGTTCCCCCAGAAGAAGGTCGTGGTGCCGGTCCAGATCGCGCTCGAACGCTCCAAGGATTATCCGAACGTTCCCGCCGTGATCGAATTCGCCAAGGACCAGCGCACCAGGGACATCCTCGAATTCGCGCTCGCCTACCAGGGCATGGACCGGCCGGTGATCGCGCCGCCGGGCGTGCCGGCCGAACGCATCACGGTCCTGCGCAAGGCCTTCAACGACACGATGAAGGACAAGGGCTTTCTTGCCGAATCGGAGAAGCAGAAACTGACCATCGACGCCCAGACGGGCGAATCGGTGGCGAAGATCGTGGCGCGCAGTTACGCGAAGTCGCCCGATATCGTCAAGGCCGCGTCCGAGGCGATGCAGCCCCGCAAGGACTGAATCCCGCCCGCGCGAGGGACCGGGCCGCGAAGCCGCGGCCCGGCCGGCCTGTCCGCACAATAAATTTTCCCTACACGGGGCTATTCATGCCCCGCGGCGCGGGGCTAATCTTGTCCATCGGCAGCCCGTAATGAACAAGCCGCCCGCCCCGCCGGGGCAGGGCGCAAGAGGCGCCGGGAGGGAGCGCAGATGACCGCGGCCATCGAAGGGTTGAGCCACCTGACCCTGCATGTCACTGACCTTGCCAGGTCGGAGGCGTTCTACGGCGACATCCTCGGCCTCGAACCGATGGGCCGCGATCTCGTCAACGAAGACGGACCCAATTCCCTGTTCCGCGCCGCGACCGGGCACCTCGTGCTGCTGGTGCAGGTGCCGGGGCCGGTGGAACCGTTCCGCGGCAAGACGACGTCCATCCATCATGCCTGGTACATGACGCCCGAACATCATGCGGCGGCGGTGACGCGCCTGCGCGCGCGCGGCATGCCGGTCGGCGACACGCGGGAAGCCATGCGCGCGATGGGCCAGAAGAGCTTCGACGTCTACGATCCCGACGGACACCGCTACCAGATCCAGACCGTGGGGCCCGAGGCCTACACGATCCTCAAGCCGGAAATCGGCAAGATAAACTGCGGCAGGATCGGCGACTACAAGCCGGGCGACGTCAGGCTGTTCAATGAAGGCAAGCTCTACGTCGTGCGTTCGAACGAAGGCTTCGCCGCGCTGTCGCGCTGGTGCACCCACATGAACGGCCTTTTGCAGTGGAAGGAAAATCACTGGCACTTCTACTGCCCCTATCACAAGGCGACGTTCAACCGCGCCGGGGTCACCAACAGCCATCATCCTTTCGACAAGCTGGCGCCGATGCGGCTGCATCCGCTCGCCATCGGGGCCGACGGCACGATCGAGGTCGATACCGACGTATTGCTGATCCGCAAGCAGGCCGACGCGCTCGACGTGGTGGCGCCGACGCCGGGGGCGGCCAGCGATGTCAGCCGCTACGAACGGGCCTGAGGAGGAAAGCATGGCCACGGAAATGCACAGCCTCAACCACACCGCGATGCCGGTGCATGACATGGCGGCGGCGGAGAAATTCTATTGCGGCGTTCTCGGCGCGACACCCCATCAGGCGACCTGCTTTTCCTTCGAGGACGTCAAGACCGGCGCGGCCATCTTCAAGTCCTTCGTCATCGGCGATTTCCTGCTGGCGCTGACGGTCGCGCGCATCCCGATGGAAATGCCCGCCGCCGACAAGTTCCGCGGCGCGCACGGCTTCCGCCACGGCTTCCAGATTTCGCGCGCGCGTTTCGCCGAAATCCGCAAGGCGCTCGACGCCAACAAGGTTCCCTATCAGGGGCCGGTGCAGCATCCGGAGAAAGGCCCGTTCGGCGAATCGCTCTACTTCAAGGATCCGAGCGGCAACTTCCTGGAATTCACCTGGCGCCGCGATGAAGAGTCCCTGCCCAGGGGCCGCACCTACCTGAGCCCGGAGTGATCGCGGTGGCCGCAGAGATGTTCCAGG
>CAXRES010000095.1:0-10357 GCA_964229575.1 Alphaproteobacteria bacterium
GACAACATGAAGGTGCATGTGAAGGTCTACGCCTCGGGCGGCGAAAACGGCCTGCACAACCACACCGACGAGGATC
This sequence comes from Alphaproteobacteria bacterium, assembly GCA_964229575.1. Taxonomy (GTDB): domain Bacteria; phylum Pseudomonadota; class Alphaproteobacteria; order SMXQ01; family SMXQ01; genus WHSO01. The sequence goes on from CAXRES010000095.1 coordinate 77, forward strand.
ACTTCCATCTCGTCATGCAGGGCAGCGCGCGCTTCTACGGCCCGCGCGGCGAAACGGTGGACTGCGGCCAGTACGAAGGCATCATGCTGCCGGCCGGCGCCTATTACCGCTTCAACGCCACCAGCAAGGAACCGCTGGTTCTGCTGCGCGTCGGCTGCAAGACGCCGGAGATTCCGGGCTATTACCGACAGAACATCTACGGTGATCCGATCCCGACCGAGAGCAAGGAAAACGGCCGCGTCGAGGTGATCCCCGTTCCCGGCCAGTTCTGGGGCGCGAAGGCGTAGATCGCCGCCGCCTCGACGACGAAACGCGTGATCCCCGGGGACCGGTCCCCGGGGATTTTTCTTGGGACCCGCCCTGTCCGCCGGGCCTCGCGCGTCGCGCGCCCGAACGGGCGCAGGCCGACGCGCCAACCTGTTGATGACGGGCAACCTTTCCGCGATCGGACTTCCCATCCGTTCGCGGCTTGCTCTAGACTTTCGCCTGGCCCGGATTTCTCAAGAATTGCCCTGCCCGGAAAGGAACGCACCATGGACCATCCCGCGATAAAGCCGCGCGCGCGTCTTGGCGTCATCATCCCGTCGTCCAACCGCATGGCGGAGCCGAATTTCCAGCGCTTCGCGCCGGCGGGCGTGGTGCCCCATTTCATGCGCCTGCGCATGTCCGGCGACAAGCGCGGCGCGTTCCAGGATTTCATCGCGCGGCTTGAAGAAGCCGCGGCCGTGCTCGGCGATTCCAGGTGCGATCTCACGCTGCTGCAATGCACCGGCACGTCGATGTCGGGCGGCTACGGCGGGGAAAAGGCGATGATCGCCGCGATCGAGCGCGCCACGGGTCGCCCCGCGCTCACCACCGCCGATTGCCTGTTGATGGCGTTCGATGCCATCGGCGTGCGCCGCCTCGTGTTCATTTCGGAAAACCATCCGGCCGGCTACGAGGAAAAGAAGCGTTTTCTCGTCGATGCCGGCTATGAAATCCTCGGCGGCTGCGGCGCGTCGCTGGTCAGCGACCAGTCCTGCACGACGCCGCCCGCCTTCTGGGCCGATCTCGCGCGCGCGCACCGCGACGACGCGGCGGACGCCTGTTTCCTGAGCTGCGCCAACATCCAGGCCATCGACGTGATCGAGGACCTGGAAGCCGACCTCGGCCGCCCGGTTCTCACCAGCAACCAGGTGGCGCTGTGGGCGGCGGTGCGCACGCTCGGGATCGACGATGCGCTGCCCGGCCTCGGTCGCCTCGGTGCTTTGCGCAAGGCCGCCCGCCAGCCCGCCTGATGAAGTATTGAAGTCCCCACCGATCGAGGAAAGTCAGCCCGCATGCGTATCGCCGCCGTAGATCTGGTCAGCAATACCTGTTTTCCCGCCCTCGCCGCCGACGAACTCGGTTTCTTCAGGGCCGAAGGCCTCGATGCGCGCATCGAGCTGATGCCGATGTACGGCTCCACCCGGGCGCTCAGGGACGGCACGGCCGATGCCATGATCGCGGGCTCGGTCCATGATCTGCTCACCGAATTCCGCGACTGGCAGGGGGCGAAGATCTGCGTCGCGCTGTCCCAGGGCACGCCGTGGCTGCTGACGATGCGCGCCGATTTCAACGCGCGCCGCGGGGATTTCGACGCCCTGCGCGGCCTGCGCCTGACGGCGGCCGAAGGCCCCGATCTCGTGTTCAAGGAATGCCTGCGCCGCGCCGGGCTCGATCCCGCCCGCGACGTCGAGATCATCGACCTGCCGGGCGTCGGCGAACGCCATGTCTCCTTCGGGGTGTTCGCGGCCGATGCGCTGGGAAAAGGCCTGATCGACGGCTTCTGGGCGAATGCCATGGGGGCGGAGACCGCGGTCAGCCGCGGCGTCGGCAAGATCCACGTCGACGTGCGCCGCGGCGACGATCCCGACAAGGTGCGGCTGTTCACCTTCGCCGGGCTTGCCACCAGCGACGATTTTCTCGCCCGCGAACCGGACGCCGTCGACGCCGCCGTGCGCGCCATCGTCAAGGCGCAGGCGGCGCTTCGCGCCGATCCCGCGCTCGCGCGCGAGGCGGGCCGGCGCAAGTTCCCGCCCGAATCGGCGGAACTGATCGCCGGCATCGTGGCGCGCGACTGCGCGTTCTACGATCCGGTCATATCGGAAGGAGCGGTGCGCGAACTCAACGCCTTCGCGCAGTCGATCGGCCATCTCAGCGGCCCGGCGCCTTACGAGCGTGTCGTGGCGACCCGCTGCCGCCGCCTGTGGACGGGCGGCTGACGGCGATGCGCAGGCGCCCGATGCCCTCCCGGCGAGGGTGGGGCAGCAAGCGCACCGAGGCTCCGAACGGGGGTCCCTTCGGGGGACGTCGGGACGCCCTGCGCGCGCAAGAGGCGGGATAGATTTTCTTGCCTCGCGCTTGGTCTGTCAGGGGCCAGCCGACCCGGGACCGCCCCGCCAACCCCTTGATCTTGGCCGTAAAAAGCTCCGTATGAACCGGACTTAAAACCGGCCTTTTAAGCGGTCATATATTAGAATTGAAAGACGTTAATATATTAATATACAATAAGTTATGAAGATGAAAGAATCGGACATCAAAGCGGATATCAAAGCGGCTGTGGACCGCGGCGAAAACGTCACCGCGATGGAGCCCCTGCTCATCGGGGGCGATTCCAGGCACCGGCCCGAGCTAACCGAGCTTGCCTTCGAGCTGGCCCAGAAGAGTGCCGGATTCCGGCGCTCTTTGCCGGACAGCCTGATCGGTTCGCTTGCCGATCTCGTCCGGGCGATGAACTGCTACTACAGCAACCTGATTGAAGGCCATGATACCCACCCGATCGACATCGAGCGGGCGCTCAAAGGCGATTACAGCAAGGATGCCAGGAAGCGCGACCTCCAACTGGAAGCCGAGGCCCATATTGTCGTCCAGCGCTGGATCGACACGGGCGGACTCAATCGCCCGGCCACGAATGCCGACTCCATCACGGATATCCACCGGCGCTTTTACGAGCAGCTGCCGGAAGACCTGCTGTGGGTGGAAGACCCCGAGACCAGGGAAAAAATCGAAATTGTTCCCGGAGAGCTGCGTCGTCGTGATGTCGTGGTAGGGCGTCATATCCCCGTCAGCGCGCCCGCTGTTCCACGCTTCCTCAAGCGCTACGAGGAAGTCTATTCGAAGCTCGGCAAAACCGAGACCGTTATCGCCGCGGCTGCGGCGCATCATCGCCTTGCGTGGGTTCACCCGTTCCTCGATGGAAACGGCCGTGTCGCGCGCCTTGTCTCGCACGCCACGCTGCTCGATACGCTGGATACCGGGGCAGTCTGGTCGATCGCGCGCGGTCTCGCGCGCAACGTGAACGAATACAAGGGCCACCTTGCCGCCTGTGATCTGCCCCGCCGGAACGATCTCGACGGGCGCGGCCCCCTCAGCGAAGAGAACCTCGCGGAATTCACGAAATTCTTCCTGACCGTCTGCCTCGATCAGGTGAAATTCATGGAAGGGCTGATGCAGCCCGATCGGCTCCGCACGCGCATACTTGCCTGGGCGGATGAAGAAGTGCGCCTGAACAAACTTCCACCCAGGGCCAACAACATTCTCGAAGCACTGCTCTATCGCGGCGAACTGCCGCGCGGAGATGCCGCCGCCATAGTCGGAACGGGCGAACGCCAGGCCCGACGCGTCGTTTCCGCGCTTGGCGATCATGGCGTAGTCACCTCCGAAAGCACCCGCGCGCCGTTGCGTCTTGCTTTCCCGGCGACGCTTGCCTCGCGCTGGATGCCGGGATTGTTTCCGGAACGGGTGGGCTAGACAATCCCGCCCATCAAGGAAATCAGTGAAGCTGACCCGGAAGCGGATAAGGTCGCCGCTAAAACGGCGCCAGCAACGACTGAAAAAACTCGCCTTCGCGCAGTCGATCGGCCATCTCGGCGGCCCGGCGCCTTACGAGCGCGTCGTGGCGACCCGCTGCCGCCGCCTGTGGACGGGCGGCTGACGGCGATGCGCAGCGAACGGGTCGGCGGTTGACCTGAAAGAAACTGGCGCACCCGGCGAGATTCGAACTCACGACCTCTGCCTTCGGAGGGCAGCGCTCTATCCAGCTGAGCTACGGGTGCCTTGTTCGGCAAGGGGCCAGTCTGTGCGGGGCCTCGGGGCCTCGGGCGCGGCCAAGGTAGTCGATCGGGCGGGCGGGTTCAATGGGGCGGGGGGCGCTCCGTCGCCGCCCCGTCGCCGCGGCGCGCCGCGCCATCCCCGGCCGTCAGCCGCGGATCAGGGGTTTTCCGCCATCAGGCGGGCGGCGGCGGCGATCTGTCCTTCGAGGACGGCCCGCCCGCTGAACAGGCCGTCGGGGGCGCGGTTTTCCCGGCGGCAGGCGAGCGCCCGGCCGATCAGGCCGAGGTCGAGGCCGTGGCGCGGGTCGCTTTCCAGGAAGGCCACCGCATCGTCGTTGGAAGCGATGTCGCCGGTCAGCCAGCTGTAGCAAAAGCGCGCCGGGTAGAGGAGTGCGCGCATGTACGGCTTGCGCTCCGCCGGGTCGAGCGCGCCGGCGGCGATGAATTGCCGCGCCCGTTCCGCCCAGCGCGCGAACGGCGGCCCGGCGAGGTAGCCGCGCACCTCGGCCAATGTCGGGCGGGCGGGGCGGATCCTCTCGCGCTCGATCACCGTGACGGCGCGCTCCATCAGGTCGATGCGGTCGAGCGGCGGAAAGCGCCCCCGGGCGAAGCCGCGGTCGGTCCAGAAGATCGAGAGCTTCGCCGCGAGCCGCTCCGAGACTTTCGCCGCATCCGTCCCGAGCGCCGCGAGGCCCGCCCCGTCGAGCCCGCGTTCGGCGATCACCGCCAGGTCGATGTCGCTGTAGCGGGCGCTGAAGCCGCCGTGGGCGAGCGAGCCGATCATGTAGATGCCGAGCAGATCGGCGCCGAGGCGTTCGCGCCACAGGTCCGCCACCGCGCGGGCAAAATCCGCGGCGGCAAGGCGTTCCGTCTCGTTCCGATCCTGCGTCATGGTCTTCAAACCGCCGCGCCTGCCCGTCGTTGCATCCCTGCCGGCGCCGGATGCGGGGTCATCTTAGCCCCGCGCCGGGGCGCGTGGCGAGCCGCCGGCCCTGCGCCGGAACCTGATTCGCAAATGCGATTTTTTGCATTTATCCCTTAGAATCTTGGTGAATCTCGCTGTATAAGGTTGGTACGCGCTTGGGGCGCCAAGCCGGCAGCCGCATTTATGCGCTGCAATTTAGGAGGACAAAAAACGTGGGTAAACCTATCAAGACGAAGTTGACCAAGTCCCAGCTGATCAACGAACTGACCCAGTACATCCCGGAGACGAGCAGCACCCGCAAGATCGCCGCCGCCGTGCTCGACGGCCTGGGCGACGTCATGACCCGTTCTGTTTCCCAGAAGGGCGCGGGCGAATTCGTGCTGCCGGGCATGCTCAAGATCGTCACCCGGAAGCGTCCGGCGGTGAAGGCGGGGACCCTGGTCCGCAATCCCGCCACCGGCGAGATGATCCCGAGCGCCGGCCGCCCTGCCTCGATGCAGGTGCGCGCGCGCGTTCTGTCCAAGCTGAAGCAGGCCGCGCAGAAGTAAGCGTCGTCCTTCAGCCGTTCCCCGGGATTTCCTTTGTAAAAGGGGGGCGCCGCGGCTCCCCCCTTTTGCCTGTCCGGATGGGGCCCCGCGCGACCGCGCGGAAGGTCGCGCCCTTCCGATAAGACGGCGCGCCGGCCTGCCCCCGGTCGGGGCGGGGCGCTAGTCCTGCTTTTTCTTCTTCTTTTTGCCCTGGGCCAGGATCGCCTTGGCGCGCGCGACGGCCCCCTCGCCGATGTCGAAGGTCGAAGCCACGATCTTTTCGAGCCTGGCGCCGTCGGCCGGTTCAAGATCGAGTTGCAGCTTCTTCGCTTCGGCGAGCATCGCAGGATCGCGGATCATGTCGGCGAAGGCCTTGCGCATGACGGCGACGCGGTCGGCAGGCACGCCGGGCGGCATGCTGAGCGCGCGGCCGATGTCGGTGCTTCGGGTCAGCAGGCCGAAAACCTGGCGCTGCTCGTCGGTTTTGGCCAGTTCGACGATGGTCGGCACCTCGGCCAGTTCCGGGTTGCGTTCGCCGCTGTACTGCACGATCAGCACGATCTTCCTGTCGCGCAGCCAGTCGCCGTTGCCGCTCTTGATTCCCGCCCACGGCTTGAGCGCCATGTCCACCTCGCCGCGTTCGAGCGCAAGGTTGGCCGGGCTCGTGCCCTTGAACCCGGCAAGGATCTTGAGCTTGGTGCCCATCAGCTGGTTGAGCACGGTCGGGTAGATCACGGAATTGGATGACGGCCCGGTTCCGGCCACCACCACCTGCTTCCTGAACAGGTCGTCGAAGCTCTTCACGCCCGATGCGTGCCAGGCGTAATGCACATCCGACGGTGCCGCCATGCGGCCGATCCAGTTGAACTTGCGGGCGTCGTATTCGACGTTGGGCGTGCCGGTGACCTGGGCGAAGGCGATGTTGTTGTGCAGCGCCGCAAGCACCGTGCCGTCCCTTGCGGCGATGCGGAAGACATGGTTGGCGGCGCTCAATCCCCCGGCGCCCGGCATGTTCTGGGGCACCACGTTGGGCTGGCCGGGAACGTGGCGGCCAAGCCAGCGGCCCGCCAGCCGGGCGTAGAGGTCGTAGCTGCCGGCCGGCTCGAATCCGATGACGAGGCGCACCGTCTTTCCCTTGTAGAAGTTAGCCCCCGATTGCGCGGCGGCGGGCGAAGGGCCGCAGACCAGCGGAGCGGCGGTGACCAGGGCACCCGTCAGGACGATCGACAAAAACCTTTTCATGGACATCTCCGTGGGTGGACCGGTGCGGTCGTTACTGCCCTTTTTTCTGTTTTTTCGTCGTGGACGGGACGAGGGCGCGGACCTTGGCGACGACCGCCTCGGGCGTGGCCTGGATCTCGGCGACGCGGCGGGCCAGTTCGTCCGGCGTCATGTAATCGACGCTGACGCCGATGCGCTTCGCTTCCGCAAGAAACGCCTTGTCCTCCAGCGTTGACTTGAGCGCCCGGCGCAGCGCGGCCAGCCTGTCGGCCGGGATTTCCGCGGGCGCGGCGAAGGGCCGCCCGTAGGCCCACGAACCGTAGATGAAGTTCAGCACCTGTCGCTGCTCGTCGTTGGCGGCGAGATCGATGGTGTTGGCGACGCCCTTGAGGTCGGGGTCGTTGCCCGGCGGCATCTGGAGGATGACCTTGAATTCGCCGCGCTGGTAGTTCTGCCAGTACTGGGACTTGAGCGCCCCGGTCAGCAGGATGCAGGTGCCGTCGATCTCGCCGCGGGCGCCGGCCAGCATGACGTCGTTCGATCCCTGATAGCCCGACACCATCTTCCACGGAAAGCCGAGGATGACGTTCATGGCGCGCGTGCCGTAATACGACGATCCGGTGCCGCCGGAGGAGCCGATGACGTATTCGCGCTTCCTGAGATCGTCCACCGACTTGACGCCGGAATGCGGCCAGAACAGGCAGGTCGAGACTTCCGAATTGGCGCTGCCGATCCAGGCGAGCCTGCTGCTCTCGCGCCTGGCGGTACCCGGGCGCAGCATCGGCGCCGTGGTCACCGCCGGGTTGACCAGTCCGATGGCCGAGCCGTCCTTGGGCGCCACGGAGACCAGGTATTCCATGTGGCGAAGGCCGCTCGCGCCGGGGCGGTTCTCGATGACGATGGTGGGCTTGCCCGGGATGTGATCGGGGAAGTGGCGGGTGAGCAGCCGCGCATAGACGGTGAAGCCCGAGCCCGCGGCCGATCCGACGCTGAGCGTGAGCTGGCGCGAACCGTAGAAATCGCTTACCGCGTCGGCGGCGGCGGGAACGGCCGCGGTCGTTGCGGCGCCGACGGCGGCGGCGAAAGCGGCGAAAAAGGCGCAGGTTGGCAGGTGCCGGTTCATGGCGTCGTCTCCCGTCTGATTGGCGCGGCGCTTGAAGGCCGCTTGTCGCGGGCGGCCGCTGGACCGGGACCGCTCGCGATGAAATGTAAACCAGCCCGTGGCGGCGGCAACAGATTCCTCCGGCGCCCCGCGGGTGGACAGGGTTGCGGGGCTCGGCTAGCCTTTGCCCAACAACCACGCGGCAAAGACCGTCGCCTTGGCGGGGAGGGCATCATGACGACAGCGAAATTCCACGGGATCCTGCGGCTTGCGCCGGCCATCGGGATGGCGGCGGCGGTCCTGGCCGCCCTGCCCGCCGCGGCCCAGTCGGTCGCCGATTTTTACAAGAAGGGCGGCCTGCGCATGGTCGTCGCGTCCGGCGCGGGCGGCGGCTACGACGGCTATACGCGCGTCCTCGTGCGGCATTTCAGCCGGTATCTGCCGGGCAATCCCAATATCGTCGTGCAGAACATGCCCGGCGCTTCCGGCATCCTCGCCACCAACTGGCTTTACAACAGCGCGCCGCGGGATGGTTCCCGGATTCTCGCCACCTACAGCGCTCTCCTCAGTGCGCCGCTGCTCGGCAACGACAAGGCGCGCTTCGACATGCGCAAGTTCGGCTTCGTCGGTTCCATCGCCAAGACGCAGCTTCTCTGCATCACCTGGCACACCAGTCCGTACAAGGACATCCGCCAGACGGTGGGCAAGGAAATCACCGTGCCGGCGACCGGGCGCACCGGCAACACCGCCATCCAGCCGCTGATCCTCAACCAGCTCGTCGGCACCAGGTTCAGGGTGATTTCCGGCTATTCGACGAGCGGCACGCGGCTCGCGCTGGAACGCGGAGAGGTCGACGCGATCTGCGGCCTCGGCGTCTCCACCCTGCAGGCTTCCGTGCCCGACTGGTTCATCCACAAGAAGGTCAACATCATCGCCCAGATCGGCCTGACCAGTCTGCCGGAACTCAAGGGCGTGCCCAATCCCATCGACTTCGTCGGGCCGAAGGAGCGCGAGGTGCTGGAATTCAACGCCATCCAGCAGGAAATCGGCCGCCCCTATCTGGCGCCGCCGGAAGTGCCGGCCGACCGCCTCGCCGCGTTGCAGGCCGCGTTCGAGGCGACGATGAAGGACAAGGCCTATCTCGCGGAGAACGACAAGCTGAAGCTCGAGACCAGCCCGCTTTCGGGCAAGGAAATGCAGGTCCTGATCAACAGGCTGTATTCCTATTCGCCCGACGTCCTGAAGCGGGTGAGCGAAATCCTGGGTATCGCGGAAAAGTCCAAGGTCGACGATTGCGCGACCGCGGCGAAGGATACCAAGCAATGCGCCGGGGCGAAGAAAAAGAAGAAAAGTTCCTGAAGGTCTGACGAAAGCCCCGGCCACCGGCCGGGGTTTTTGTTTCACCCAGCGCGATAGCGCGAGACCTCTATCCCGCGCGGAACCGCGCGAGCAGCGCTTCATCGACCTCGATGCCGAGGCCCGGGCCGTCGGGCACGGCGAGGAAACCGTCTTTCTGCATCACGGCTTCGCCCAGCGGGCTCGCGCCGAGATCGCAGTAGCGGTGTTCGCAGAAAATGTCTTCGGGCATGGCCGCGACGATATGAATGGTGGCGATCAGGCCGGGCCCGACGAAGGGCGAATGGGGCACGCATCCGATTCCCGCTTCGCGCGCAATGGCGGCGATCTTCCAGACGTCGCCGATGCCGCCATGCTTGACCACGCTCGGTTGCATGAAGTCGGCGGCGTGCGCGCGCGTCGCCCATCTGGCGTCGTTGGGATTGCCCATGTTCTCGCCGATGGCGATCGGCACGCCGCCCTCGCGCCTGAGGCGGGCCAGCGCTTCGTAATCGTCGGGCGGCGTGATCGGCTCTTCGAGCCAGGTGAGATCGTAAGGCTGCATGGCGCGCGCATTGGCGATGGCGTCTTCGATCTGCCAGGCGCAATTGGTATCGACCATCAGCGACACCCCGGGGCCGACCGCCTTGCGCGCCGCGGCCACCATGTCGGGAGTCTTCTGGTGCAGCTTGACATGGCCGTAGCCGCGCTCGACCGCGGTCGCGGCGATCTCGGCGCAGACCTCCGGCGTGGGCAGGCGCAGGAGGCTGGCATAGGCCGGCACGCGTGTCCGCCCCGGCCCGCCCAGCATCTTCCAGATCGGCTCGCCCGCGGCCTTGCCCCTGATGTCCCACAGCGCGATGTCGAGCGCCGAAAGGGCGAAGCGCGCCGGCCCTGCGTGCATCATGTTCTGCAGCCGGCGGCGCAGGTCCGTAGTCAGGCGGGCGATGTCCGTCGCGTCCTGCCCGCAGGCCAGCGGGCCGACGACGTCGCGGATGGCGGGCACGGTGACCGGCACGGTGGCGAAGCGGAAGGGCTCGCGCCAGCCGGGGATGCGCTCGGCGGTCTCGCGCCGGCGGACCAGCGCGGCCATGGTGG
>CAXRES010000096.1:0-12020 GCA_964229575.1 Alphaproteobacteria bacterium
CCGCGCCAGGCAGGATTGCCGCGCCGGCGGATCGGCGGGGCCGCTCAGGCGGCTCCAGAAGGTCAGCACTTCGCGCACCGTAAGCTCGGCCTTGAGCTGGTCGGAATGGCCCAGGTAGACGGCATCGGCGTTCTCGCCGCCCTCGATGGCGACGCGCCCGCCGGCGGCGGGCAGCAGCCCGGCCATCAGGCGCAGCAGGCTCGACTTGCCGATGCCGTTGGGGCCGGTCAGCAGGAGAACGCCGCCCGCCGCGACCTCGAAGCCGAGGCCGGCGAACAGCACCCGTCCGCCGCGGATGCAGGCAAGACCGCGCCCGCTGAAACGGACGTTGGGGGAAATGCTGGCTGAGGCTTCCGACATGGCGCCCCTCATAGCACAGGCCGGGGCGGGGGCGGACCGCGAAGCTGCGCCTGGACCGGCGCCCGCGCATGAAAAGCGGCCACCGGCGGGGGTTCCGGTGGCCGCTGGGGGATGTCCCGGTTCAGGAAAACCGGTCCAAGGCTACCCTGGAAGATCCGCCAACGGCGGAGGGGGGACAGCCGCGCGGGTCTTCCAGCGCCGCCATGAAAGACCCGGAATGTGACCCAACTATGCTGGCAATGGGGCGAAAATGGGGTATTTTGCCCGATGCCGGGCAACTCACTGAAAAACAAGGGGTTAAGCGGCGGTCCGGGGCCCCCCGCCGGGGCCCTGCAAACAGGCGTTTGACGGCCCGTGCGTTTACCGTTAACACCCCTTTTTCTTTAGCTTATTACCTTCTTCGATCAGCATCGGCGCCGGGCCCGCAAGGGGTAGGGGCGCCCATCCAAGAGCGGGAGACCCCAACCGTGGCGAGCGCATCCGACAGCTTCAAGTCCAGGCGAACCCTTCAGGCCGGCGGCAAGTCCTACACCTACTTCAGCCTGCCCGACGCGGCCAGGGGCGGGCTCGGCGACATTGCGCGCCTGCCGGTCTCGCTCAAGATCCTGCTCGAAAACCTGTTGCGCTGGGAAGACGGGCGCACGGTTTCGGCCGACGACGTGAAGGCCGTCGCCCAGTGGCTCAAGGACAGGAAGTCGGACCGTGAAATCGCCTTTCGCCCGGCGCGCGTCCTCATGCAGGACCTGACCGGCGTTCCGGCGGTGGTCGATCTCGCCGCCATGCGCCAGGCGATGGTCGATCTCAAGGGCGATCCGAAGAAGATCAACCCGCTCTCGCCGGTCGATCTCGTCATCGACCATTCGGTGATGGTCGATACCTACGGCACGCCGAAGTCGTTCGCCGAAAACGTGCGCATCGAATACGAGCGCAACCAGGAACGCTACTCCTTCCTGCGCTGGGGCCAGGGCACCTTCGACAATTTCCGCGTCGTGCCGCCGGGCACCGGCATCTGCCACCAGGTCAACCTCGAATATCTCGCGCGCGTGGTGTGGACCAACGACGAAGGCGTGGCCTATCCCGACACGCTGGTCGGCACCGACAGTCACACGACGATGATCAACGGCCTTGCCGTGCTCGGCTGGGGCGTCGGCGGCATCGAGGCGGAAGCGGCCATGCTCGGCCAGCCGATGTCGATGCTCATTCCCGAAGTCGTCGGCTTCAAGTTGACCGGCGCGCTCAAGGAAGGCACCACGGCGACCGACCTCGTGCTCGCCGTCGTGCAGATGCTGCGCAAGAAGGGCGTCGTCGGCAAGTTCGTCGAATTCTTCGGCGAAGGCCTCGATCACCTGGGCCTCGCCGACCGCGCCACCATCGCCAACATGGCGCCCGAATACGGCGCCACCTGCGGCTTCTTCCCGGTGGACGAGGAAACCATCCGCTACATGAAGTTCACCGCCCGCGACGAATCGGTCGTGGCGCTGACCGAAGCCTACGCCAGGGCCCAGGGCATGTGGCGCGAGAAGGGCACCCCCGACCCGGTGTTCACCGATACGCTCGAACTCGACATGTCCACGGTCGAGCCTGCGCTCGCCGGGCCGAAGCGCCCGCAGGACCGCGTGCTGCTGTCATCCGCCGCGGCCGAATTCAGGAAGGCGCTGCCCGATCTCGTCGGCAAGGCGAGCCCGGAAGCAAGCGCCGCCGTCGAAGGCATGGGCCACGACCTCGGCCACGGCGACGTGGTGCTGGCCGGCATCACCAGCTGCACCAACACGTCCAATCCGGCGGTGATGCTGGCCGCCGGTCTCGTCGCGCGCAACGCGGTCAGGAAGGGCCTGACCCTCAAGCCGTGGGTCAAGACGTCGCTCGCGCCGGGCTCGCAGGTGGTGGCCGATTACCTGAAGCAGGCGGGCCTCCAGGACTATCTCGACCAGCTCGGCTTCAACATCGTCGGCTTCGGCTGCATGACCTGCATCGGCAATTCCGGCCCGCTGGACGAGCCGGTGAGCAAGGCCATCGACGCGGGCAACCTGGTCGCCACGGCCGTCGTCTCCAGCAACCGCAACTTCGAAGGCCGCGTCCATCCGCAGGTGAAGGCCAACTACCTCGCCTCGCCGCCGCTGGTGGTGGCCTATGCGCTGGCCGGCTCGCTCAAGGTCGACCTGACCAGGGAACCGCTCGGCAAGGGCAAGGACGGCAAGGACGTCTATCTCAAGGACATCTGGCCCTCGAACAAGGAAGTCGCCGACACCATCGCTTCCGCCATGACGCCGGAAATGTACCGCCGGCGTTACTCCAACGTGTTCGAAGGCGACGCCCAGTGGAAGAAGGTCAAGACCACCGAAGGCATGACCTACGGCTGGCAGGAGGATTCCACCTACTGCCGCCTGCCGCCCTATTTCGACGGCATGAGCCGCACGCCAGAGCCGGTGAAGGACATCAGGGGCGCGCGCCTGCTGGCGCTGCTCGGTGATTCCATCACCACCGACCACATTTCGCCCGCCGGCTCGATCAAGAAGGACGGCCCCGCCGGGCAGTACCTGATCCGTCGCCAGGTCGGCCCGCAGGATTTCAATTCCTACGGCGCGCGGCGCGGCAACCACGAAGTGATGATGCGCGGCACCTTCGCCAACATCCGCCTGCGCAACGAGGTCGCCCCGGGCACCGAAGGCGGCGTCACCCGCCACATGCCCGACGGCAAGGGCATGTCGATCTACGACGCGGCCATGCAGTACGCCGACGAAGGCACGCCGCTGATCATCATCGCGGGCAAGGAATACGGCACCGGCTCCTCACGCGACTGGGCGGCCAAGGGCACCAAGCTCTTGGGCGTGCGCGCGGTGATCACCGAATCGTTCGAGCGCATCCACCGCTCGAACCTGGTGGGCATGGGCGTGCTGCCGCTGGTCTTCCCCGAAGGGGTGACGCGCAAGACGCTCAAGCTCGACGGCTCGGAAACCTTCGACATCATCGGCGTCGAACAGGAGATCAAGCCGGGCATGACCCTGCCGCTCTCCATCCATCGCGCCGACGGCAGGACGGAAACCGTGCCGCTCAAGTGCCGCATCGACACGCTGGACGAGGTCGACTACTTCCTGCACGGCGGCATCCTGCCTTACGTGCTGCGCAGTCTCCTGTAAGAACGCAAGGCGGACGCGCCCCCTCCGAACAAGGAGGGGCGCGTCCGCCGCTCCTTCGCCAAAGGCGCCATGACCGACGACAGCCTCGCGCCTTCGCTTTCCGGCCTCCGCTGCTGGACGCTGACCGAAGGCCACGTCGGCATGGAAATGCAGACGCGCGCGCTCGCCTCCGCCCTCGGTCTCGATGCCGTGGTCAAGCGCGCACCTGCCCCGGCCGCGCTCGGCTGGCTTCCCGCCGCGCTGTGGCCGGCGCCGCTTCTCATCGCCAACGCGCGCGGCGCGGACCTGACGCCGCCCTGGCCCGATGTGCTGATCACCTGCGGCCGGCGCTCGGTGCCGCTGGCGCTCGCCGTCAAGCGCAAGAACCCGGCCACCTTCTGCATCCACATCCAGAACCCGCGCGTGGCGCTGGCGCGCTTCGATGCCGTCGTGGTGCCGGCCCATGACGGCGTGAGCGGGCAAAACGTCGTCACCTGCCTCGGCTCCGTCCACGGGCTTGCGCCCGAACGCTTCGCCGCCGAAGCCGGCGTATTTCGCGCGCGTTTTGCCGCCCTGCCGCGCCCGCTCGTCACCGTGCTGGTGGGCGGGGCGAACCGCGCCTACGGCATCGGCGCGCGCGAAATCGGCCGGCTCGCCGACGCGCTGGCGCGACTGGCCGGGCGCACCGGTTGCGGCCTTGCGGTGGTGCCATCGCGGCGCACCGGCAATGACAACGTGGCGATCCTGCGCGATCGGCTGTCGGGCAGCGGCGCCTATATCTGGGACGGGGTCGAGCAGAACCCCTATCTCGGCCTCATCGGCCTGGCCGATGCGCTGATCGTCACCTGCGATTCGGTCAACATGGTGTGCGAGGCTGCGGCCAGCGAAAAGCCCGTCTACGTCATGATGTATCCCGGCACCTCGGCGCGCTTCGATGCCTTCCACGCGGCCATGCGCGCGCGCGGGCACGCGCGCCCCTTCGAAGGCGAGGTGGATTTTTCGTGGAAGCCCGTGCCCTTGCGCGAAATACGCGCGGCCGCCCTCGAACTTGCCCGGCGCATCGCGGCGGCGCGGGGCTGAAGGCTTCTCCGGCCGCCGCGGGCGACGGATTCCTGCGCGCCGCCCGTGGTAGAGTTCAGACCATGAAACCGGATATCTCCTTCTGCCGCCCGACCCGGCGCGGCTTTCTCGCCGCCACGGCCGCGGGCCTTCTGGCGCCGCTCCTGCCGCTTGCGGCCTCTCGCGCGGCCGAGCGCAGCTACACGCTACGCGCGGCGCCCGCCCGCGCGCGCCTGTTGGGCGCATCGAACCCCGAAACGCCGGTCTGGGCCTACAACGCCAGCATGCCCGGCCCCGTCATCCGCGCCCGCCAGGGCGAAACGTTGCGCGTGCGCGTCGAGAACGCATTGGCCGAGGAAACCACCGTGCACTGGCACGGCCTGCGCGTGCCCAACGCGATGGACGGCGTGCCCGAACTGACCCAGAAGGCCATCGCGCCCGGATCGTCGTTCGATTACGTGTTCGATCTGAAGGATGCCGGCACCTACTGGTATCACCCGCATGCCAACGGGGCGGAGCAGATCGGCCGCGGCCTCTACGGCGCGCTGATCGTGGAAGAACGCGAAGCGCCCCGCGTCGACCGCGATCTCCTGTGGGTGATCGACGACTGGCGGCTCGGCCGGGACGCTTCGATCAGCCCCGATTTCGGCGCCTTCATGGACATGAGCCACGGCGGCAGGCTCGGCAACGTCGTCACGATCAACGGCCGTCCGGCCGAAGACCTCGCGGTGCGCGCGGGCGAACGGGTGCGCCTGCGGCTGGTCAACGTCGCCAACGCGCGCATCTTCGCGCTGCGCTTCAATGGCCACCGCCCCATCGTGATTTCCCATGACGGACAGCCCGTCGCGCCGCACGAGGCGCCCGCAGGCCGCGTCGTGCTCGGCCCCGGCCAGCGCGCCGACGTGATCCTGGACATGACGCGAAAGCCCGGCGAGAGTTTCACGGTGCGCGACGACTACTACGCGCGTTTCGCCTATGACCTGCTCAACATCGCTTACGGGCCGGAACCCTTGCGCGCTTCGCCCCTGCCACCGCCCGACAGGCTTGCCGCCAATCCGGTGGCCGAGCCCGATCTCTCCTCGGCCCGCCGCCAGCGCATCATTTTTCAGGGCGGCATGATGGGGCGCATGGGCGCGGGGCTGGTCGACGGGCGCAGCACGTCGATGGGCGACATGATGCGCCGCGGGCTGGGCTGGGCGGTCAACGGCGTGGTCGGCACCGGGCACCGGCTGCCGGCCG
The DNA here is from genome assembly GCA_964229575.1 of Alphaproteobacteria bacterium. GTDB lineage: Bacteria > Pseudomonadota > Alphaproteobacteria > SMXQ01 > SMXQ01 > WHSO01. Next base: position 5,775 of record CAXRES010000096.1, read on the forward strand.
TGTTGACGCTCAAGCGCAACGAAAGCTGCGTGCTCGACCTCGTCAACGACACCGCCTGGCCGCATCCGATCCACCTGCACGGCCACTTCTTCCGCGTGCTTGCGCGCAACGGGCGACCGACGCCGCATCGCGAATGGGTCGATACCGTGCTGCTGGACGCGCAGGAACGCGCGGAAGTGGCCTTCGTCGCCGACAATCCGGGCGGCTGGATGCTTCATTGCCACATCCTGGAGCATCAGGCGGGCGGCATGCAGGCGGTCATCGACGTCGGCGCCTGAATTCTCCGCTGAAATCCGGCCGCAAGACGCTGGCAAGCACCCGGCGCGCTTGATAAAAAGAACCGGCGGCGGAGCCGATCACAGGCGGCGGGACGGGCATGGCTCTCAACATCGAAACCTTCACCAACAAGGGCTGGCGGCCGGGCAACAACTCGGGCGGATCGACCCTGTTCAAGGCGCTCGGCCATCCGCTGACCGCGCGGCTCGCGCGCGAGGCGCTGGTCGGGATCGCCGCGCGCGGGCGCGTCGCGGTCTACGATCCCTGGGGCCAGGCCGGTCACGCCGACAGCTTCTACAATCTTTCCGCCCTCGATCTCGCCGGCGTCTATGTCCAGAACGTCGCCGACATCGGCAAGGATATCCTCGGGCGCAAGGCCGAGGCCGTCACCGAACTTGCGAACGCCCGCTGCGCCACCGTGCTGATTTGCGCCTTCGATGCCGAACGGCTCGCCGCGCAGATCAGACATCTGCTGCCGAAGGGGGCGGAAGTCGCCAGCTTCGACGCCTTCCGCCTGCCGAAGGAGATGCTGACCAATGCGCGCGATTACCTCGATCCGCTCAACTTCGTCACCAATTTCGGCATCCTGAAGGAAACCGCCGATCACCATACGCGCATCATGTCGGTCAATTACTGGGGCACTTATGGTGCCAAGGATGCGGCCATGTGGTTCGCCCTGTTCGACGAAGCGGGCCGCCCGCTTGCCGAATGGATCGACGCGATGCCGGCGGCGGGCGCGGCCTTCACCGTCGATTCGGCCGATGTGCGCAAGCGCTTCGGGCTCGGCGATTTCACCGGATCGCTGTTCATGCATGCGATCCGCGTCGCCGGCCACGACATCATGAAATATGTCGTCGATACCTATGGCAATACTGGCGGTGATGGGGCGGCCAACGGGGCGGCGCACCTGTCGGGCACCCATGACGCCAATCCCTGGCCCGCCGATTTCTACGCGGGCTTGCCGGCGCCCGAAGACGGCGAGACCGTGAAGCTCTGGATCCAGAACAGCCATCCCGTCGCCATTCCGGCGGGCGAAGTCTCGCTCAACATCATGGGCTCGCAGGAGGCTTTCAGGCTGCAGGCCGAAGTGCCGGCCTTCGGCTGCCACGCCATCGACGTCGGCAGGATGATGCCCGGCGTCAAATGGCCCGAACAGATCGAGATCAGGGCCGGGCGCTACTTCGTCCGCCCGCGCTACGAAGTCAGGGCGCCGTCGGGGCGCATCCGCTTCGGCCACGTCAACGTGGAACGCACGGACCTGACGCCGAACCCGGACCTGCCGAAGCTCGCCGATCGTCTCGGCAAGGGCTACATCCTGCCCCTGCCGGTGCTGCCCGTGGCCGACTGGCGCGCCACCTTCCTGCCGACGCCGATGACGACGACGACGCGCGAATTGCCCGTCGCCCTTGCCGTCTACGACGCGGACGGTTCCGAAGTCGCGCGCAAGTTCCTGGGGCGTCTGCCCAGGCGGTCCTCCGTTCCGCTCGACATCGATGCGCTGCTTGCCGAAGCGGGCAGAAAGCTCCACTCGGGCGCGGGCCATGCCGAACTGATGTACGACTTCCGCGACGGCGGCGAAGGCGACGGCTGGCTGCACGCGCTCGCCCGTTTCGAGGCGCGCAAGGGCGGCCATGTGGCGGAAACCACCTTCGGCGCACATATCTACAACACGGCGCTCGTCTACCGCGACGAACCGCAGAGTTACACGACGCGCCCGCCCGGATTGACGACGCGACTGTTCGTGCGGCTCGGCCCCGCGGGGCTCGATGCGCTTTGCCAGCTCATCTACCCGGCGTCCACGCCGTGGCATGCGCGATCTGCGACGAAGCTCACCGTCTTTTCTGCGGCCGGCAAGGAACTGACCAGCCGGGATGTCGAAATCCCCTGCGGCGGCAGCCTGTTCTGGCGCCTGAGCGGCCTGTTCGACGCCGCCACCTGCAAGGCGGCGGCCGGCGGCTATGTGGTGGTCCGCGATGCCACCTGCCGGTTGTTCGGCTACCACGGCCTTGCGCGGCCCGACGGCGCCTTTTCGCTCGATCACTGTTTCGGCTTCTAGAGCAGCCTGCGCCCGTTCGGGCGCACAACGCGCCAGTCGTCTTTCGCCGCCCTCACCAAAGCGTGAAGGCGATTGATGGCGCGTCCTGCCCTTGCCGGGTGTAATGTTCCCGCCATGAAAAAGCCGGTCATCGCAGCCCTTGCCCTGTTTTTCGCCGCGGCATTTCTCGCCGCTCCGTCGGGTCGCGCGGAGCCGCGGGGGGCCGCGCCGGTGGTGGTCGAACTGTTCACCTCCCAGGGCTGTTCGTCCTGTCCGCCCGCCGACGCCTACCTGCGCGAACTGGCCAGGGATCCGGGTATTCTCGCGCTCTCCATGCACGTCGATTACTGGAACGGGCTCGGCTGGAAGGATCCGTTTTCCAACCGCGAAGTGACCCTGCGCCAGCGCGACTATGTGCGCCGTCTGGGCGGGCATTACACCTACACGCCGCAGATGGTGGTCATGGGTCGGGCGCAGGCGACCGGCTCCAACCGCGCCGATGTGGCGCGGCTGATCGCGCGTGCGCGTGCCGAAGCGCCGCCGCCGCCCTCGATCGAGATCGGCCACCCGTCGCGCGACAAGCTCACCATCCGCATCGGCGCACGGCCCTTCGTCGGCCGCGCCACGGTCTGGCTGCTGGCCTACGATTCGCGCCACGAAACGAAGATTCCGACAGGCGAGAACCGGGGAAAGACGCTGGCTTACGCCAATGTCGTGCGCTCCATCCGTTCGGTCGGCCAGTGGGCCGGTGCCGCCGCCGAGTTCACCGTCGATGTCGCCAAGGAAGTGAACGACGGCTACGAAAACTGTGCCGTCATCGTCCAGGCCGATGGCGTGGGGCCGATCATTGGCGTTTCTTCCATGCCGATGCGCGTCGCGGCGCGCTGACGCGGGCAGCCCGGCCGAGGCCCGCGGCCGCCGGCAATTTCACGATTTGTTATAAGTGCTTGGCCGAAGACGACTGCGCCGGTGGCGGAGCCTCCGGGCGCGATGCTATTCTGCATCCGTATGCAAATTCATCCCGCGTCAGGAGATTGCCATGCCCATCCCCCTCCAGATCACGTTCCGCGACATCCCGCACAGCGAAGCGATCGAGACGAAGATCCGCCAGCGCGCCGAACGGCTGGAGCGGTTCGCCCAGCGCGCGACCTCCCTGCACGTCATCGTTTCAGCCCCGCACGCGCGCAGCCACGGCGCCCACCACAAGGGCCAGCTCTACCACTTCACCCTTGAAATGGTGATGCCCAAGGGCGATATCGTCGTCAGCCAGGGCGACAGCGAGAAGCACCAGTACGAAGACGTCTACGTCGCCATGCGCGACGCCTTCGAAGCGCTTGAGCGACGGGTGCATGAACACATCGAGAAGCTCGGCCACTGACGCCGGTTTCGCCGCTGCCGTCCACGGCGGCCTTCAGGACTGACCCGCACCGATGAGCGTGCGCCCCGCTTTTTCTTCTGCGAACCTGCCGCGCGGCGGCGGGCCGGGCCGCGTGACGGCGGTACTCGGCCCGACCAATACCGGCAAGACCTATCTCGCCATCGAGCGCATGATGGGGCATGTCTCGGGCATGATGGGCTTCCCGTTGCGTCTTCTCGCGCGGGAGAACTACGACCGCGTCGTCGCCATCAAGGGCGCCGACGCCGTCGCGCTGGTGACCGGCGAAGAAAAGATTCTTCCGCCCAATCCGTCCTATTTCCTGTGCACGGTCGAATCTATGCCGCTGGCGCGCGAAGTGGCGTTCCTCGCCATCGACGAAGTGCAGCTCGCCGCCGATCCCGACCGCGGCCACATCTTCACCGACCGCATCCTGCACGCGCGCGGCTACGCCGAGACCATGCTGCTCGGCGCGGATACCATCGCGCCGTTCATCCGCGCCCTGGTGCCGGGCTGCGAGTTCGTTTCGCGGCCGCGCTTTTCCTCGCTCACCTACGCGGGCGTGCACAAGATCACGCGTCTGCCCGCGCGTTCGGCGGTCGTCGCCTTTTCTGCCGCTTCCGTCTACGGCATCGCCGAGCTTCTGCGCCGCCAGCGCGGCGGCGCGGCGGTCGTCATGGGCGCGCTCAGCCCCCGCACGCGCAATGCCCAGGTCGCGATGTTCCAGCAGGGCGAGGTGGATTACCTCGTGGCCACCGATGCCATCGGCATGGGGCTCAACATGGACGTCGCCCACGTCGCCTTCGGCGAGCTGGCCAAGTTCGACGGCCGGCGCCGGCGCGCGCTTTCTGCGTCCGAGCTTGGCCAGATCGCCGGGCGCGCCGGGCGGCACATGTCGGACGGCACCTTCGGCACGACGGCGGAAGCGGGCGAACTCGCGCCCGAGCTGATCGCCGCGGTCGAGGGCCACAGTTTCGAAAAGGTGCGCTCCATCTACTGGCGCAACAGCGATTTGCGTTTCGACAGCGTCGCGGCGCTTGCCGCCTCTCTCGATGAGCCTTCGCCGATGCCGGGACTGATCGCCGTGCGCGATGCGCCCGATCACCTGGCGTTCAACGCGCTCTCGGCCGATGCCGATGTGACGCATGCCGTGAACACGCGCGACGACGTGCGCCGCCTGTGGGACGTCTGCCAGATTCCCGATTTCCGCCGGGTCGCGGGCGGCAGCCACGCGCGGTTTCTCGGCGGCGTCTGGCGCAGGCTGGCGGGCGGCGCGCGCCTGCCCGACGACTGGATCGCCCAGCACATCGCCCGCCTCGACCGGGTCGACGGCGATATCGACACGCTGACCGGGCGCATCGACCACATCCGCACCTGGACCTACATCTCGCACCGGGCCGACTGGCTGAACGACGCCGCGCACTGGCAAGGCGTCACGCGCGCCGTCGAAGATCGTCTGTCGGACGCCCTGCACGACCGCCTGACCCAGCGCTTCGTCGACCGGCGCACCACGGCGCTGGTCAAGGGGCTCAAGGCCAAGGCCGATCTCGCCGCGCTCGTGGCCGAGGACGGCGCGGTCGCGGTCGAAGGGCATGTGGTCGGGCGGCTCGACGGTTTCCGCTTCCGCGAGGCGCCCGGCGCGGGGCTGGCCGAGGACAGCGAGCTGGCGCGCAAGGCGGTGCGCGGCGCCGCGGCGCGCGCGCTGCGTCCCGAAATCGCCCGCCGTCTGGACGAGCTGGCCGCCGTGCCGGCGCGCGGGCCTGACGAAGGCAAGGGCGGCGCCGCGGCGCTGGCGCTTGCCGATGACGGGCGCATCGTCTGGCGTGGCGCGCTGGTGGGCACGCTGGCGCCGGGGCACGATGCGCTTTCGCCCGTGGTGCGCGCCGTGGCGAGCGACGCGATCGAGGCGCGCGAGCAGGCCCGTCTCGCCGAAATCCTGCAGGGCTGGCTGGACGCGCATCTGCGCGCGCGTCTCGCGCCGCTCTATGCGGTTGCCGCGGGCGCCGTCGATGCGGCGCTGAGCGCGCCGGTGCGCGGCATTCTCTATCAGCTCGCCGAGGGCATGGGTTGCGTGTCCCGTGCGGCGGTCGACGTGCTCGCCCGCCAGTGCGACGGCGCGGCGCGCAAGGCGCTCGCGCAACTGGGCGTGCGGCTAGGCACGCAGACGGTTTATGTCGACGGCCTGCATGCGGCGGGTGCCCGCCGCCTGCGTGCCGTGCTCGACGGCGTGTACCGGCGGCTGGAAGGCGCTGTCGTCGCCCGTCGGGCTGCCGCGGTCGGCCGCGGGGCGCCGTCGTTCGCCCGCGACGCGGCCTTCGACGACGATCTCTACCGCGCCGCCGGGCTGGTCGCGCTCGGGCCCCGGGTGCTGGCCGCGCCGCGTGCCGAAGCGCTCGCCGCCGAAGTGCGCAGGCTCGCCCGCGCAGGCGCCTTCGCCCCAACGCCGCTTCTGCGCAAGCTGGTCGGGGGCGGCGTCGACGATCTGGTCGGCGTGCTGCTCGCGCTCGGGTTTCGCGCCGAGGAGGGCCCCGCCGGCATCGGCTTTTTTGTGGCGCGCAAC
>CAXRES010000097.1:0-2969 GCA_964229575.1 Alphaproteobacteria bacterium
CACCTTGGTGCCGCCGAATTCGTCGCGCAGGCGTTCCTCGGTGGGGTCGACGACCAAGCCCTCGTGCACGTCGAACACGAGCTCGGCGACTTCGGTGAAGCCCCAGAGGCTGCTGCTGCCCACGCGGCCGGCGAAGACCTCGTAGATCTTGCCGTGGTTGAGGAAGGTGATCTTGTAGAGCGTCTTGTTCATTGCGAGATGATAGCCGGGCTGCCGTGGTGCGATCACCGGCCCGGGCTCACCAGCCCTTGGCGTGGCGCAGCCGGCGTTCGATCCCGGCCCGCGAGAACACCGCGAACACCACGCCGAACAGGAATCCGGCGATGTGCGCGTTCCACGCCACCGCGCCGAACGCCGGGCCGATGTAGGCGAATCCCAGCCCCGCCGCTTCCGCGACCGGATAGGCGCCGATGCGCACCTCCTTCAGCAGCGGCGTGCCCGGCGGTTCCGCCGGCATGTCGAGGCAGCGCCCGTCGGCGGCAAACTTCCATCCGTGATAGCAGCAGCGGATGCCGTCCGCCTCGACCCGGCCAAGCTCCAGCCCGGCGCCGCGATGCGGGCAGGCGCGGTCCACCAGGCCGAGCGCGCCCGCGGGATTGCGGAACAGAACGAACTCCTCGCCGAGCAGGCGCACCGGCACGGGCTTTCCCTTGATCCGGTCGGAAAACCAGACCGGCCACCAGTAGCGGCGCAGCATGTTGCCGACCGCCGTTCCCGGCCCGATCCGCGTCAGGCGTTCATTCTGTTCGGGGGTCATGGTTGCGCCCTCCCGCACCCTACCTGTTCAGTTTGATCCAGCGTTCGTCCCAGGCCTTGTGCAGGGCTTCCATGTTGTCTGTGTCTTCCGCCACGACTTTCTTGCCTTTCAGTTCTTCGGCATAGACGACGAGCCCGACATCCTGCAGGCCGCGGTGGATGGGTGAAGTGCGATCGGCGGCGAACTGCGCGATCTGCCCTTCCCGGCTCATCAGCCAGTTGACCCATATGCGCGTGCCGTAGGGGCGCGGGTTGTTCTTGAGAATGCCGATGGTGGACACCGCCGTCGGCACCAGGTCGGGGCAATGCCAGGCGACGGGCGCGCCCTTGTCGGCCAGGACCTTGACGCTGGCGGGCCCGGCCGGCAGGGTCGCTGCGAACTCGCCCGCCACCACCAGGCTGACCACGGCGGACAGACCTTCCTTGCGGTACTGCGGCTTCACCGCCTCGAAAAACCTGTCCATGTATTTCGTCACCGACGCGAGGCCGTATTCGCTCGACATCATCGCCAGCCACAATTGCGGCCGGTTCGTCACGCCAAGCCTGCCGTTGTGCCAATAGGTGTTGGTCAGGATATCGGACCAGGTCTTCGGCAATTGCGCCTTGTCCACCACCTTGGTGTTGTAGGCCATGCACCAGTACCGCAGACGAATTCCCGCCCAAAGCCCGTTCGGTTCGTTTCCGAGCAGCGCATTGTTGAAGGACGGCAGGGATCGCATGTCCTCCAGCGCGCCGGCCCGCACATATTCACGGCTGCTGCCGCCGAAGCCCGAGACGGAATCGACGACGTACCGGCCTTCCTTGAAGGCGATCAGCGGCTTGATCGCCCTTTCATTGAACGCCCCGGCATGCACGAGCTGGACTTTTACCTTGGGATAACGGGCGCGGAAGACGACATTCATCATCTCGCCTTCCTTTCTCGTCCATGAACCATTGATGCGCGCCGGTCCTTCCTTCTCGGCGGCCCTGATCCATGCCTCCGGCACCTTGAGGTCGTCTTCCAGTCCCTTCAGCACTTCGGGGCCGAGCTTGAGCCTGGCGAGCAGGTCAAGCGTGGGCCTGGGATGATCGGCGGCCAATGCCGGAACCGGACCGATCCCGGCGCCGGCCAGACTCGCCGCGATGACGAATCTCGAAACCAAGGACTTCATGGAAATACCTCCCCGCTTCTTGTCCCGCCCTTCGTTGACAACTGCTTCACCCGCGCGAGACGGCAAGGTCGTGCGGGAACGTGCCGAGCCGCTTGCCGCCCGATTTCGTGACGACCACTGTATCGCCCCAGGTGCAGATGTATTTAGAAGCGCCCGAACCGACCTCGGCCGACGGCTTCAGAATGAACACCATGTTTTCCTTGAGCGCGGCCTCCAGATCCCGGGCGTTGCGCGAATGGTTGGTGACGATCGGGCCATCGTCGCCTGCGCCGCGCCCGTGCATGGTCAGGTTGCCGACGGCGCCCGCCGCCGGGCCGGTTTTCGGGATCGACTTCGCCCCGGCCTTCTCCGTCAGTTCGGAAAGCTCGCGTACCGTGATGCCGGGCCTGAGCGCCTCGATCACCGTGTTGAAAATCTCGCGCTGGATCTTGATCAGTTCCTTGTGCACCGGGTCCGCCTCGGCCACGAACACGGGCTGGACGATCTGCGAGCGATAGCCGATCCATGACGCTTCCAGTTCGTCGATGATCATGTCGCCGCGCTCTAACTTGCGGAACATGGGGCGCGTCAGCGTACGCACCGGATTCTTGCCCGACAGCCAGTGCTGGTGCACCGGAATTTCCGAGCCGTGCTTCATCATGGCGTACATCGCCGCCGCCCAGACTTCCCAGTCGACGGCGCCGATGCGGGCGTGCTCGATCTTGGCCTCGACGCCCTTCTCGATGATCTGGGTGGACTTGCGCAGCACTTCCACTTCTTCGTCGCTCTTGACGAAACGCACTTCGTCGATGAGCGGGGTCGCGTCGACGTATCTCGCCTTCGGAAAGGCGTCGTACATCGCGGTCCAGAACCCGTGCAGCATGGTGCCCTCCGGCGTGCGCGTGCCGGCGCCGAGCCCGGAAACGCCGATGCAGGCGTTGTCGACCTTGAGTTCCTTGAGCCGCTCGACCGTGGCGCGGCCGTAGGCGCGGCGCGCCTCGCGCACGTCGGTGGTCCAGTCCTGAACGCAGGGCCAGCGCGGCGCGGCCGAGGTGGCAACCGCCGTCACCTCGCCTTCCAGCG
>CAXRES010000098.1:0-4553 GCA_964229575.1 Alphaproteobacteria bacterium
TCCGCCGCGCCGTCGATCTGGCCCGGACCGGACGCGTCGCCGGCGTGGTCACCAATCCCATCCACAAGAAGGTGCTGGCTGACGCCGGGTTTCCTCACCCCGGCCACACCGAGTTTCTGGGCGAACTGACCGGGGTCGACCGTCCCGTGATGATGCTCGCCTGTCCGGGCCTGCGCGTCGTGCCGGTGACCGTCCACCTGCCGCTTGCCCGCGCCGTCGGCGAACTCTCGCCCGACGCCATCGTTCATGCGGGGCGGGTCGCGGCAGACGCGCTCGCCCGCGATTTCGCCATCGCCCGCCCGCGGCTTGCCGTTGCGGCGCTCAATCCCCACGCAGGCGATGGCGGCCTGCTCGGCTCGGAAGACGCCGACATCATCGCGCCCGCGATAGCGCGCCTGTGCGCGGCAGGTATCGCGGCCTTCGGGCCGGCGCCCGCCGACAGTCTTTTCCATGCCCGCGCGCGCGAAACCTATGATGCGGCGATCTGCATGTACCACGACCAGGCGCTGATCCCGCTCAAGACGGTGAATTTCGACGACGGCGTCGATATCACGCTCGGCCTGCCCATCGTGCGCACCTCGCCCGATCACGGCACCGCCTTCGAGATTGCGGGCAAGGGCATGGCCCGCGCCTCCAGCATGTTGGCCGCCATCGCCATGGCACGGGCCATCGCGGCCAACCGCGTCCGCGCGGCCTGACATGCCTGACCCGGAGGACAACCGACACGCCGCGATAACCGCCGCCATAGCGGCATTGCCGCCGCTGCGCGAAGTCATCGCCGCCCACGACCTTGCCGCGCGCAAGGGGTTGGGCCAGCATTTTCTCCTCGATCTCAACCTGACGGCGCGCATCGCGCGCGCCGCGGGCAGCCTTGCCGGCGCCACCGTCATCGAAATCGGGCCCGGCCCCGGCGGGCTGACGCGCGCGCTTCTCGCCGCGGGCGCGGCGCGCGTCATCGCCGTCGAAAAGGATCCGCGCTGCATCGACGCGCTCGCCCCGCTCGTGGCCGCGGCGGCCGGAAGGCTCGATATCGTCGCCGCCGATGCGATCGCGACGGACGAGGCGACGCTGGCGCCCGGCCACGGCGTCCACATCGTTTCCAACCTGCCCTACAACGTCGGTACGGTGCTGGTCGTGAAGTGGCTCGCCCAGATCGCCGCCGATCCGGCGCGCTATGCCGGGCTCACGCTCCTGTTGCAGAAGGAGGTCGCGGAGCGCCTGACGGCGAGCCCCCGCAGCAAGGCCTACGGGCGTCTGTCGGTCATGTGCCAGTGGCTCGCCGATGCCGCGCCCTGTTTCGACATCGGCGCGCGCGCCTTCACCCCGCCGCCCAAGGTGGATTCGACCGTCGTACACCTGCGCCCGCGTGCCCGCCCGCGCGCCGAAGCCGACTGGGGTTGCATGGAATCGGTCGTGCGCGCGGCTTTCGGCCAGCGCCGCAAGATGCTGCGCGCCGGCCTCAAGACCCTGTTCGGCGCAGATACGGAGTCCGTCCTGCGCGAAGCCGGCATTCGCGGCGAAGCGCGCGCCGAGGAACTGGCGGTGGAGGATTTCGCCGCGCTCGCCCGCGCACTCGCCGGGCGGCGGGCCGAATACTAATACCTAGCGGCCTTCGCGCAGGCGCTTGACGAAGTCGCCGAGCCCGACGAGGCGCTGGCGCCTGAGCCGTTCGGCGGCGAGGATGGCCTCCAGCGCGGCGACGCTTTCGCCCACGTCGTTGTTCACGACGATGTAGTCGTATTCGGTGTAGTGACTCATTTCGTCGGCGGCCTTGGACATGCGGCTCGCCACCACGTCGGCCGGATCCTGGGCGCGGGTGTTGAGCCGGCGCTCCAGTTCGTGGGTCGAGGGCGGCAGGATGAAGACCGTGACCGCGTCCGAACGCGCGTTCTCGGTGATCTGCTGCGTACCCTGCCAGTCGATGTCGAACAAAACGTCGCGTCCCGCGCCGAGAGCCTCTTCGACCGGCCCGCGCGGCGTACCGTAGTAGTTGCCGAAGACCTTGGCGTGTTCGAGGAATTCGCGCCGGTTGATCATCAGGTTGAATTCCGTCGGATCGACGAAATGATAATCGACGCCCTCGACCTCTCCGGGCCGCTTCTGGCGCGTCGTGGCCGACACCGACATCTCCAGGTTGGGATCGCGTTCGAGCAGCCTGCGCGAAATCGTCGTTTTCCCGGCCCCCGAGGGCGAGGAGAGAATGAGCATCAAACCGCGCCGGCTGATATCGCCCGGCCCGTCGATGACTTCTCCCGATTTGCGTTTCGCCATCTGCGGCCTACTCGATGTTCTGGACCTGCTCGCGGAACTGTTCGATCGTGGCCTTGAGGGCGAGCCCCGTGCGGGTCAGTTCGAGATCCTGGGACTTGGAGCAGAGCGTGTTGGCCTCGCGGTTGAATTCCTGCGAGAGGAAATCGAGCCTGCGGCCCACCGCCCCGCCCGATTTCATCATGTCGCGCGCCTGGGCGACATGGGCATCGAGGCGGTCGATCTCCTCGCGGACGTCGGCCTTGCCGATCATCACGGCGATTTCCTGCGCAAGGCGTTCCTCGGGCAGGGCCGTGGCGCCGGCCAGCAATTCCTTGAGCTGGCCCGCGATGCGCGAGCGGATGGCGTCGGGCTGCGTCGCGGCGAGCTTGCGCGCCGTGGCGGCAAGCCCGGAAATCTCGTCGACCTGGCCGCTCAACACCGCCTTGAGCCGGCCGCCCTCCTCGGCTCGCGAAGCCTCTACCTGGGCAAGCGCCCGGGAAAAGCTCTCGGCCATCGCGGCTTCCCGTGCGGCGCGGCCGTCGTCGCCGTCCTCGACCTCCTCGGGCTCAAGCACGCCGCGCAGGTGCAGCAGGCCTTCGGCCGTGGCCGGCGGCGCGCCGGTGCGCGCGCGGATGCGTTCGGCAAGATCGAGCACGCGGTCGAGCAGCGCCTCGTTCAACCGGTAGCCGGTGAGGCCGGGCGTCCTGGTCATGTTGAGGGAAATGCTGAAACTGCCGCGCTTGAAGCGCTTGCCGACGAGGTCGCGGACGGTGACTTCGAAGGCCTCCATGCCGGGCGGAAGGCGGGTGCGGATGTCGAGACCGCGGTTGTTGACGCTGCGGACTTCCCAGCGCCAGGCGAAGGCGTCGTGTTCGCCTTCCTCGCGCGCGAATCCGGTCATGCTGGCGATGGACACGCTTTTTTCCCTGCCCCCGGAGCCGTTCGGCTCCCGCGATCGCTGCGATGCGGCAGGTACGCCGCCGCTTCGGCCGCCCGACTATATCCCGCAAGGCGCGGCGGGAACAAGCAAGCCTTTGGAATCGCGCGGCGATGGCGCGCGATGCGCCGTGCGCTAGCGCCCCTCGATCGGCGCCGCCGCTCCGTCCTTCGCCGCTTTCGTCAGTTCGCGCCAGCGCCGGACGTTGCGGTTGTGCTCCTCCAGCGTGCGGGCGAAGGCGTGCCCGCCGTTGCCGTCGGCGACGAAATAGAGCGCTTCGGTCCTGGCCGGATGCAGCACCGCCGTGAGCGCGGCAAGGCCCGGGTTGCAGATCGGCTCGGGCGGCAGGCCGCGGTTGAGATACGTGTTGAAGGAATCGGGCGTTTCCAGATCCTTGCGCGACAGCGCCCGGCCGAGCGTGCGCTCCGGGATGCCTTCGGCGAGAGCCCGCCCGTAAGCCACCGTCGGGTCGGACTGCAACGGCATGCCGAGCCTGAGCCGGTTGTAGAACACGCCTGCGATCAGTGCGCGCTCCTCGGCCTTGCCGGTTTCCCTCTCGACGATGGAGGCGAGGATCACCGCATCGTCGGGCGAGTTCAGGGCAACCCCGGGCGCGCGTCCGCGCCACAGGCGGGCGACCGTTTCGCTCATCGCCCGTTCCATGCGCCCGACCATGTCGACGCGCCTGTCGCCCCAGGAATAATGATAGGTATCGGGCAGCAGCGCGCCCTCCTCCGGCATGGGGCCGACCAGCCCGTCCATGCCGTGGGCCGCGGTGACCAGCGCCATGATTTGCGGCGTCGTGGTGCCCTCCGGCGCGGTCAGCTTGCGCACCACGGTCTTGCCCGAACGCAGCACGTCCATCACGTCGCGGGCGCTGGCACGCCCCGGAAATTCGTATTCGCCGGCGCGCAGGCCCGCCGCCGCGCCGGTAACGCGCACGCCCGCCTTGAACACCAGGGCGCTTTGCAGCACGCCCTGGCGCGCGAGCAGGTCCGCGATCCCGGAAACGCCGATGCCCTTCGGCACGACCACTATGGTCGGCCCGCCGTGCGGGCCCGGGGCGTCGAATTCATGAAACAGGACGCCGAACCCAAGGGCGACCGCGGCCGCCATGCCGCCCGCCCCGAAGGCAAGCAGCCGCAGGATCGCCTTCATGGTGCCTCAGTCGACCGCGTTGAAAACGAGCGAAGCGTTGGTGCCGCCGAAGCCGAAGGAGTTGGACAGCGCCGTCCTGATCTTGCGTTCCCTGGCCTTGAGCGGCACAAGGTCGATGTCGCAGCCTTCGGACGGATTTTCCAGATTCAGCGTCGGCGGCAGGATGCCGTCGCGCAACGCAAGGATGGAGAACACCGCCTCGACGCTG
>CAXRES010000099.1:0-20022 GCA_964229575.1 Alphaproteobacteria bacterium
GGCCGCTTCCTGCATCTCGGCCCGGCGATGCCGGCGCAGATGTCGCGCCTGGCCGACCTGCCGACGCGCCCGGTCGAGGACGCGGAGGAGACCGGGACGCCCGCCGCAGCACCTCCCGCAGCGCCGCCCCCCGCCCGCGAAACCGCTCCCATGCACAAGGCGGGAGGCGCGCAATGACCTCCTTCCTCGGCCAGCATCATCCGCGCACCGCGATCGAGGGCATGACCAAGCAGGCGCTCGAAACCGGGCGCACGCGCATTCTCGTCGCCGGCGCCCTGTTCAGCCTCGCCTTCATCGCCATCGGCCTGCGTCTTGCCGACGTGACCATCGTCAAGCCGGCGGGCGAGCCGCGCATCGCCTCTTCCAAGCGCGCGCCCGCCTTCACCGCCGGCCGCGCCGACATCGTCGACCGCAACGGCGTGCTGCTCGCCACGTCGCTCAGCACCGCCTCGCTCTATGCCAATCCGCGCCAGGTGCTCGACGCGCGCGAGGCCGCGGAAAAGATCGCCCGCGTTCTTCCCGGCATCACCGCCGCCGAGGTCATGGGCAAGCTCGCCTCGGAGCGATCCTTCGTCTGGGTCAAGCGGCATCTGACCCCGCGCCAGCAGTACGACGTCAACGCGCTCGGCATTCCCGGCCTCTACTTCCAGCGCGAGGAGCGCCGCGTCTATCCGCAGGGCCGGCTGTTCGCCCATGCGCTCGGATTCGCCGGCACCGACGGCGCGGGGCTGGCCGGCGTGGAAAAGACAATGGACGACGTGCTGCGCTCCAACGCCGCGCCGCTGCGCCTGTCGGTCGATGCCCGCGTTCAGCACATCCTGCACCAGGAAGTCCAGGCCGCGGTCACCGCCTTCCGCGCCGACGGCGCTTCGGCGATGGTGATGGACGCCCGTTCGGGCGAGATCGTCGCGCTGGTGTCGCTGCCGGACTTCGATCCCAACCTGCCCAATTCCGTGCCGCAGAAGGCCGCGTTCAACCGCACCACGCTCGGCGTCTACGAAATGGGCTCGACCTTCAAGATCTTCACCACGGCGATGGCGCTCGATGCCGGCGCATCGAAGCTCTCGACCAGTTACGACGCCTCCAAGCCCATCCGCATCGCGCGCTTCGTCATCACCGACTATCACGGCAAGAACCGCTGGCTGACGGTGCCGGAAATCTTCATCTATTCGTCGAATATCGGTTCGGTGAAGATGGCGCTCGACGTCGGCACGAAGCGTCAGAAGGAATACCTCGGCCGCCTCGGCCTGCTCGCGCCCGCCGCCATCGAACTGCCCGAAGTCGGCTCGCCGCTCATGCCCTCGCCCTGGCGCGAGATCAACACCATGACCATCGCCTTCGGCCACGGCGTCGCGGTGACCACCGTGCAGCTCGCCCAGGCGACCGCCGCCGTGGTCAACGGCGGCATCCTGCCCAAGGCGACGCTGCTGCGCCCGCTCAAGGGCGAGGAACGCGCCGGCACGCGCGTCCTGCACGAACAGACCTCGCGCGACATGCGCCGCCTGATGCGCCTCGTCGTCACCGACGGCACCGGCACCAAGGCCGACGCCAAGGGCTACTTCGTCGGCGGCAAGACGGGCACGGCGGAAAAGATCGGCGCGCGCGGCTACCGGGCCAAGGCGCTGGTGTCCTCCTTCGCCGGCGCCTTCCCGATCGACGACCCGCGCTACGTCGTCATCGTCATCGTCGACGAGCCGCACGGCAACAAGCAGTCCTTCGGCTACGCCACCGGCGGCTGGGTGGCCGCGCCGGTGGTCAAGCGCTTCATCGAGCGCGCCGCGCCGCTTCTCGGCGTGGCGCCGCGCGCGACCGATTCGCCGGAAGTGGCGCGCATTCTCGACATCCAGATTCCCAAGGCCGCCGCGACGAAGTCGAAGAGCCGGCAGGGGGACGACCAAGTTGCGTCTTATTGACCTGATCGGCAGCGAAGGAAAACTCTTGGCAAAGAACGAGGCAGCGAAGACCGTCGACATCACCGGACTCGCCTCCGATTCGCGCGAGGTCCGGCCGGGCTACCTGTTCGCCGCCCTTCCCGGCCACGCCCGCGACGGTCGCGCCTTCGTGCGCGACGCCGTCGCGCGCGGCGCCGGCGCCCTGCTCGCGCCGACCGGCACGCTCGCCCTGCTCGAAACCGAAAAGCTCCCCGGCATCGAAAATCTTGCGGTGGTCGAAGACGACGAGCCGCGCCGGCGCTTCGCCCTGATGGCGGCGCGCTTCCACGGCGTGCAGCCCGAAATCGTCGCCGCGGTGACCGGCACCAACGGCAAGACCTCGGTGGCGAGCTTCACGCGCCAGATCTGGGCAGGGGTGGGCATCGCCGCCGGCTCTCTCGGCACGCTCGGCCTTTCCGCGCCGGGCATCGAGGAGCCCGGCTCCCTGACCACGCCCGATCCCGCCCGCCTGCACGCCACCCTCGCCCGACTTGCGCGCGAAGGCGTCAGCCACCTGTGCATGGAAGCGTCCTCGCACGGCATCGAGCAGTTCCGCCTCGACGGCGTGAAGCTCGCGGCCGCCGCCTTCACCAATCTCACGCGCGATCACCTCGACTATCACGGCACCGAGGAAAACTATTTTGCCGCCAAGGCGCGCCTGTTCACCGCCCTGCTGCCGGGCGACGGCATCGCCGTGATCAATGCCGACGTGCCGCAGTATGCCGCGCTCGCCGGCATCGCCGCGCGGCGCGGCCAGCGCGTCATCGCTTACGGCCGCCACGGCCACGACATCACGATCGTCCGCGCGCGGCCACACGGGCTCGGCCAGATGGCGACCTTCGAGATCGCCGGACGCGCGCGCGACGTCCACGTGCCGCTGGTCGGCGCCTTCCAGATTCACAACGTCGCCTGCGCCGTCGGCCTCGCGCTCGCCACCGGCGTCGGCGCCGATGACGCGCACGGCACGGTGGGCGCCCTCACGGGCGCGCCCGGACGCATGGAACTGGTGGGCACGCGGGAAAACGGCGCCGCCGTCTTCGTCGATTACGCGCACACGCCCGACGCGCTCGCCAATATTCTCGCCGCATTGCGCCCCCATGCCACGGGCAGGCTGGTCGTTGTGTTCGGCTGCGGCGGCGACCGCGACCGCGGCAAGCGCCCGCTGATGGGGCGCATCGCCGCTGAGGCCGCCGATGCCGTCATCGTCACCGACGACAATCCGCGCAGCGAAAGCGCCGCCGCCATCCGCCGCGAGGTTCTGGCCGGAACCGGCGCGCACGCCCGCGAGATCGCCGACCGGCGCGAAGCCATCGCCGCCGCCGTCGCAGGCCTTGGGGCGGGCGACGTGCTGGTCGTCGCGGGCAAGGGTCACGAACGCGGCCAGATCGTCGGCGACAAGGTTCATCCGTTCTTCGATGCCGAGGAAGTGCAAAAGGCCGTCGCGGCCGCCGAGGGAGGCCGCTGATGGCCGAACCCCGCGAACCGCTGTGGACCCAGGCCGAGGCCGAGCACGCCACCGGCGGCCATTCGACGCGCGCGTGGAGCGCTTCCGGCGTCTCCATCGACAGCCGCACCCTGCAGAAGGGCGACCTGTTCGTCGCCATCCGCGGACCGCGCTTCGACGCCCACGACTTCCTCGCCGATGCCTTCGCCGCGGGTGCCGCCTGCGCGATGGTCAACCGTATCCCGCGCGGCCATCCCGAAGACTGCCCGCTGCTGATGGTCGAAGACACCTATTCCGGCCTCAAGGCGCTGGCCCGCGCGGCGCGCCAGCGCGCCGGCGCCAAGCGCGTCGCCGTCACCGGCAGCGTCGGCAAGACCTCGACCAAGGAAATGCTGGCCGCCGCCCTTGCGCCCTCGGGCAGGGTTTCGGCCACCGTCGGCAACCTCAACAACCTGTGGGGCGTACCCTTGTCGCTGGCCCGCATGCCGCGCGATGCCGCTTTCGGCGTCTACGAGATCGGCATGAACCACGCAGGCGAGATCACCCCGCTTTCGCGCATCGTGCGTCCCGACGTCGCCGTCATCACGACGGTGGAGGCCGTGCATCTCGAATTCTTCGATTCGATCGAGGACATCGCGCGCGCCAAGGCCGAAATTTTTGATGGCCTGCGCGGGCGCGGCACCGCCGTGCTCAACCGCGACAACCGCTTCTTCGACTTTCTTGCGGAAGAAGCCGCCGCGCGTTCGATCGCCAACATCGTTTCCTTCGGCGCCGATCCGGCGGCCGATGCCCGGCTCGTATCCTTCGAGGCCGGCGCACCCGCCATGGTGACGGCCGAGATCATGGGCGAGACCATCGATTTCACCCTCGCCCTGCCCGGGCGGCACAACGCGCTCAACGCCATGGCGGTGCTCGCCGCGGTCAAGGTCGTCGGCGCCGATCTTCGCGCCGCGGCCGAGGCCCTGGGGCGCATGGAAGCGCCCGCCGGTCGCGGCAAGCGCATCCGCGCGCGTCTTGCCGGGGGCGGCGAAGCGCTGGTCATCGACGATTCCTACAACGCCTCGCCCGCTTCCATGCGCGCCGCCTTCAAGGTTCTGGCCCAGGCGCGGCCCGGCGCATCGGGGCGGCGCATCGCCGTGCTCGGCGACATGCTGGAACTGGGATCGGGTTCGGCGCGTTCGCATGCCGAACTCGCCGAGGACCTGATCGCCGCCGGCGCCGACCTCGTGCTGACCACGGGCGACAACATGATGCACCTCGACGATGCGCTGCCCCGTCGCCTGCGCGGCGGTCACGGCGCGCGCGCCGAAGACCTCGTGTCCCTGCTCGCCAATATCCTGCGCGACGGCGACGTCGTGCTGGTCAAGGGATCGAACAGCCAGCGGCTCGGCACCGTCGTGCGCGCCCTGTCGCAGCCCGCCGCCGACGCGCGGCCGGCCAGCGCCCACTGAGGAGGACCGGGATACCGTATGCTCTATAACCTCCTCGCACCACTCGCCAACGAGTTCGGCCCGCTCAACCTGTTCCGCTACCTGAGCTTCCGCACGGGCGGGGCGATCATGACGGCGTTGATCGTGTGCTTCCTGTGCGGCCCGGGCGTCATCCGCTGGCTGAAATCGCGTCATGCCGAAGGCCAGCCGATCCGCACGGACGGCCCCGAATCGCACCTGCTGACCAAGAAGGGAACGCCCACCATGGGCGGCTTCATCATCCTGCTCGGCCTGTCGGTGGCGACGCTGCTGTGGGCCGACCTCAGGAACCCCTACGTCTGGGTGGTGCTGCTGGTCACCATCGGCTTCGGCGCCATCGGCTTCGCCGACGACTATCTGAAGCTGACGCGCCGCAACCACAAGGGCGTGCCGGGCAAGGTCCGCCTGCTGGCCGAGGTTCTGGTCGCCGGCGCCGCGTCGCTGTGGATCATGCACATCACCCGCGCGCCGCTCGACACCACGCTGGCGGTGCCGTTCCTCAAGTCGCTGCTGATCGATCTCGGCTGGTTCTTCCCGGTCTTCGCCATCTTTGTCATGGTGGGGGCGTCCAACGCGGTCAACCTGACCGACGGGCTCGACGGGCTCGCCATCGGCCCGGTGATGATCGTCGGCGGCTGTCTTGCGCTCATTTCCTACCTCGTCGGCAACATCATCTTCGCCAATTACCTGCAACTGCACTTCATCGCGGGCGCGGGCGAACTCACGGTGTTCTGCGGCGCGCTGGTCGGCGCCTCGCTCGGCTTTCTGTGGTTCAACGCGCCGCCCGCCATGGTGTTCATGGGCGATACGGGGTCGCTGTCGGTCGGCGGCGCGCTCGGCGCCATCAGCGTCGTCACCAAGCACGAACTGGTGCTGGCCGTCATCGGCGGACTGTTCGTGCTCGAGACCGTTTCGGTCATCGTCCAGGTGATCTCCTTCAAGCTCACGGGCAAGCGCGTCTTCCGCATGGCGCCGCTGCACCACCACTTCGAAAAGAAGGGCTGGGCCGAACCCACCATCGTCATCCGCTTCTGGATCATCGCCATCGTTCTGGCGCTGATCGGACTTTCCACCCTGAAGCTGCGCTGAGAGGAGCATGATCGAACTCGCCGCCACTTCGGGACAGACCTGGGCCGTCATGGGGCTCGGCGCATCGGGCATCGCCACGGCCGAGGCGCTGGCGCGCGCCGGCGCGCGCGTGCTCGCCTGGGACGACGACGCCGGCCGGCGCGCGGCGGCGCAATCGCGCGGCATCGCGCTCACCGACCTCGCGCATGTCGATCTTTCCTCGGCGAAGGGGCTGCTGCTGTCGCCCGGTATTCCGCACACCTTCCCCCGGCCGCACCCGACGGCGGAAGCCGCGCGCAAGGCGGGCGTGCCCATCCTTTGCGACATCGACCTGCTGCTCGGCGCCAACGAAGAAACGGGCGCCGCCGTCATCGGCATCACCGGCACCAACGGCAAGTCCACGGTGACGGCGCTGATCGGCCACTGCCTCAGGAGCGCGGGCGTCAGTTGCTCGGTCGGCGGCAACCTCGGCCCGGCGGCGCTCGGCCTCGACGCGCAGGGCAAGGGCGGCGCCTACGTCCTCGAACTGTCGAGCTACCAGATCGAACGCATCGCTACGGCCGGCTTCGACGTCGCCGTTCTCATCAATATCACGCCCGATCACCTCGACCGTCACGGCGGCATGGCGGGCTACGTCGCCGCCAAGGAACGCCTGTTCGGCCTGATGCGCGGGCCGCGGTCGCTCGCCGTGATCGGCGCCGATGACGATCACTGCCGCGCCATCGCCGACCGGCTGCGCGCCGCCGGCGCGAGCCGCGTCGTCGCCGTCTCCGCCGACGGCCCGGTCGCCGGCGGCGTGTGGGTCGAGGCGGGCCGGGTGATGGACGCCACCACCGGCACGCTGCGCCGGATCGCCGATATCTCCGCCGTCGTCACCCTGCCCGGCGCGCACAACTGGCAGAACGCGGCCGCCGCCACGGCGGCGCTGCTCGCCTTCGGTCTCGCGCCCGAGGCCATCGCCCGGGGCCTTGCCACCTATCCCGGCCTCGCCCACCGCCAGGAGCGCGTGCGCGAGATCGGGCGCGTCGCCTACGTCAACGATTCCAAGGCGACCAACGCCGACGCGGCGCTGCGCGCGCTGGTCTGTTACGACGACATCTTCTGGATCGCGGGCGGGCTCGCCAAGGACGGCGGCTTCGAGGCGCTGGCGCCCGCGCTGGCGCGCATCCGCCACGCCTACCTGATCGGCAAGGCGGCGCCGGAGATTTCGCAATTCCTGCATGGGCGCGTGCCCGAGACCGCCTCCGGCACGCTGGAAGCCGCCCTGGCCGCCGCCCATGCCGCCGCGCAACGCCACGCCCGCGCCACCGGCCGCCCGGCCGTCGTGCTGCTGTCGCCCGCCTGCGCCTCCTTCGACCAGTTCGCCAATTTCGAAGCCCGCGGCGATGCCTTCCGCAGGCTCGTCGCGGCGCTGCCCGCCGACGTGGAGGCCCGCGCATGATCGGCTTCGCGCGCACCGATACTTCGGTCATGGCCCGCTGGTGGTGGACGGTGGACCGCTGGACGCTGTTCGCCATCGCCGTGCTGGTCGGCTTCGGCATCCTGCTCACCCTTGCCGCATCGCCGGCGGTGGCCGAGCGGATCGGCTACGACAGCTACTACTTCGTCAAGCGCCAGCTCGCCTATCTCGTGCCTTCGGTCGTCGCCATTGTCGGGCTCTCCATGCTCGATCCCAGGGGCGTGCGCCGCGTTGGCGTCCTGCTGTTCGCCGTGACGCTGCTTCTCCTCGTGGCCACGCTTTTCGTCGGCGTCGAGATCAAGGGCGCGCGGCGCTGGCTCAATTTCGGCGGCTTCTCGCTTCAGCCTTCGGAGCTGCTCAAGCCGTCTTTCGCCGTGGTCATCGCCTGGCTGATGGCGACGGCCAAGTCGTCCGAGAATTTTCCCGGCAAGATCATCGCCGTGGCTCTGTACGCCCTCGTCGCCGCGCTCCTCGTGCTCGAACCCGACATGGGCCAGACGGCGCTGATCACCGCGATCTTCTTCGCCGAGTTCTTCGTCGGCGGCATGCCGCTCTACCTGATCGGCGGCGGCATCGTCGGGGTCGCGGCGTTCGGCGTCGTCGCCTATTACACGGTGCCGCATTTCGCCAGCCGCATCGACCGCTTCCTCGATCCGTCTTCCGGCGACAGCTACCAGGTGGCGACCGGGCTCGAAGCCTTCATGAACGGCGGCCTGTTCGGCCGCGGCCCGGGCGAAGGCACGGTCAAGGAAGTGCTGCCCGACGCCCATTCCGACTTCATCTTCGCCGTCGCCGGCGAAGAGCTCGGCTTCTTCGCCTGCCTGATCATCGTCGCCATCTTCGCCGCCATCGTGCTGCGCGGAATCGCCCGCTCGCTCGAAGCGCACAATCTGTTCGTGCTGCTCGCGGTGACCGGCCTGCTCACGCAGTTCGGAACGCAGGCGGTGATCCACATGGCGTCCACGCTCAACCTGATGCCGACCAAGGGCATGACGCTGCCGTTCATTTCCTACGGCGGCTCCTCGCTGATCGGCATTGCCGTCACCATGGGCCTGATGCTGGCGCTGACGCGCAAGCACGTCGGGCTGAGGGAGGTCTAGGTGTCGCCCGAAAACCTCTCCCATCGCCATCCCATCGTGCTGGTCGCAGGCGGCACCGGCGGTCACGTCTTTCCGGCCGAGTCTCTCGCCACCGAACTGCGCGAGCGCGGCTACACGCTCGCCCTGTTCACCGACAGCCGCGGCAAGGCATGGTCGGGCGCGCTGGGCGGGGTCGATACCCACGCCATCCGCGCCGGGCGCGTCTCGGGCGTGTCGCTTCTGGGCAAGATCAGGGGGGCGGCGGAACTCGCGCTCGGCGGCCTGCAGTCGCGCAAGCTGCTTTCGCGCCTGAGGCCTTCCGTCGTCGTCGGCTTCGGCGGCTATGCCTCGGTGCCGGCCATGCTGGCGGCGACCAGCCTTGCCGTGCCGACGGTGGTGCATGAACAGAACGCGCTTTTGGGCCGCGCCAACCGGCTGCTCGCCCCGCGCGTCACCGCGATCGCCACGTCTTTCGCCGAGGTCCAGCGCATCCGCGAAGCGGACCGGGCCAAGGTGGTGCTGACCGGCAATCCGGTGCGCGAAGCGGTGCGAAGCCTGCGCGATGTACCCTATTCCGAGCCCCGGCGCGGTGCGCCGCTCCATCTTCTCGTCACCGGTGGCAGCCAGGGGGCGAGCGTCTTCGCCCGCGTCGTGCCCGAAGCCATCGCCCGCCTGCCCGACGACCTCCGCGTCCGCATCCACGTCACCCAGCAGGCCCGCCCCGAGGATCTGGAGCAAGTGCGCGCGAGCTACGCCCGGATGAACCAGACGGCCGAGGTCGAGAGCTTCTTCACCGACCTTGCCGCCCGGCTCGGGCGCGCTCATCTCGTGGTGTGCCGCGCCGGCGCGTCGACCTGCGCCGAGATCACCTGCGCCGGGCGGCCCGCCATCCTCGTGCCCTACCCTTCGGCCGCCGACGATCACCAGACGGCGAACGCCCGCGCGGTGGCAGCTTCGGGCGGCGCCGAACTGGTGGCCGAGCCCGCGTTTTCGCCCGAGACGCTCGCCGCGCGGCTCAAGCTGATGATCGAGCAGCCCGGCCGCCTGACCCAGATGGCTGCCGCCGCGCGCGCCGCCGGCCACAAGGACGCGGCGGCCAACCTCGCCATCCTCGTCATGAATCTGGTGCCCGTGCATCTGCGCAATGGCGGAAAGGAAGCCGCATGAAAGCGATGCCGCTCACCATCGGAACCATCCACTTCGTCGGCATCGGCGGCATCGGCATGTCGGGCATCGCGGAGATCCTGCACAACCTCGGCTATTCGGTGCAGGGCTCCGACGTCGCCGAAAGCGCCAACGTCAAGCGACTGCGCGACATGGGCATCACCGTGCAGGTCGGCCACGAGGCGCACAACCTGGGCGAGGCCCAGGTCGTCGTCGTCTCCTCCGCCATCCCGCGCGACAACCCGGAAGTGTCCGCGGCGCGCGCCAGGCTCATCCCCGTCGTGCGGCGAGCCGAGATGCTCGCCGAACTCATGCGCCTCAAGTGGTCGATCGCGGTCGCCGGCACCCACGGCAAGACCACGACGACCTCGCTGGTCGCCAGCATCGTCGATGCGGCCGGTCTCGATCCCACCGTGATCAACGGCGGCATCGTCAACGCCTATGGATCGAACGCGCGCCTCGGCGCGGGCGAATGGATGGTGGTGGAAGCCGACGAATCGGACGGCACCTTCACCAAGCTGCCCGCGACCATCGCCATCGTCACCAACATCGACCCCGAGCATCTCGATTTCTACGGCGACTTCGATGCCGTGCGCACGGCCTTCGTGTCCTTCGTGCAGAACATTCCGTTCTACGGCTTCGCCGCCGTCTGCATCGACCACCCGGAAGTGCAGGCGATGATCCCGCGCGTGTCGGATCGCAAGCTGATCACCTACGGCATGAGCCCGCAGGCCGACGTGCGCGCGGTCAACATCCAGGTCGCGCCGGGCGCGCTCAGCTTCGACGTCATCATCACCTCGCGCGCGTCCGCGCGCCCGCGCACGCTCGAAGGCATGAAGCTGCCCATGTTCGGCCTGCACAACGTGCAGAACGCGCTCGCGGCCATCAGCGTCACCCAGGAAATGGACATTCCCGACGACCGTATCCGCGCGGCGCTCGCGGGCTTCGCCGGCGTCAAGCGGCGCTTCACCCGCACCGGCGAGGCGCACGGCGTCGCCGTGATCGACGATTATGGCCACCATCCGGTTGAAATCGCCGCCGTGCTGAAGGGCGCGCGCCAGGCGACCGCGGGCCGCATCATCGCCGTCGTGCAGCCGCACCGCTTCTCGCGCCTGCAATCGCTGTTCGACCAGTTCTGCACCTGCTTCAACGACGCCGACACGGTGATCGTCGCCGAGGTCTACCCGGCCGGCGAGAAGCCGATCCCCGGCATCGACCGCGACCATCTGGTCGAAGGCCTGCGCGCGCGCGGCCATCGCGACGTCATCGCCCTGGCCGATCCCAAGGCGCTCCCCGGCATCGTTCACGGCCTCGCCCGGCCGGGCGACCTCGTGGTCTGTCTCGGCGCGGGCTCGGTCACCTACTGGGCGCAGGCGCTGCCCGCCGAACTCGAAGCCCTCGGCACCGCCAGGGAAGGCCGCCCATGATGGCCGCCGCCCACCTCCACCATCGCCTGATCGACCGGCTGCCGCCGGTGCGCGGGCGTTACCGCGAGGGGGCGGAGCTTTCGCGCATCACCTGGTTCCGCGTCGGCGGCCCTGCGGAAGTGATGTTCCGCCCGGCCGACGCCGAGGACCTGGCCGCGTTTCTCCGTGACCGGCCCGCCGACGTTCCGCTCACCGTGATCGGCGTCGGATCGAACCTGCTGGTGCGCGACGGCGGCGTCAGGGGGGTCGTCATCCGGCTCGGCGGCGAATTCGCCACCATCGACATCGAAGGCGACGAAGTGCTCGCCGGGGCCGCGGCGCTCGACGGCAACGTCGCCCATGCGGCGGCGCTGGCCGGTCTCGCCGGCCTCGAGTTCCTCGCCGGCATCCCCGGCACCATCGGCGGCGCGTTGCGCATGAACGCCGGCGCCTACGGACGCGAAATGAAGGATGTGCTGGTCGCGGCCGAGGCCGTCGACGGCAACGGCGTCCTGCACACGCTTTCGCCCGCCGACATGGACATGAGCTATCGGCATACCGGCGTCCCCGACGATTACATCTTCACCGCCGCGCGCCTGAGGGGCGTGCCCGGCAACAAGGGCGACATCGTCGCGCGCATCCGCGAGATTCAGGAAATGCGCGCCGCCACCCAGCCCGTGCGCACCCGCACCGGCGGCAGCACGTTCAAAAATCCACCCAATGCAAAGGCCTGGGAACTGATCGACGCAGCCGGTTGCCGCGGATTGGCGGTGGGCGGGGCGCGCGTTTCCGACCAGCACTGCAACTTCCTGATCAACGAAGGCGCGGCCACGGCCGCCGACATCGAGGCGCTGGGCGAGGAAGTCCGCCGCCGCGTGAAGGATCATTCGGGCATCACGCTGGAATGGGAAATCCGCATCATCGGCGAGCCGTTGAAAGGGGGGCGGGCATGAGCGCGAAGAAGCGCATCGCCGTCCTCATGGGCGGGCCTTCGGCCGAGCGCGAGGTATCGCTGGTGTCGGGTGAGGCCTGCGCCAGGGCGCTTGCCGAACTCGGCCACGATGTCGCCAGGGTCGACGTCGGCCACGATGTGGGGCGCGTCGTCGCCGAACTCGCGGCGCACCGTCCCGACGTCGCCTTCAACGCGCTGCACGGGCGCTTCGGCGAGGACGGCTGCATCCAGGGCGTACTCGAACTGATGAAAATTCCCTATACCCATTCGGGCGTTCTCGCTTCCGCCGTCGCCATGGACAAGCCGACGGCGCGCAGGCTGTTCAGGGATGCCGGCCTCGCCTGCGCCGAAGGCGGCGTCTTCGGGCGCGATCAGGTGGTCGGCCGGCACGTGATGGAACCGCCCTACGTGCTGAAGCCGCTCAACGAAGGCTCCTCGGTCGGCGTGCGCGTCGTCTTCGAAAACGACCCCGCGCCCGCGGACAAGGACTGGACTTTCGGCGAGCGCGTGCTGGTCGAGCGCTTTATCCCGGGCCGCGAGGTGCAGGTCGCGGTGATGGGCAGCCGCGCGCTCGGCGCCATCGAGATCAGGCCCAAGGGCCGCTTCTACGACTACGAGGCGAAATACACCGAGGGCAAGGCCGAACACCTGATGCCCGCCCCCATCGGCGAAGCGGCCTATGCCGAAGCGCTGCGCATCGGCGCCGCGGCCCATGCCGCGCTCGGCTGCCGCGGCGTGAGCCGCACGGATCTGCGCTATGACGACACCAAATGCGTGCCTGGGGGCGCGCCGGGGCGCTTCGTCGTGCTCGAAGTCAATACCCAGCCGGGCATGACGCCCCTGTCGCTGGTGCCTGAAATCGCCGCCCATGCCGGCATCGGTTTCGGCGAGCTTGTTTCCTGGATCGTGGAGGACGCCTCATGCCCGCGCTGAACCGCAATCGCGCCCGCAAGACCGCGCCCAAGAGCCCGCGCCGCAAGGTGCTGCCGAAATCCGTGCGCACCGCGCTGCGCTGGGGCCTGCCCGCGACGGCGATCGCGGCGGCGCTCGGCGGCGCCGGATGGATCTACGCGAGCGGCCACGCCGAACGGGCAATGGCAGCCGTTCATGACCGCGCCGTCGCGCTGACCGCGCGCGCCGGACTGCGCGTCGAACACGTGCTGGTCACGGGCCGCAACCGCGCCACGCGCGAGGAAGTCGCCGCCGCGCTTCGCGCCGAACGCGGCCATCCCATGCTCGCCTTCGATCCCTTCGCCGCCAAGATGCGGCTGGAAAAACTCGGATGGGTGCGCGCCGCCGAGGTCGAACGCCGCCTGCCCGACACCATATATGTGCGCCTGACCGAGCGCGAACCGATCGCGCTTTGGCAGCATGAAGGGCGCCTCGCCGCCATCGACCGCGAAGGCGTCGTCGTCACCCGCGAACATCTCGGCCTCTTCACCGGGCTGCCGATGGTGGTGGGCGAGGACGCCGGAGAGCACGCCAGGGCGATCATCGACATCCTGAGCGCGCGCCCCGTGGTTTTCGACTCCGTCTCGGCCATCGTGCGCGTCGGCAACCGGCGCTGGGATATCAAGCTGAAGCCCGACGTCACCGTGCAGCTGCCCGAAGAAGGCGCGGCGCGCGCCGTCGCAAGACTCGCCGAACTGATCGCGCGCGACGGCATTCTGGCGCGCGACGTCGTCGCCATCGACATGCGCCTGCCCGACCGCCTGGTGGTGCGCACCCGGCCGGGTTCGCGTCCGCAGTCGGGCGCCGATGCCAAGGGCAAGGCGAACAAGGGTTCAAAGACACGCGCCGTCGGTCACGGCGCCAAGCGTCCGGCCGGCGAGACCTGACCGGGCAACGGGGGAGTGGGGATCATGAAATCGCGTCATGCCAGATCGAAGGAAGGACTGATCGCCGCGCTCGACATCGGATCGAGCAAGATCGCCTGCTTCATCGCCCGTGTCGCCGGCGACGGCACGATCCGGGTCATCGGCATCGGGCATCACGCCTCGGCCGGGGTGCGCTCGGGCGTCATCACCGACGTCGAAGCGGCGGAACGCGCGATCCTGACCACCGTTCACGCCGCCGAACAGATGGCCGGCGAAACCATCGAAGAAGTGATCGTCAACCTGTCGGGCGGCACGCCGCACTCGCAGATCCTGCATTACGACGTTTCCATCGCCGGCCACGAAGTGGGCGACGGCGACATGCGCAAGGTCCTGGCCCAGGGCCATGCCGCCTGCCAGTCGGACGAACGCGAGCTGATTCACTGCATCCCCGTCGGCTACACCATCGACGGCGCGCGCGGCATCCGCGAGCCGCGCGGCATGTACGGCGAGCGGCTCGGCGTCAGCATGCACGTGATCACGGCGATGACCGGCGCCGTGCGCACGCTGGTCACCTGCCTCAACCGCTGCCGCCTGGAAGTTTCCGACATCGTTCTGGCGCCCTACTCGGCCGGCCTTTCGGCGCTGGTGGAAGACGAGATCAACCTCGGCGCCACCGTCATCGACATGGGCGCCGGCACCACCTCGATGGCGGTGTTCTACGACGGCCACCTGGTGCACGCCGACAGCGTGCCGGTGGGCGGCAGCCATGTCACCGCCGACATCGCCCGCGGCCTGTCCACGCCCGTCGCCCATGCGGAACGCATGAAGACGCTCTACGGCAACGCGATGGCGTCGGGCACCGACGACCGCGAGCTGATCGACGTGCCGCTGATGGGCGAGGAAGACCGCGACATGGCCAACCATGTGCCGCGCTCCATGCTGGTCAGCATCATTCGTCCGCGCCTCGAAGAGACCTTCGAACTCCTGCGCGGGCGTCTCGAAATGGCGGGCTACGACAAGATCGCCGGGCGCCGCGTCGTGCTGACCGGCGGCGCCAGCCAGCTCAACGGCGTGCCCGATCTGGCCGCCGACATCCTCGACAAGCAGGTGCGCCGCGGCAGGCCGCTCAAGGTCGCCGGGCTCGCCGATTCGACCGGCGGGCCGGCCTTCGCCGCCTGCGCCGGCCTGCTCACATTCGCCGTGCGCCGCCCCGACGAAGCCCCCTCGGCCATCGTCGCGTCGCGCAACCGTTCAACCGCAGAGGAACCGAACGGCCTGATCGGCCGCTTCGGCTTGTGGCTCCGTGAGAATTTCTGACCGCAACCCCGCATCCGCCCCGCGAGCCGCGCGGGGCCAGCACAGCTACACCCGCCCGGACGCATGCGTCCGCGCGCGGGCAACCGCGTTCATCACCACCCCAGCACACGCGTTTTCGTCCATCACCCGCAGCAACCAGGCCCGACGGCCTGAGCTTTCCTAGGAGGCTCATATGACCATCAACCTCAAGATGCCCCATCCCGAACCCGACCTTAAGCCGCGCATCACCGTCATCGGTGTCGGCGGCGCGGGCGGTAATGCCGTCAACAACATGATCGCCAAGGCGCTGGAGGGCGTCGAATTCGTCGTCTGCAACACCGACGCGCAGGCGCTGGCCCAGTCGAGCGCGGAACGCAAGATCCAGCTCGGCCGCAACATCACCCAGGGCCTCGGCGCGGGTTCGCGTCCCGACGTCGGCCGCGCCGCCGCCGAGGAAGCGATCGAGGACATCATCGAGCATATCCAGAGTTCGAACATGGTGTTCATCACCGCCGGCCTGGGCGGCGGCACCGGCACCGGCGCCGCGCCCGTCATCGCCCGGGCGGCGCGCGAGCAGGGAATCCTGACCGTCGGCGTCGTCACCAAGCCCTTCCAGTTCGAGGGCCTGACCCGCATGCGCCTGGCCGAGGAAGGAATCGAGGAGCTTCAGCACTACGTCGACACGCTGATCATCATCCCGAACCAGAACCTGTTCCGCGTCGCCAACGAAAAGACCACCTTCGCCCAGGCCTTCCAGCTCGCCGACAACGTGCTGTACTCCGGCGTGCGGGGCGTCACCGACCTGATGGTGATGCCCGGCCTGATCAACCTCGACTTCGCCGACGTCCGTCAGGTGATGAGCGAGATGGGCAAGGCGATGATGGGTACCGGCGAGGCCGAGGGCGAAAACCGCGCCATCGCCGCCGCCGAAGCCGCCATCTCCAATCCGCTGCTCGACGACGTGTCGATGGAAGGCGCGCGCGGCGTGCTGATCAACATCACCGGCGGCTTCGACATGACCCTGTTCGAGGTCGACGAGGCGGCCAACCGCATCCGCTCGGAAGTCGACCCCGACGCCAACATCATCTTCGG
This sequence comes from Alphaproteobacteria bacterium, assembly GCA_964229575.1. Classification (GTDB taxonomy): domain Bacteria; phylum Pseudomonadota; class Alphaproteobacteria; order SMXQ01; family SMXQ01; genus WHSO01. The sequence continues at coordinate 16,178 of CAXRES010000099.1, forward strand.
CTCGACCTTCGACGAGGCTCTCGACGGGCGCATGCGCATCTCGGTGATCGCCACCGGCATCGACGCCGAGGTTTCGGCGCAGCCCAAGCCGCGCATGATCTCGCTGGTGCACGACAACACGCGCGCCCGCGAAGCGGCCCGTCAGGCGGCCCAGGGCGGGGCCGGCCTCTCCATCCCGCCGCGCGTGCCCATGGCGCAGGCCCCGGCCATGCAGGCCGCTCACTCCGCCATTCCCGCCGCCATTCCCGCCGCCATTCCCGCCCAGGCCACCCGGCCGCAGGCGCGCACCTTGGCCCAGCCGGTCGAGGACGTGCTCGACCTTGACCTCAGGGCCGAGATGACGGCGCCGGCTCCGGCGCCCCAGGCGACGATGCCCGAAGGGATGCTCAAGGGCGGCATCCACGGCGATGCGGACAGGCCGTTCCTGCCCCCGGCGCCGATGGCCGCCCCCGAGACGCCCGCCATGGCCAAGCCGCAGCGGGCCTCCAACCCGATGGCGGAAGCCGAGCTGCTCAACGCCGGCCGGGCCCAGCCCACGCCCAAGCGCAGCCTGTTCGCGCGGGTGACCGGCGGCGGCCGGTTCGGCTACGGCGACACCCAGACGGCCAAGAAGGCCGTGGTCGAGCCGTCCTTCCGCGCCCCCGAGGCCCCCAAGGCGCCGGCCGCGCCGGCCGCCACGCCGGTCATGCCCGAGGCGACCCCCGTCGCCGAAGCCAAGACGCCGGAAGCGCCCGCTGCCGACGTCCCGGCGGCCCCTGCCGCGGCCCCGGAAGCACCCAGGGCCGAGGCTCGGACCCCTGCCGAGGCCCGGCCCGCGCCGGCACCCGCCCCCCAGGCGGCCCGGCCGGAGCCCAAGGCCGAGGCCAAGCCCGAAGCCAAGCCCGAGACGAGGCCGGCCCCGAGCCAGCCGGCGCTCGGCGGGCTCGAGCCGCCGCCCCCGACCAAGGACCGCAATGCCGAGGAAGACCTCCTCGAAATTCCGGCCTTCCTGCGCCGCCAGGCCAACTAGGGGCGACAGGGGAAGCGAATGGCGAAAAGGGGGCCGGTTCGGCGAGACCCGCGGAAATCCGGCCTCCGCTTCGTAACATTCGGAAACAATTGTTGATTTGAGGGGTCCGGGGGATGTTGGTAAACGTCCCTCGGATGCTCTTTCAAGGGGGAGCCCCACCTCGGCCGTCATGGCCCCACCTGGGGTAAGGAACTATCCGTCGATCATCATGCGTAGCGTTCTCAATCAACAGACCCTGAAGAATTCCATCGGCTGCACCGGCGTCGGCCTGCATACCGGCGCCAGGGTGACGATGACGATCTGCCCGGCCGAGGCCGACAGCGGCATCCGCTTCAAGCGCATCGACATTTCCGGCGGCCAGGCGGTGATCGAAGCCGACTGGCGCAACGTCGTCGATTCGCGCCTGTGTTCGACCATCGCCAACAGGGACGGCGTATCGATCGCCACCATCGAACACCTGATGGCGGCTTTCGCCGGCATGGGCATCGACAACGCGCTGGTGGAAATCAACGGCCCCGAAGTTCCGATCATGGACGGCAGCGCCGCGCCCTTCGCCTTCCTCATCGAATGCGCCGGCATCCGGCAGCTCGATGCGCCGCGCAAGGGCATCCTTGTCAAGAAATCCGTCGAAGTGCGCGAACCCAACCGTTTCGCCACCCTGTCGCCCTCCGAGGTCCTCGCCATCGGCTTCGATATCGAGTTTTCCTCGCCCGCGGTGGCGAGCCAGTCCCATTCGGTCGAACTGGTCGATGGCGCCTTCAAGAAGGAAGTCGCCCGCGCCCGCACCTTCGGTTTCGAGCACGAAGTGGCGGCGCTGCGCGCGGCCGGCCTGCTCAAGGGCGGCTCGCTCGACAACGCCGTGGTAGTGAGCGGCGACAGGGTGCTGAACGATTCGGGCCTGCGCTACACCAACGAATTCGTGCGTCACAAGATTCTCGACTCGGTCGGCGACCTCTATCTCGCCGGGCTGCCGATCATCGGCCGGTTCCACGGCTCGCGTTCCGGCCATGCGCTGAATCACCGCCTGCTCGCGGCACTGTTCGCCGATGCCTCGGCCTACGAAATCGTGCCGATGACCGAAGCAGAGCCGCGCCACGACGAAATTTTTGCCGATTTCGACGCCGGGCTGCCGCGCGCCGCCCTCGGCTGATCGGCTGCACAGACTTCCGTGCTGCGGCGCCCGAAGGGGCGCCGCAGGCGTTTCCGGGACCGATTGCGGCCTTGCCGCCGGGCCATGCTATAGTGCCCTTCCGCCGGGCCGTCTGGCCCGGCCGGGCGAACCCGAAAGCCGCGCAGATCCGACCATCGCCATGACCTTCCGCCATGCCAAGCCCGAAACCCACCGTCGCCGGCGGTCTGCGGCCATTGCGGTCCCGGCGCTGCTCGCGGCGCTGGCGCTCGGCGCGTGCAGCAGCCCGCCCCCCAAGGTGCAGCCCGACCGCCCTGTCGAGGAGCTTTACAACACCGGCGTCAACCTGGTCGCCCGCGGCGAATCGACCCGCGCCATCCAGTTCTTCGAGGAAGTGGAGCGCCAGCATCCCTATTCGGTGTGGTCCAACAAGGCCATCCTCATGGCCGCCTACGTCCGCTACCGCACCCAGAAATTCGACGAGGCGATCATCGGCCTCGACCGCTTCATCCGCCTGCATCCGGGCAGCCGGGAAGTCGCCTATGCCTATTACCTGCGGGCGCTCTGCTACTACGAACAGATATCCGACGTGGTGCGCGACCAGGCGATAACCCTGAAATCGCAGGAAGCGCTCAACGAAGTGATCCGTCGCTTTCCCACGTCCCAGTACGCCAACGACGCCAAGCTCAAGATCGACCTGACCAACGACCAGATGGCGGGGCTCGAAATGTCGGTCGGCCGCTGGTACCAGCGCCGCGGCGAATACCAGGCCGCGATCAACCGCTTCAACACGGTGGTCAACAAGTTCCAGACGACGGCCCACGTGCCCGAGGCGCTGATGCGGCTGACGGAAAGTTACGTCGCGCTCGGCCTCAGGGCCGAAGCCCAGCGCACGGCGGCGGTGCTCGGCCACAATTTTCCGGGCAGCGACTGGTACGTCGACGCCTATGCGCTGGTCACCGGACAGCGCGTGACAGGCGTCGTGAAGGACGAGAATCGCCCGGGCTTCTTCAGCCGGGCGTGGAACTCCGTCTTCTGATCGACGATGCTGGCACGGCTTTCGATCCGCGACGTCGTCCTCATCGATCGGCTCGATCTTTCGTTTCACGGCTCCCTCAGCGTGCTCACCGGCGAGACCGGCGCGGGCAAGTCGATCCTGCTCGATGCCCTGGGACTGGCGCTCGGCGACCGCGGGCAGGCGGGCCTCGTGCGCGCCGCGGCGGAACGCGCCCAGGTCACGGCCGAATTCGAACTGCCCGACGGACACCCCGCGCTCAAACTGCTCGCCGAACGGGAGATCGACGCCGACGGCCCCCTGATCCTGCGCCGGGTACTCGGTACCGACGGCCGCTCGCGCGCCTTCGTCAACGACCAGCCGGTCAGCATCGGCCTGCTCTCCGAGCTTGGCCGACTGCTGGTCGAAATCCACGGCCAGCACGAGACCCGCGGCCTGCTCGATCCTTCGACGCACCGCGCGCTCCTCGACGCGGCGGGTGGACTCGATGCGCCGGCCGAAAAGACGGCCGCGGCGCACGACGCCTACGCCCTTGCGCAAAAGGCCGAGAATGACGCGCGCGAAACGCTCGCAAGCGCGCTGCGCGATCAGGACTTCCTGCGCCATGCGGTGGATGAACTTGACGCCTTCGCGCCTGAACCCGGCGAGGAAGAGAGGCTCGCCGACGAACGGCGCTTCCTGATGGCGGGCGA
>CAXRES010000100.1:0-9250 GCA_964229575.1 Alphaproteobacteria bacterium
TGCTGCGCGATGCGGTGCCCCGGATCGAGGCCGAGGCCCGCCAGTTGCGCGGCGAGCTGGAGGCGCTCGCCCGCCTGGAGGAGCAGGCGGAAGCACGCGAGGAGGCGCTCGCCCGGGAGAGCAAGGCGCTGGAAGGCAAGCGCAAGGCGCTTGCCCTGCTCGTCGAAAAGAAGCGCGGCCTGGCGCGCAGCACCAAGGCCGAGGAAGACAAGGCGCAGGCCCGTGCCCGGGCGCTCGCCCGCCAGGCGAAGGACCTGCGCGAGCTGCTCGCCAGCATCGAGCAGGAGCGCAAGGCGATGGCGAGGAAGGCCGCGCCCGCCCCGCGCCGCCAGCAGGCTGCGGCCCTGACGGTGCTTCCGCGCCCCGCGGCTCCGGCCGGGCTACCGATTTCTAAGGCGCGCGGCCGGCTGTCGCCGCCGGTGGTCGGGCGGCTTGCCGTGGGCTTCGGCGCGCGCGAGGAGGCGGGGGCCGCGAAAGGGGTGCGCTTCGAGACGGCCGCAGGCGCCCAGGTGGTGGCGCCGTTCGGCGGAGAAGTGGTGTATTCCGGGCCGTTCCGCGGCTATGGCCCTCTCTTGATCATAGATCACGGCGAAGGATATCATAGCCTTCTCGCGGGTCTTGGCCGGATAGACGCCGCTGTCGGCCAGAAGGTTCTGGCCGGCGAGCCGATCGGCGCCATGTCAGGCCGTGAAAAAGGTCCGACCAGGCTCTATATGGAACTACGCCAGGGCGGCAGGCCCGTGAACCCCCTGCCGTGGCTGGCGACCCCTCCCAAAAGCAAGGTCAGCGGATGAAAAAGCATGTGTTTCTTGTGGCCCTGATGGGCTGCGCCCTCGTCGCCTCCGCCGTGCCGGCCCAGGACAAGGACCGGGAAACCTACCGTCAGCTTGAGCTGTTCGGCACGGTGTTCGACCGCGTGCGTTCCGATTACGTCGAGGAACCAAAGGTCGACGAGATGATCGAAAACGCGATCAACGGCATGCTCACGTCGCTCGACCCGCATTCGAGCTACATGAACGAAAAGACCTTCAAGGACATGCAGGTGCAGACCCGCGGGGAGTTCGGCGGGCTCGGCATCGAGGTGACGATGGAAGACGGCCTCGTGAAGGTCGTTTCGCCGATCGACGACACGCCCGCCTCGCGCGCCGGACTGAAGGCCGGCGATTTCATCTCGCACATCGACGGCCAGCAGGTGCGCGGCCTCACGCTGCAGCAGGCGGTCGAAAAGATGCGCGGTCTCGTCGGCTCGGCGATCAAGCTGACCATCCGGCGCGCCGGACAGGGCCCCTTCGACGTCTCGCTGACGCGCGCCAACATCAAGATCACGCCGGTCAAGGCGCGGCTCGAAGAAGAGGACATCGGCTACATCCGCATCACTTCTTTCAACGAGCAGACGACGAGCGGTCTCGAAAAAGCGATGACCGACCTCAGGAAGCAGGTCAAAGGCAAACTCGCCGGGCTGGTCATCGACCTGCGCAACAATCCGGGCGGCCTGCTCAAGGAAGCGATCAGCGTATCGGATGGTTTCCTCGACAGGGGCGAAATCGTCTCTACCCGCGGGCGCAAGAAGGACGACAGCCAGCGCTGGAACGCGCGCAAGGGCGACATCGCCCAGGGCCTGCCGATCGTCGTGCTGATCAACGGCGGATCGGCGTCGGCGTCGGAAATCGTCGCGGGCGCGTTGCAGGATCACCGGCGCGCAATCATTCTCGGCACCCAGAGTTTCGGCAAGGGTTCGGTGCAGACCATCATCCCGCTGCCCGGCCACGGGGCGATCCGCATGACGACCCAGCGCTACTACACGCCGTCGGGCCGCTCCATCCAGGCCAAGGGCATCACGCCCGACATCACCATCGAGCAGTTGCAGCTGACCGCGTTGCGTGACGAGGACCAGCGCCGCGAGAAGGACCTGCGCGGGGCGCTGACCAACCCGCAGGACGGCGCGCCGCCCGCGGCCCGGCCCAAGGCGCCGGCGGACAACGGGGCCGGGGCGCCCGCCGACCCGGCGGCCCCCGGCGTCACCGGCGCCCCCGGCGGCGACGATTCCCGCGTCAAGGATTACCAGCTGACGCGCGCCATCGGCGTGCTGCGCGGCATCGCGCTCTACCGTCGCCAGGCGGACTGATGAGCGGCGTGCCGGGCCCCTTGATCGCTTATCGCTGACGGGCCGAGGGCGACGCATGTCCGGCTACGACAATCCCAACAGGCCGAGCCGCCGCAAGGGCCCGAGCGCCCTTGCCATGGCCGTCGTGGCATTGGTGGCGCTGGCGGCCGGAACCGTCGCCTGGCTGGCGCTGAGCGGGCCGCCCGCGCGCAACGGCGCATCGCCCGCCGCCGTCACCGTTGCCGTCACGCCGCTCCCGGCCTCTCCTGCCGCGCCGCAAGCGGCGGTATCGAACCCTGCTCCCTCGCCCGCCCCCCAGGCTGCGCCGACAAACGATGGGGGCACCGCGGCCCCGGCTCAACCGGCGCCCGCCGCAACACCCGCCGCAACACCCGCCACGACGCCCGCACCCGCGCCCCAGGCATCGGAGCCTGCCCGACAGCCGCCCCCTGCTCAACCTACGCCCGCGCCCGCGGCAGAGCCTGCCCCTGCCCCCGCCCCCGCCCAGCCGGCCGCCGCGCCGGGGAAACCCGCCGCGGTTCCGGCGCCATCTTCCAGCGTCGCCGCGCTGCCCATGCCGACCCAGGGCCTCGCGCCGGCGCCGGACCCGTCGCTCATCGAGGCCTCGCGCTTCGGCAAGCTGCCGCGCGTCGCGCCCGACGGGCGCAAGGCCTGGCAGGCCTATGCCCGCCCGTTCGATGCCAACGACCAGCGCCCGCGCATCGCCATCATCATCGGCAACCTGGGCATGTCCGGCGCGGCGACGGAAGCCGCCATCCAGACCCTGCCCGGCGCCGTGACTCTCGCGTTCTCGCCCTATGCGCGCGGGCTCGACCAGTGGATCGCGCTGGCGCGCGCCGCGGGCCATGAAGTGTTGCTCAACCTGCCGATGGAGCCGATCAACTTCCCCGCCAACGACCCGGGACCCGAAACGCTGCTCACCAGCCTGACGGCGGAACAGAACCGCACGCGCCTGCGCACGCTGCTCGGCCGCGTCACCGGCTATGTCGGCGTGGTCAACCAGATGGGGTCGCGTTTCACCACTTCGGCCCCGCACCTGCGCCCGGTGCTGACCGAACTGCGCGACCGCGGCCTGCTGTTCGTCGATTCGCGATCGAGCCTCCGTTCCGTCGCGGCGCGCACCGCGAGCGAGGTGCAGCTGCCGCGCGTCATCAACAACCGCTTCATCGACGCCGTCGCCTCGCGCGATGACATCGACGCGAGACTTGCCGAGATCGAGCGCATCTCCCGCGTTTCCGGTTACGCCGTCGCCATCGGCCAGGCCTACCCGGTGACGCTCGATCGCGTCGGTCGCTGGGTGCGCGAACTGGAAGACAAGGGCTTCGCGCTCGCGCCGGTTTCCTCGTTCGTCAACGTGCAGCCCGATTGATCCGCCCCGACCGATCATGAGCGCGAACCCCGATCCCGCCAGCCTGCCCTACCGGCCTTGCGTCGGCATCATGCTGTTCAACCGCGAAGGCCGCGTGTTCGTCGCACGGCGCATCGACATGGTGTCGGAAGCCTGGCAGATGCCCCAGGGCGGCATCGACCCCGGCGAGGACCCGGCCGAGGCGGCCTTCCGCGAACTGGCCGAGGAAGTCGGCACGCGCGCCGCCGAGATCATGGCGGCGACCGAGGACTGGCTCGACTACGACCTGCCGGCGGAGCTGATCGGCAAGCTGTGGAAAGGCCGCTATCGCGGCCAGCGCCAGAAGTGGTTCGCCATGCGTTTCCTGGGACGCGATTGCGACATCGACATCGAAACGGAAAAGCCCGAATTCTGCGAATGGAAGTGGGTCGCGCCGACCGAACTGCCCGGCCTGATCGTGCCGTTCAAGCGCGATCTCTATGCCGAACTGGTCAGGCGCTTCGCCCACCTGGCAGAGCAGGCGCGCAGCCGCGGCTGATTTGAATTTTAAGGGGGTTCAGGCGGCAGCCTGGGACCGGGAAAGCCGCTTCTGGCGCCAGTCCATGAATCGCCACGCGAGGCGCGACATCAGGCGCGCGAGCCGCCCCTGCGGCGCGAGGCCCGTCGCCTTGAAGGTCATGGCGATGCCGCGCTCGATGATGGCCGGGCGGTAATAGCGGTAGGCGCGCGCCGCATAGGCATCGGCGTTGGCGCGGCGCGCATACGGCTCGCCGTGGCTGTTGCCGGCGTAATAGGCATAGGCCAGCTCGTCGTCATCCGATTCCCACATGCGCACGAAGGCGACGCGCAGGCGCGCGAGCGTGCTCGGCCTTTCCGCCGCAACGTAGCGCTTCAGGTGCGTGTAGAACAATTTGTAGTGGCGGAATTCGTCGCCCGCGATCTTCCCGCAGATGGCCTTGAGGACCGGCTCGTCCGTCGCCTGGGCGAGCGAGGTGTAATAGGAGCTGGTACCGACCTCGACCACGCAGCGGGCCACCAGCTCGCCCGAGCGCGAACCGCGCACGGACGACGCCGCATCGAGCGGAATCTTGTAGCCGTCCTTGAATATCCGGAAGCGTTCGTCGAAACGGAACCGGGGATCGGCCAGTTCCGCCCAGCGCCCCAGCACGTCGCCGTGCTGGACTTCCTCTTGCGCCCATTCGTCGGCCGCGGCGGCAAAATCGGCATCGCCGGGAAACACGTTGCGCAAATAGGTGGCGTAGTCGGCCGAATTCTTCTCGACCATCGCCGCCGCCTTGACCAGGCACAGCATGTCGGGGTCGACCCGCGCGGGGTCGAAACTGTCCCAGGGTATGTCGGCGGCAGTCCAGTGCTTCATGGCCCAATCCGTGGCGCCCAATCCGTGGCGATACCTTGCCGCCATTATATCGTCAGGCGGCGGGCGCGTGCCAAGGCCGGCGGGCGAAATCGCCGGAAATACGGGAAAAACTGCGGGAAGGCTCAGGCCGCGGCGGCCAGCAGGGCTTCGACGACGGCAATCTCGCGCTGGGCGGCGGCCTTGTCGGCCTCGGTGGAGGCATCGGCCGCTCGGCTGCGCGCGGCGGCGAGCCGGCTGTCCGCCTTGGCGCGGTCGAAACCGGCGAGATTAACCGCTTCCTCGGCCAGGACCGTGCAGCGCTCGGGCGTCACCTCGGCGAAGCCGCCGGCGACGAAGATGCGGCTCTCGACCTTGCCGCCCTGATGCACGGCGATGACGCCCGCGCGCACGAGGGAGATCAGCGGCGAATGGTTGGGCAGCACGCCGAAGTCGCCTTCGGAGCCGGGCACCACGACCATGTCCACCTCGCCCGCGAACAGAAGGCGGGCGGGCGAGACCAGTTCGAATGCGACCTTGTCGGCCATGAACGCTATCCCTTCGTAACGGACCTTCGCCTCAGGCGGCCTCGGCGGCCATCTTCTTGGCCTTGGCCACCGCTTCTTCGATGGTGCCGACCATGTAGAAGGCGGCTTCCGGCAGGTCGTCGTACTTGCCTTCGACGATGCCCTTGAAGCCGGCGATCGTGTCGGCGAGGCCGACCAGCTTGCCGGGCGAGCCGGTGAACACTTCGGCGACGAAGAACGGCTGGCTCAGGAAGCGCTGGATCTTGCGCGCGCGAGACACCGTCAGCTTGTCTTCTTCCGACAGTTCGTCCATGCCCAGGATGGCGATGATGTCCTGCAACGACTTGTAGGTCTGCAGCACGCGCTGCACGTCGCGCGCGACCTGGTAGTGTTCCTGACCGAGGACACGCGGATCGAGCATGCGCGAGGTCGAGTCGAGCGGGTCGACCGCCGGATAAATGCCCAGTTCCGCGATCTGGCGGCTCAGCACCGTGGTCGCGTCGAGGTGCGCGAACGACGTCGCCGGCGCCGGGTCGGTCAGGTCGTCGGCGGGCACGTAGATGGCCTGCACCGAGGTGATCGAGCCCTTGCGGGTCGAGGTGATGCGTTCCTGCAGGTTGCCCATGTCGGTGGCGAGCGTCGGCTGGTAGCCCACCGCCGAAGGAATGCGGCCGAGCAGCGCCGAGACTTCCGAACCCGCCTGGGTGAAGCGGAAGATGTTGTCGACGAAGAACAGCACGTCCTGGCCTTCCTCGTCGCGGAAGTATTCGGCCAGCGTCAGGCCGGTCAGCGCCACGCGCGCGCGCGCGCCCGGCGGCTCGTTCATCTGGCCATAGACCAGCGCGGCCTTGGAATCGCCGTCGGTCTTGATGACGCCCGATTCCATCATTTCGTGATAGAGGTCGTTGCCTTCGCGGGTGCGTTCACCGACGCCGGCGAACACCGAATAACCGCCGTGCGCCTTGGCGACGTTGTTGATCAGTTCCATGATCAGCACGGTCTTGCCGACGCCGGCGCCGCCGAACAGGCCGATCTTGCCGCCCTTGGCGTAGGGCGCGAGCAGGTCGATGACCTTGATGCCGGTGACGAGAATGGCCGCTTCCGTCGACTGTTCTTCGAAGGTGGGCGCCGCGCGATGGCTCGGCAGGGTCTTGTCGGTCTTGACCGGGCCGCGTTCGTCGACCGGTTCGCCCACCACGTTGATGATGCGCCCGAGCGTGCCGGGGCCGACGGGCACCGTGATCGGCGCGCCGGTGTCGGCCACTTCCTGGCCGCGCACGAGGCCTTCGGAGGAGTCCATCGCGATGGTCCGGACCGTCGATTCGCCGAGATGCTGGGCGACCTCGAGCACGAGGCGCTTGCCGGCGTTCTGGCATTCCAGCGCGTTCAGGATCGGCGGCAGGTCGCCGTCGAACTGCACGTCGACGACGGCGCCGATGACCTGGGTGATCCGTCCTTTGGCATTATTGGCCATGCTGTGCTCCTGCTGGCTTTCCGGGGACGGGCCTAGACGGCCTCGGCCCCCGATACGATTTCGATCATTTCACGGGTAATGCTGGCCTGGCGCGTGCGGTTGTAGTTGAGCGTCAGGCGGCCGATCATTTCACCGGCATTGCGGGTGGCGTTGTCCATCGCGGCCATGCGCGCGCCCTGCTCGCCCGCGTAACTTTCGAGAAGCGAGCGATAGAACTGGACGCCGAGGTTGCGCGGCAGAAGATCGGCGAGGATCGCCTCTTCCTCCGGCTCGAACTCGTAGACCGCCTGCGGCTGGCCGGCCTTGGCCGCGTCCGCGGCGGCAGGCGCCGGCGGCGGCGGGAACGGGATCAGCTGCTGGACGGTGAATTCCTGGGCGATGGCCGACTTGAAGCGGTTGTAGACCACCGAGCAGACGTCGAAGGCGCCTTCGTCGAACAGGCGCGAGACGCGCTCGCCGATGGCGGCGGCGGCATCGAAGCGCACTTCGCGCCGCGTCATCCCTTCAATGGTGTCGACGATCAGGCTGGCGAAGTCGCGCTTGAGCCCGTCGCGGCCCTTGCGGCCGACGCACAGGATCTTCACCTGCTTGCCTTCGCCCCGCAGCTTGTTGACCAGAGCCCGCGCGCCGCGCACCACCTGGCCGTTGAAGCCGCCGCACAGGCCGCGGTCGGCGGTGACGACAACCAGAAGATGCACGTTGGCGGCGCCGGTGCCCGACAGCAGCCTGGGCGCGCCGGAGCGCGAGCCGACGGCGGCCGCGAGCGATCCCAGCATGCGTTCCATGCGTTCGGCGTAGGGTCGGGCGGCCTCCGCCTGATCCTGCGCGCGCTTGAGCTTCGACGCCGCGACCATCTTCATGGCCGCGGTGATCTTCTGCGTGGACTTCACGCTCGCGATGCGGATGCGTAGGTCTTTGAGGCTCGGCATCTTGCGTTATCAGGCAGCGAAGGTGCGCTTGTATTCGTCGAGGAAGGCGCGGAGCTTTTCATCGGTCTCCGGCTTGATCTCGCGATCGGTGCGGATGGCGTCGAGAATGCCCTTGTGCCTGTCGCGCAGTTCCGCCAGCGCGCCGCGCTCGAAGGCGCCGACGCGGTTGAGCGGAATTCCGTCCAGGAACCCTTTCACGCCGATGAAGAGCGAGCAAACCTGCTCTTCGACCTTCATGGGCGAGAACTGCGACTGCTTGAGCAGTTCCGTCAGGCGCGAGCCGCGGGCCAGCAGGCGCTGGGTGGCGGCATCGAGGTCGGAGGCGAACTGCGAGAAGGCTTCCATTTCGCGGTACTGGGCCAGTTCCAGCTTGATCGAGCCGGCGACCTGCTTCATCGCCTTGATCTGGGCGGCGGAGCCGACGCGCGAGACCGACAGGCCGACGTTCACGGCCGGGCGGATGCCCTTATAGAACAGGCCGGTTTCCAGGAAGATCTGGCCGTCGGTGATCGAAATCACGTTGGTCGGGATGTAGGCCGACACGTCGCCGGCCTGGGTTTCGATGACCGGCAGCGCGGTCAGGGAGCCTGCGCCGTTGGCGTCGTTCATCTTCGCCGCGCGTTCGAGCAGGCGGGAATGGAGATAGAAGACGTCGCCCGGGAAGGCTTCGCGTCCGGGCGGGCGGCGCAGCAGCAGCGACATCTGGCGATAGGCGACCGCGTGCTTGGACAGGTCGTCGTACACGATCACGGCATGCATGCCGTTGTCGCGGAAGAACTCACCCATGGTGCAGCCGGTGTAAGGCGCCAGAAACTGCAGCGGCGCCGGTTCCGACGCGGTGGCGGCGACGACGATGGAGTACTTCATCGCGCCCTGCTCTTCCAGCGTCTTGACGATCTGCGCCACGGTGGAGCGCTTCTGGCCGACGGCGACGTAGATGCAGTAGAGCTTCTTCGATTCGTCGGTGCCTTCGTTCAACGGCTTCTGGTTGATGAAGGTATCGATGGCGATGGCGGTCTTGCCGGTCTGGCGGTCGCCGATGATCAGCTCGCGCTGGCCGCGGCCGACCGGGATGAGGGAGTCGATGGCCTTGAGGCCCGTCTGCATCGGCTCATGCACCGACTTGCGCGGGATGATGCCGGGCGCCTTCACGTCGACGCGCGAACGCTTGACGTCGGTGAGCGGGCCCTTGCCGTCGATCGGGTTGCCGAGCGCGTCGACGACGCGACCCAGAAGTCCCCTGCCGACCGGAACGTCGACGATGGCGCCGGTGCGCTTGACCGTGTCGCCTTCCTTGATGCCCCGGTCGTCGCCGAAGATCACGATGCCGACGTTATCGGTTTCGAGGTTGAGCGCCATGCCCTTGACCCCGCCCGGAAATTCGACCATTTCGCCGGCCTGGACCTTGTCGAGGCCGTAGACGCGCGCGATGCCGTCGCCGACCGAGAGGACCTGGCCCACCTCGGCGACTTCGGCTTCGGCGCCGAAATTGG
>CAXRES010000101.1:0-3169 GCA_964229575.1 Alphaproteobacteria bacterium
TCCCGGCGTTTGGAGCGCCGGGACGGTCTTTTCCCTCGCTCCCGACGGCGGCGCGCGCACGACATGACGGCGATCGCCGCCGCCGACTTCGCCCGCCGCATCGGCCCGCACCTGCTGGCGCCGGAAGCGGCCCATGCGGCCGCCCGCTTTCGCATCGGCTTCGGCGTCGACGAAAAATTCCTCGACGTCGCCGAAGTGGGGCATCGCTTCCGCCCGGCGGCCGTGCTCGTGCCGGTGATCGACCGCGCGGAAGGCGCGACCGTGCTGCTCACCGAACGCTGCTCGCACCTGCCCGATCATGCCGGGCAGATCAGCTTTCCGGGCGGCCGGCTGGAGGAGCGCGACGACGGTCCCGTCGCCTGCGCGCTGCGCGAGGCCGAGGAGGAAGTCGGCCTGCCGCGCCGCCATGCGGTGCGCGTCGTCGGCGCGCTGGAGGCGCGCGGCACCATCTCCAACTACCGCGTGACGCCGGTGATCGGCGTGCTTGCGCCATTCGAGCCCGCCCTGCAACAGGACGAAGTCGCGGCGATCTTCGAGGTGCCTCTCGATTTCGTCCTCGATCCGGCCAATCACGAGGGCCTGCGCGTGTCGCCCGCCGACGGGCGGGCGCGGCGGATGTACGCGATCCGCTACGACGAACACTTCATCTTCGGCTTCACCGCGCGGATTCTGGTACAGTTGAGCGAAATCTGGTCGGGCGGAACCTACAACCCGGACGCGAGCCTGCTGGGCAACTAGGTCCACGGGGCCATCGAGGGACGCATGTTCAGGATCTTCTTCACCTTTGTTCTGCCGCTGATCGCGCCGACCGCGATCTACCTGATCTGGCACGCGATCCAGGTGCGCCGGGTGGCGGCCGGCACGCGCGAGGACCCGACGCCGAGCTTCGCCGAAATGCCGTGGTTCATGCTGGCCGGCGCGGGGGTTTCCCTGCTGGTCGTCATGCTCATGGCGATCGCGCTGCTCGACGAAGGCGCCAGGCCCGGCACCCGCTACACCCCGCCGCACATGGAAAACGGCAGGCTGGTTCCGGCGGAGACCCGATAGCATCATGGCGCGCGCGCCGGTCATCGCGCCGCAGCCGTGGATGACGGCGCCGGCGACGCGCGCCGTGATGGCGGCGCTGGCGCCCGGCGGCGAAGCGCGCTTCGTCGGCGGTTCGGTGCGCGATGCGCTCGCCGGGCGGGCGCGTATCGGCGACGTCGACATCGCGACGGTGGCGGCGCCCGAACGGGTCATGGAGCTTCTCGCGGCGGCGAAAATCCGCGCCATCCCGACCGGCATCGAACACGGCACCGTGACGGCCGTCGCGGGCGACGCGCATTTCGAGATCACGACGCTGCGCCGCGACGTGCGCACCTTCGGCCGCCATGCCGAGGTCGCCTTCACCGACGACTGGCGCGAGGACGCCGCGCGGCGCGACTTCACCATCAATGCCATGTCGCTCAGCGAACCGGGCGAACTGTTCGACTATTTCGGCGGCCGGGCGGATCTCGCCGCCGGTCGCGTGCGTTTCGTCGGGGATGCTGCCGAGCGGGTGCGCGAGGACGTGCTGCGCATCCTGCGATTTTTCCGCTTCCACGCGCACTACGGCAAGGGCGCACCCGACGCCGCGGCGCTTGCCGCCGTGTCGGCTGCGGCCCATCTGCTGCCCGGGCTTTCGGGCGAACGCGTCTGGGCCGAGCTTTCGCGCATTCTCGACGCCGCCGATCCCGCCGCTGCGTTCGCGCTGATGGAAGGTGCCGGCGTGCTTGCCCGCGTGCTGCCCGATTACCGCGCCGGCGGCGCCGGCGTGGCGCGGCTTGCCGCGCTCGCTGAAATCGAGGAGGCGGAAGGACTGGCGGGTTCCCCCGACGTTCTGCGCCGGCTCGCCGCCGTGCTCGCCGAGGGGCAATCGGCGGCCGGGGCCACGGCCGAACGCCTGCGGATGTCGCGCGCCGAACGCCTGCGCCTCGTGCGCCTGACCGGGCGCGATGCGATCGTCGCCGCCGACTGCGGCGCAGGGGACGCGCGGCGGCTCATCTACCGGCTCGGGCAAGCCGAATTCCGCGATCGGGTGCTGCTGTCCTGGGCGCAAGAACAGGCGGAAGGACGCGATACCCACAGCCGGCGGGCCGCGGCGATTGCCTGCGGCGCGCTGCTCGAGATCGCCCGCACCTTTACGCCGCCCGCCTTTCCGCTATCGGGCGCCGACGCCGAAAATTGCGGCATCCGGCCCGGGCCCGCGATGGGCCGCGCCCTCGGCGCGGTGGAGGCGTGGTGGATCGCCGGCGACTTCCGCGCCGGGCGCGATGAGCTGCTCGCGCGGCTCAAAGCCGAGGCGGCCGGCCAGTGACGGATCAGCGAACCGAACGCGCAATTCGTTAGTGCAATGAATTCGAAAGCGGGGCCTGCGGGCGGGCGCCCTGGGCGTCGCGGACGTCGGGGGACGGCGGGCTGTTGGGAATCGTCACGCTGACGGTGGTGCCCTTGCCGGGAGCGGATTCGATCTCGACGCCGCCGCCGAGCAATTCCGTCAGGCGCCGGGTGAACGGCAAACCCAGGCCGATGCCGCCGCGGCTCTTGGAAAACACGCTTTCGATGTGGCCGAAGGGTGAAATCGCGAGCGGCACGTCTTCGGGTCGCATGCCGATCCCCGTATCGACGACGCGCAACAGGGCGCCGTCGTCCGTGGGCGACACGAAGACGGTAACGTTGCCGCCGCCCGGCGTGAACTTGATGCCGTTCGACACCAGGCTGACCAGGATTTCCCGCACCTTGAGCGCGTCGGTGAAAATCGTGATCGGATCGGTCTCCGCCTCGACGGAGAGGCTGAGACCGGCGGCCTCGGCCTCGGCGGCCATCATTCGCGCCACGGACTTGGCGACGAAGGCGAGGTTGGTTTCGCTGGTCTCGATGAAGGTCGTGCCGTTCTCCGTCCGCACCAGATCGAGCACCCGGTCGATGATGCCGAGAAGATGCTGTCCCGACTTGCTGATGTCGGCGGCGTATGCCTTGTAGGTCGGGTCGCCGAGGGGGCCCTTGATCTCGCTGCCCATGATCTCCGAAAAGCCGATGATAGCGTTGAGCGGCGTGCGCAGTTCGTGGCTCATGTTGGCGAGGAACTCGCTCTTTGCCTTGTTCGCGGCCTCGGCCCTTGTCATCGCCGCAGCGAGAACCACCTCGTTGC
>CAXRES010000102.1:0-5063 GCA_964229575.1 Alphaproteobacteria bacterium
CGACGATGATGGTGTCGATCATCGGCACGTCCGAAGCGACCGGCATGCGGTAGTCGAGGAAGCTCGGGTTCTGCATCTTGCCGTCGGCGCCGAAGATGTATTCCTCGTTCAGCGCCCAGCCGATGCCCTGCACCGCGGCCCCCTGGAACTGGCCTTCGACCTGGGCCGGGCTGATCGCCTTGCCCGCGTCTTCGACGATGGTGTAGCGCTTGACGCCGACGAGGCCGGTTTCCTTGTCCACCTCGACGTCGACGATATGCACGGCGAAGCCCGGGCCCGCGCCGGTGACGTTCATTTCCGAATGGCCGGAAATGGCGCCCATCGTCGGCGTGGTCTTGGAGGCGATGTCCTTCATCGACAGCGGCGCGAAGTCGCCTGCATTCTGTCCTGCCGGACGGCAATGCCCGTCTTCGAAGGTTACGGCTTCTTCGGGAACGTTCCAGATCTTGGCCGCGCGCCGGCACAGCTCGCCGATGATCTTGCGCGCCGAATCGACCACGATCATGCCGCTCGAAAAGGTCGTGCGGCTGCCCGCGGTGACACGGTTGAAGCCGAGCGAATTGGTATCGGCCAGCACCGCGCGGATGCGATCGACGGGGATACCGAATTCCTCGGCCGCCATCATCGCCATGGACATGCGCGAACCGGCGACGTCGGCGGTGCCGAGCGAGATGGTCACGGTGCCGTCCGGCGCAAGCTGCATGGAGCCCGCGGTTTCGCCCCCGCGGTTGAACCAGAAGCCGCAGGCGATGCCGCGGCCCTGGCCGGCCGGCACCGGCGAACGATAGTGATCGCAGGCCTTCGCCGCTTCGATGGTCTCGACGAAGCCGATGCGGTCGAAGACCTGGCCGTAGATCGTCTTGTGGCCTTCGGCGATCGCATTCTTGAGGCGGAAGTCGAGCGGGTCCATGCCGATCTTCTTCGCCATTTCATTGATCACGCCTTCGACGCCGAAGACGATCTGCGGCACGCAGGGCGCGCGGAACGAACTGACCTTCGGCCGGTTGGAGACCACTTCGTGGGCGATCGTCCTGATGTTCCTGATGTCGTAGCGCGTCAGCATCGCCTGCGGCGCGTTGAGGAAGGCCGAGCCGGTGTAGGGCCCGGTCTGGAAGATCAGTTCCGAATCGGCGGCGACGATCGTGCCGTCCTTCTTGCAGCCCATCTTGATGCGCGAATGGGTGCCCGAAACAGGGCCGGTGCCCTGCAGCACTTCGCTGCGGGTCAGGGTCATCTTGACCGGGCGCTTGGCCTTCTTCGCCAGCACGATGGCGACGGGTTCGGCGTAGAAGGTGGTCTTGCCGCCGAAACCGCCGCCCAGTTCCGACTGCTGGATCCTGATCTTCGACGAATCGATCTTGAGGATCTCCGTCAGGCGGTCGCGGTAGACGAAGGGCGCCTGGGTGCAGCACCACAGGTCGACCTGACCGTCGTCGGAGTAGGAGGCGACGCAGGACTGCGGTTCGATGTAACCCTGGTGCATGGGCTTCGTGTCGAAAGACCGCTCGACGATGACGTCGGCTTCGGCGAAGCCCGCCGCCACGTCGCCCTGCGCCAGTTCGAGGCGTTCGACCACGTTGGTCTTCTTATCGGCATCGGGGCCGGTGACGCCCTTGGTGCGGAGATAATCGTGCAGGATCGGCGCGCCGGGTTTCATCGCCTCGACCTCGTCGATGACGAAGGGCAGGACCTCGTACTGGACCTTGATCAGCTTCAGCGCCTTCTTGGCGATGGATTCGCTGGTGGCCGCGACGGCGGCGACCGGATGGCCGACCCAGTAGGCCTTTTCCCGCGCCATGACCATGCGTGTCATGTCGCCTGCGCCGCTGCCGGGCTTGCATTCGGGGAAATCGTCGCGGGTGACGACGGCCTTCACGCCCGGGAGCTTTTCCGCCTTGGAGACATCGATCTTCTTGATGACGGCGTGCGCATGCGGGCTGCGCAGGAACTTGCCCACCAGCTGGCCCGGCAGGAAGATGTCGGCGGCGAACTTGGCCCGCCCCGTCACCTTGTCGAAGCCGTCATGCTTGACCGGCGAAGTGCCGATGACCTTGTACTTGCGGTCCGGGTTGAAGCCGGGCTTTTCGAGAATGGTCGCCATGGATCAGGCCCCCCTCATTTCTTTCGCTGCGGCGAGAACCGAGCGGATGATCTTGTCATAGCCGGTGCAGCGGCACAGATTGCCGGCCAGCCAGTAGCGGACTTCGCTTTCGCTGGGATCGGGATTGCGTTCGAGCAGCGCCTTGGCCGCGATCAGAAAGCCCGGCGTGCAGATGCCGCACTGAAGCCCGTTGAGTTCCAGGAACTTGCGCTGCAGCGGGTGCAATTCGTCGTCGTCGGCCATGCCTTCGATGGTCTCGATCTTCTTGCCCCCGGCCTCGACCGCGAGCATGAGGCAGGCGCACTGGAGCCTGCCGTCGACGATGACGCTGCACGCCCCGCAGTCGCCGGTGGCGCAGCCTTCCTTGGTGCCGGTCAGCGTCAGCTCGTCGCGCAGCACGTCAAGCAGCGTCTGCTGCGGCTCGCACAGGAAATCGTAGTCGTCGCCGTTGACGGTGGTCGTGACCTGATACTTCTTGCTCATCGGCTTTTCCTCGCCCGTTCGAGTGCGATTCCGGCCGCGCGCCTGGCCAGCACGCGAACCGTCTTGATGCGGAATTCCCTGGTGCCGCGCTTGTCGTCGATGGGACGGCAGGCGGCGGCGGCGGCCTCCGCCATCTTGTCGAGCGCCGCATCGTCCACCCTGGTGCCGATCAGCGCCTTGGCCGCGTCCGCGACCAGCAGCACCGTCGGCGCCACGGCGCCGAGCGCCACGCGCGCCGCCGTGCAGACGCCCTTGGCGTCGAGCGTCAGGTTGACGGCGACGCCGACCACGGCGATGTCCATTTCGGTGCGCGGCGTGAAGCGGAGATAGGCGTCGCCCGAATTCCTGGGCCGCTTGGGCAGGATGAAGCTTTCGATGATCTCGCCTTTCTTGAGCGAGGTCTTGCCCGGGCCCACGGGAATCTTTTCGACCGGCACCTTGCGCGTGCCTTTGGGGCCGACGACGCGGGCGACGGCGCCTGCGGTCACCAGGGGCGGCACGCTGTCGGCGCCGGGAGACGCGTTGCACAGGTTGCCCGCCATCGTGGCGCGGCCCTTGACCTGGATCGAGCCGATCAGCTTGACGCCGTCGATCACGCCCGGCCACGCCTTGCCGAGCGCCTTGTGCTCGATCATTTCCATGCCGCTCACCGCGGCGCCGATGCGAAAGCCGCCCTTTTCGGCCTTGATCGTGCGAAGAGCGGGTATCTTCTTGAGGTCGACCAGAAGTTCCGGCTCGATCAGATCGGTTTCCATCTGGACGATCAGGTCGGTGCCGCCGGCCATGACGCGGGCGAACCCGCGCGAGCCGGCAAGCAGCTTGACCGCCGCGGCCAGCGTCGCTGGCGCTTCGTAACGAAGATCGGACATTCAAATTCCCCCTGACGCTGAGTCACTTATGATTTTCCCGCATCATGGCGTGAAAATCGCGCCTTGCCACCATTTTTCGTGGGCGGCGCGGGGGATTGATTTGTTGTGGAATATCTTCCGGTTGGGTCGGTCCGACCCGAGGGGTCGAGAGGCAAATGCGCCCGGCATCCGCGGGCGGGCGAAGCGACCCGGTAAGACGGCTTCTGATCGCGTCCTGACCGGTTGGCGGTCGATTATTGATTTTTCCCGCGCGTCCGGCGGCCGGTGCGGTGAGCGGCCGGCGCGCCTAGCAGTATGTGAAAACGCCCAGCATGTTGGCGGCGCGCTGGATGCGCGGCGCACGGCTTTTGCCCTGTTTGATCAGCGGCAACACGGCCATGCGACAGCGTTTCGCCGGAATCTCCGGGGCCTCAAGGTTTTCGCAGGCATCGAGACAGGGCGCCTGGTCCCTTTGGCACTGCAGGCCGAGCCGGTGGATGCGTTTGGCCAGCCTGTGCGGCAGCCGGTAGAGCGGCGTCGCGCCGCGCCGGTCTAGCGCCAACCCCCTGGCGGCGCTTTCTCCCTTGTCGAGGATGATGGAGCAGTCAAGGTCGTCATCCACGATCAAAAGGAAACAATGGGCCCACAGCTCGCTGTCGTTGATGGAATCGAGAACGGTCTGCTTGTCGCGGGCGGATTTCCAGAGAGAGACCACCCGGTCGGTTACCCGCCGTTCCCCTGCAAGAAAATGGACGACCGCCCCCCGGCCGGGCCGGTGCGTGGGTTGATTGGGTGTCATGTGCCGTTTCCCTCGGTCAGTGTCCTGGCTATGACTTTTGGCAGAGAAACGGCTGGGAATTAATTCGGGACGCTACTATACGTATTTGTACCAAGTCCCTATCCTGTGGCGGGATACTGATGGTCGTTCCACGGCCGGGATAAAAAATGAACGACAGGCAGGCCCTTGCGGGGCGCGATCCCAAACTCGTGTGTGTCGTCGACGACGACGTCGCCGTTCTTGCATCCTATTGCGCATTGCTGGAAAGCGCGGGGTTCGCCCCTGTGCCCTATACCTCGGGCGCCATGCTGCTCGCCGACGACAGGTTCAGGACCTGTGGCTGCATCCTGCTCGACCTGCGCATGCCGCCACCCGACGGGCTTGAGACCTTGAGGCTCCTGCGCGAACGCGGCGGGCGTTGCCCCGTCATCATGATCACCGGCGAGGGCGACATTCCGACGGCGGTCGAGGCGATGCGTCGGGGCGCCTTCGATTTCGCCGAAAAGCCGGTGGACGACGAGGTGCTCATCGGCATGGTCGAAAAGGCCTTCGCCGCCCCCCAGCCCGCGAGCGGCCTGGCCGGTGCGCAGCCGGCCGCCAATGGGCCGACGCCGGTCGACAGTCTGACGGCGCGGGAAAAACAGGTCCTCTCGCGTCTGCTGGACGGGGCGACGAACAAGGAGATCGCGCGCGATCTCGGCATCAGCCACCGCACGGTCGAGGTTCATCGCGCGAACATCATGGAAAAGACCGGCGCCGGCAGCCTTTCACGGCTGGTCCTCATGGCGGCGGACTGCCGCCATCTGCTTGAATAGGGCGGGTTCTTACTTCACTGATATATTGCGGCTGCAAT
>CAXRES010000103.1:0-26164 GCA_964229575.1 Alphaproteobacteria bacterium
CTTCGCTTCTGGATCTGGTTCATGACATGTCATCCCGGGCGGCGGACCGTCCAGACCTAAAGACTTTCGAGGCAGGACCAATGGCTACAGGCACCGTGAAATTTTTCAATCAGACTCGAGGCTTCGGCTTCATCACCCCCGATGACGGTTCGAAGGACGTGTTTGTCCACATTTCCGCCGTCGAACGCTCGGGCCTTTCCGGGTTGACGGAAGGACAGAAGGTCAGCTTCGACGTCCAGCCGGATGCCCGCGGCCCGAAGGCGATCAACCTCAAGCAGGTTTGAGCGGCATCGCTATTCCCAAAAGGGCCGTCCGTGAGGGCGGCCCTTTTTGTTTCCCGCTGATTTTGTATCCCGCCGGGTCAAGGCGACTCGCAGGGTTGCGCCGAGCGGGGTTCCGGAGTAAATTCCTTAGATACCGAATGATTTGACCATCTGGCGGGGAACATGGGGCAAAGCCGGTCGGCGGGGATAGCGGAATTCATCTGGCTCGCGGCCTGCTGCGCCGCGGCGCTCTTGGGGCTCGTCCTGTGGTCTCGTGCCGTCGATCCGGGCATGGCCGTTCACGCGGCGATCTTTACCTTCGCATCCGTCCTCGCCGCGTTTGCCCTCATCGGCCGCCATTTCTCAGCCGAGCGCGGCGCGGCGCTATCGGGCTTCAGCGACGGCGTGGTGCGCGCCGGCGTCATCGCCACGGTGTTCTGGGGCCTGGTCGGTTTCCTGGCCGGCGTCGTCATCGCCCTGCAACTCGCTTTCCCGGTCCTCAATCTGGATCTGCCGTGGCTGAGTTTCGGGCGGCTGCGCCCCGTTCATACTTCGGCCGTCATCTTCGCCTTTGGCGGCAACGCCCTGATCGCGACGTCGTTCTACGTCGTGCAGCGGACCTGCCGTGTGCGGCTCGCGGGCGATATCGCGCCGTGGTTCGTGTTCTGGGGATACCAACTGTTCATCGTGCTGGCCGCGTCGGGCTACGTGTTGGGCGTCACCCAGTCCAAGGAATACGCCGAGCCTGAGTGGTACGTCGATCTGTGGCTGACGGTGGTTTGGGTCGCGTACCTTCTGGTGTTTCTCGAAACCCTGCGCCGGCGGGCCGAGCCGCATATCTACGTCGCCAACTGGTTCTATCTCGCCTTCATCGTCACCGTCGCGATGCTGCATCTGGTCAACAACCTGGCGGTGCCGGTATCGCTCACGGGGACCAAGAGCTACATCCTGTTCGCCGGCGTGCAGGACGCGCTGACCCAGTGGTGGTACGGGCAGACCGCGGTCGGCTTCTTCCTGACCGCGGGCTTTCTTGGCATGATGTACTACTTCGTGCCCAAGCGGGCGGAGCGGCCGGTCTATTCCTATCGCCTCTCGATCATCCATTTCTGGTCGCTGATCTTCCTCTACATCTGGGCCGGGCCGCACCATCTTCACTATACGGCGCTGCCGGACTGGGCGCAGACGCTCGGCATGACGTTCTCCGTCATGCTGTGGATGCCGTCCTGGGGCGGCATGATCAACGGCCTGATGACGCTCTCGGGCGCGTGGGACAAGCTGCGAACCGATCCGGTCATCCGTTTTCTCGTGGTCGCGCTTGCGTTCTACGGCATGAGCACCTTCGAAGGTCCGCTGATGTCGATCAAGGCGGTCAACGCGTTGAGCCACTATACCGACTGGACCATCGGCCATGTCCATTCCGGCGCGCTCGGCTGGGTCGCCTTCGTGACGTTCGGCGCGGTCTATCACCTCGTGCCGGTGCTGTGGGGCAGGACGGAGCTTCATTCCATGCGCCTGGTCAGCTGGCATTTCTGGATATCCTCGCTCGGCATCGTGCTTTACATCAGCGCCATGTGGGTTTCCGGGATCATGCAGGGGCTGATGTGGCGCGCCTATGACGCCCACGGCTTCCTGGTCTATTCATTTGCCGAGACGGTGGCGGCGATGCATCCGTATTACCTGATCCGCGCCGCGGGCGGCCTCCTGTTCCTTGCCGGCGCGCTGATCATGGCCTGGAACCTGTGGCGCACGGTCAACCCGGCACCTGCGGCGATCCGGGCCGGCGCGGCGACGGCTTGAGGAGGCGGCGATGAAATTGTCCCACGCCGTCATCGAAAAATGCAGCTTTCTGCTCCTGGTCCTCATTCTGGTCGTCGTTTCGATCGGCGGCATCGTCGAGATCGCGCCGCTCTTCTACCTCAAGTCGACGGTGGAAAAGGGGAGCGGCGTGCGGCCCTACACGCCGCGCGCACTTGCCGGGCGCAACATCTACATCCGCGAAGGCTGCTATTCCTGCCACAGCCAGATGGTGCGCGCGCTGCGCGACGAGGTCGAACGCTACGGCCATTACAGCCTGGCCGCGGAAAGCATGTACGACCATCCCTTCCAGTGGGGATCGAAGCGCACGGGGCCCGACCTCGCGCGCGTCGGCGGGCGCTATTCGGACGAATGGCATGTCGCGCACATGAACGATCCGCGCGCCCTGGTGCCGGAATCGGTGATGCCGGCCTATGCCTTTCTCGGACGCACGCCGCTCAAGGTGCCCGACATCGCGGCGGAGCTGCGCGCCAACCGCGCCGTCGGCGTTCCCTATACCGATGACATGATCGCCAATGCCGCGGCCGACCTTGCCGCGCAGGCCAGTCCTGACGATCCAGGCGGGGCGGCGCTCGCGCAGCGCTATGCCAAGGCGCAGGTGCGCAACTTCGACGGCTCGCCCGAATTGACGGAACTCGACGCCGTGATCGCTTACCTGCAGATGCTGGGTACGCTCGTCGATTTCGGCGCCTACCGCGCCGACGAGAACCGGCGCTAGGGGGACGGATGCTGCCCGAAGAACTCTCGCGCCTCGCCGGAACCTGGGGGCTGATCTACATGGCGGCGATCTTCGCCGTTGCCGTCGCCTATGCCCTGTGGCCGTCCAACCGCGCCAAGTTCGAGCGCGCCGCGCGCCTGCCGCTCGAAGAGCCCGCTGCGCCCCGCGCGGCCATCTTTAACGAGGGCGGCTCTGCCGCCGCCGCGCCGCCGTCTGCCGGAGACCGCCGATGACGGACCAGCGTCCATCTTCCCGTCACGACGACGTCACCGGTCAGGAAACGACCGGTCATGTCTGGGACGGCATCGAGGAACTGGACGCGCCCCTGCCGCGCTGGTGGCTGTGGGTGTTCTACGCCACCATCGTCTGGTCGATCGGCTACTGGATCCTGATGCCGGCCTGGCCGCTGGTCGCCGATTATACGAAGGGCATGCTCGGTTATTCCCAGCGCGACACCGTGGCGCGCAGCATTGAGACGGCGCGCGCGAGCCAGGCGCCGCTCGCGCGCAGGATCGCGGCCATGTCCTACGACCAGATTCGCGCCGATGCCGACCTCATCGATTTCGCCGTGCGTGGTGGGCGTTCCGCCTTTGCCGTGAACTGCTCCCAGTGCCACGGGGCGGGAGCGGCCGGGGCAAAGGGCTATCCCAATCTCAACGACGACGACTGGCTGTGGGGCGGCACGCTGGCCGATATCGAAAAGACCATCCGCGTCGGCATCCGCGCCAGCCATCCCGATACGCGCAACAACGTCATGGCTGCCTATGGGCGCGACGGGCTGCTCAAGCCCGAGCAGATCGGCGATGTGGTCGAATATGTGCTGTCCCTGTCCAGCCGCGGCAGCGACGCGGGAGCGGCCGCGCGCGGGGCGACGGTGTTCCGCGAAACCTGCGCCGCTTGCCACGGTCCCGACGGCAAGGGCAGGCAGGACATGGGGGCGCCCAACCTGACCGACGCCATCTGGCTGTTCGGCGGCGCGCGGGAGGACATCCGCGCCACGTTGCAGGCAGGGCGCGGTGGCGTGATGCCGGCCTGGCAGGGGCGGCTCGACGACGCCACGATCAAGTCGCTGGCGATCTACGTGCACGCGCTCGGCGGCGGCAAGTAACGTCCGTTTCCCGCGCGGCGCGGCACGGAAGACACATGAGCGAGACGAAGGCGAACCCACGATCGGCACCCTCCGGGGCCTACGAGGTCGAGACCGTCGCGGTCGAGGCGATCAACCGCGCCGAACGGCGTTCGCTCTATGCGCGCCGCGAGAAGATATATCCGCGCCGGGTCCACGGCACGTTCCGCCGCGTCAAATGGCTGATCATGCTGGTGACGCTCGCCATCTACTACGGCGCCCCCTGGCTGCGCTGGCAGCGCGGCGCCGGCCTGCCGGACCAGGCGATCCTGCTCGATTTTCCCGGCCAGCGCTTCTATTTCTTCTTCATCGAGATATGGCCCGACGAAGTCTATTACGTCACCGGCCTGCTGATCCTCGCGGCGCTGGTCCTGTTCCTGGTCACTTCCATCGCTGGGCGGGTCTGGTGCGGCTATCTCTGCCCGCAGACCGTCTGGGTGGACCTGTTCCTCGTGGTCGAACGGGCGGTCGAGGGGGACCGCAACGCGCGCATGCGCCTCGACGCCCAGCCGTGGTCGTTGGCCAAGATCGCGCGCAAGTCCTTCAAGCACGCGATCTGGCTTGCCATCGCGCTCGCCACCGGTGGCGCCTGGGTGTTCTATTTCGCCGACGCCCCGATGCTCGCCCGCCAGCTGGTGACGCTGGAAGCCCCGGCTTCGGCCTACGTCTTCATGGGCCTGTTCACGTTCATGACCTACATGCTGGGCGGAATCGCGCGCGAACAGGTGTGCATCTACATGTGTCCCTGGCCGCGCATCCAGGCCGGCCTTCAGGACGAACAGACGCTGGCCGTCAGCTATCATCCCCTGCGCGGGGAGCCGCGCGGCGCGCACAAGAAGGGCGAGAGCTGGGAAGGGCGGGGCGACTGCATCGACTGCAACCAGTGCGTCGTCGTCTGCCCCATGGGTATCGACATCCGCGACGGCGCCCAGCTCGAATGCATCAACTGCGCGCTCTGCATAGATGCCTGCAATACGGTGATGGACAAGGTCGGCCGGCCGCGCGGGCTGATCTCCTACGATTCTCATGCCGGGGTCGTGACGGGCGCGGCGCGGCCGCGACTGTTGCGCGCGCGCACCGTCCTTTACGCGGCGCTGATCGCGGCCGTGGGCGCGGTCATGCTGGTCGGGCTGATGACGCGGGCGAACCTGGAAGTCGCCATCGAGCGCGACCGAAATCCGCTGTTCGTGCGGCTCAGCGATGGCTCGATCCGCAACGGCTATACTCTCAAGATACTCAACAAACGCCATGACGCGCGCCGCTACGCCCTTGCCGTGGAAGGAATGTCCGGCGCGCGCCTCGACCTTGCCGGGCGCGCTGCCGGGACCGATTTCGAGCTTTCGGCCCCCGCCGATCGGCTGGTGTCCTTCCGCGTTCTGGTGACGGCGGGGGCGCAAGCGGCTGCGGGCACGCGTTCCATGACCTTCGTCCTGACCGACAAGGCGAGCGGCGATACGGCGCGCTACCGGTCCACCTTCCGGGGGCCCGGACAATGACATGGGCGCGCATGAGCCGGCCGGTGACCGGGCGCATGGTCCTGTGGGCGTTCATCGTCTTCTTCGCCGTCGTCGCTCTGGTCAACGGCACTTTCATCCTGCTGTCGGTGAAGAGCTTCCCCGGGGTCGAGACGGAGGACGCCTATCGCAAGGGCCTCGCCTACGACAGCGTGATTGCCGATGACGCGGCCCGGCGCGAGCGCGGTTGGACCGTGGCGATCACCTGGCGATCGTCGGGGCCTGCGCGCGGGCGCCTCGTCGTCGCCGTCCGCGCGAAGGATGGTGCTCCGCTTGCCGGCCTCGCGGCGCGCGCTTTGCTGCGCCGGCCGACCCACGGCGGGCAAGACCGCACGGTGCGTCTTTCCGAAACCGCGGCCGGCAGTTATGGCGCCGATATCGCGCTGCCCGGATCCGGCAACTGGGAAGTGGTGCTGCACCTCGGCCTGCCGGGCCTTGCCGAAAACCAGTTGCGCGAAAGGCTGGTCGTCCCATGAGCGCGACTTTGATCCGCCCGCGGGGCGCCGTCGAAGCGGGAATTTCCCCCGATCCGGCGCCGTTCGTCCGCCGCGACGGCGACGGCGGCGCGTCCCTGACCGTACTCGTCGGCGGGTTGCACTGCGCCGGTTGCGTCCAGCGCATCGAGGCCGCGCTCGCGCGCCGGCCGGGCCTGATCGCCGCGCGCGGCAACCTGACCACCGGGCGCTTCGCGCTCCGCTGGCGCGAGGGCGAGGCGGACGCGGCGGACCTGATCGAAAGCATACGCGCGCTCGGGTACACGCCGACGCCGTTTGCCGAAAGCGCGGTCGATCCCCGTGCCGACGACAGTCGCCGCCTTCTGCGCGCGCTCGCCGTCGCCGGGTTCGCCGCGGCCAACGTCATGCTGCTGTCGGTTGCCGTGTGGTCGGGCGCGGTCAGCGACATGGACGAACCGACCCGCCGTCTGTTCCACTGGATGTCCGCCCTCATCGTGCTGCCCGCCGCGGCTTACGCCGTGCGGCCGTTCGCCGGGCCTGCGCTCGCGCATTTGCGCCGCGGGCAGTTCGGCATGGACCTGCCGATCACGGTGGCGGTGGTCCTGACGCTGGGCCTGAGCGTCGCCGAGGCCGCACAGGGCGGCGCGCACGTCTATTTCGACGCGGCGATCATGCTGCTGTTTTTCCTGCTCATCGGCCGTGTGCTCGACCATCAGGCCCGGGCAAGGGCCGGACGACTCGCCGAAAACCTGCTCGTGCTGCGCGGCATGGAGGCGATGGTGATCGGCGAGGACGGTCGCGCGCGTGCCGTTGCGGTTTCGGACCTTGTTCCGGGGATGGCGCTGTCTGTTGCCGCGGGCGCGCGCATCGCCGCCGACGGAATGGTAGAGAAAGGTACATCCGAACTCGATACCAGCCTCGTCACCGGCGAATCGCTGCCCGTGACGGCAAGGCCCGGCGCGGCGGTGCTGGCGGGCACGCTCAATCTCGGCGCGCCGCTTGTCGTGCGCGTGCGCGCAGCGGGCGAGGATACCGCGCTGGCCGAAATCGCCCGCCTGACCGAAGCCGCGGGGCAGGGGCGGGGGCGCTACGTCCGCCTTGCCGACCGCATGGCGCGGCTCTACGCGCCTTTCGTTCACCTTGCGGCGCTCGCGGCCTTCGCGCTGTGGTGGGGCGTCTTCGCCGCGGGCTGGCAGCCCGCACTGGTGGTCGCCGTTTCCGTCCTCATCATCACCTGTCCCTGCGCCCTCGGCCTCGCCGTGCCGGTCGTGCAGGTGGTGGCGTCGGGCCGCCTGCTCGCCCGAGGCATCGTACTCAAGTCGGCCGACGGGCTCGAACGCCTGGCCGAAGTCGACACTGTCGTTTTCGACAAGACCGGGACGTTGACGACGGCGTGTCTCGATCTGGTCAATCGTGACGAGATCGCCGGCGAGGACCTCGCTTTCGCCTCGGCGCTGGCCATTTTGAGCCGCCATCCCCTGTGCCGGGCATTGGTTCGGGCCACGGCAGGGCCGGACCCCTCCGCTGCGCCGTCGGGCGCGGTGCGCGAATGGCCGGGCGATGGCCTTTCGCTCATGTCCGAAGACGGCGAGGCGCGCCTTGGCCGGCGCGAATGGGCGCTGGGGGCGGCCGGCGCGGGGGCGGCAGGCCACGGCGGACCCGAACCGTGGCTTGTCCGGCCGGGACGGGCGCCGGTGGCTGTCCGGTTCGCCGACACCCCGCGCCCCGCTGCGGCGGAAACCGTCGCCGCCCTTCGGGAAATGGGTTTGGCCATCGAACTCCTGTCGGGCGACCGCGAGCAGGTCGTCGGCCGCATTGCGCGCGCCGCGGGAATCGGCGACTGGCGTGCCGACATGCGGCCTGCCGACAAGCTGGCGCGGCTTGGCGAACTGGCGCGCGAAGGGCGCAAGGTGCTGATGGTGGGCGACGGACTCAACGACGCGCCGGCGCTGGCGGGCGCCCATGCCTCGATGTCGCCGGCCGCCGCCGCCGACGTGTCGCAGGCCGCGGCCGACGTGCTGTTCCAGGGCGACAGTCTCGCCCCCATGGCGCTCGCCCTCCGCGTCGCGCGGCGCGCGCACCGTCTGGCGGTGGGAAATTTCGCGCTCGCTTTCGGCTACAACCTGTTCGCCGTGCCGGTGGCGATGGCCGGGCTGGTGACGCCGCTGGTCGCGGCGGCGGCGATGTCGGCGTCGAGCGTCCTCGTGACCCTGAATGCGTTGCGCCTGTCGCCCGGGAAGGGGGCGCGATGAACGCGCTGGCTTTTCTGATACCGGCGGCGCTGCTGCTGGGGCTGGTCGGCCTGGTCGCGTTCCTGTGGACGCTCAAGCGCGATCAGTACGACGACCTCGACGGCGCGGCGGGCCGCATCCTCAGTGACGACGAACCCGACGACAAGCCGCCCGCGGGCGTTGCGCGCTAATCGCCTTCGGCCACCAGCGCGCGGTAGGCGTGCCAGGTGGCATGGCCGATCAGCGGGAAGATCACGATGAAGCCCGCGAACAGCGTGGCGACGCCGACGGCGGTCAGGACGCCGATCAGCCAGGCCCAAAGCACCATCGGCCAGAAGTTCCTGCGGACCGCCTGTACGGATGTGGCGACGGCGCTGATAGCATCGGTGCGCGCCTCGACGAGACGCGGAATCGAAATGGCGCTTACCGAAAAAGCGAGCAGCGACAGCGCGGCGCCGATGGCGGTCCCAACCACGAGGAACGTTATCCCGTCGAAGGTCAGCAGAAGCGTCTTCATCATCTGGTCGAGCGGCTGCGTGCTGGCGCCGAAGAACAGCGCGAACAGAAGCGTCGCGATGCGAATCCATGCGAGCGCGAAGAAGGCCAGCACGACGCCTATGAAGGCGATCTGCGCGGGCGATCCGGTCTTGACGAAGGCAATGCGGGCAAGCGTGACCGGCTCGCCGGCGCCGATGCGCCGGGAAAGCTCGTACAGGCCGACCGCAAGCAGCGGCCCGGCAAACACGGCCGCCGCCGCGACCGGTATGGCGAGGGCGAGCAGGTTGAACGTGTAGAGCAGCGCCAGCACGCCGTGGCAGATGAGAGTGAAGACGAGCCCGTAGCCGAGGCTCAGCGCGGGATGGCGGCGCAGGTCGCTCCATCCCAGGGCGAGCCAGCGCCACGGCGCTTCGCTGCCGATGGGCCGGATGTCGGGAACGCGGAATTCGGATGTCTGCGTGGTGGCGTTCATGGAACCTCCCGGCCTGCGTCAAGCCCGCCCGCCTTGTCACCGGCGATTCTTGCCCGGGATGGTGCCATGTCTGCGGAAAAAAGCCAGAAATTATTTGTGGTTATTGCCCGGGCTCAGGAGCGGCCGAAATGACCGGTCAGGCGGCGAACCGCTTCGGCGAGAAGCTCGTCGGTCTTGCAGAAGCAGAAGCGGACAAGGTTGCGCGGCGGATCGATTTCATAAAAGGCGCTGACCGGAATGCAGACCACTCCCGCCTCGCGCGTCATGCGCATGGCGAAGGCGACATCGTCTTCGCCGGTCCTTGCCAGGCCCGAAATATCGGCGATCAGGAAGTACGTGCCTGCGCAGGCGTTGAGCCGGAGCCCGATGGAGGCCAGTCCGCGCGCCAGCAGGTCGCGCTTGGCATTCATGCGCCGCGCCAGGGAAGCGAAATAGTCGTCAGCCATCGCGAGCCCGTGGGCGACGCCGTATTGCAGGCAGGGTGGCGTGGTGAAGGTGAGGAACTGATGGCAGCGGCTGACCGGGCCGAGAAGCGCAGGCGCCGCCGTGACGTAGCCGACCTTCCAGCCGGTGAGCGAAAACGTCTTGCCGGCGGAACCCACGCGCAGCGTTCGCGCCCGCATGCCGGGCACGGCGATCAGCGGCGTGAAGCGCCGGTCGTCGAAGACGAGATGCTCGTAGACTTCGTCGGCGATGGCGATGGCGTCGTGCTTTTCGCAGAAACGCGCTATCACGCGAAGTTCGGCATCGGAGAACAGCTTGCCCGTCGGATTCATCGGGTTGTTGACGATGACGGCGCGCGTGCGCGGCCCGCCGGCCGCGGCAAGCGTTGCTTCATCCAGCGTCCAGTCGGGGGCATCGAGCCGCACCGGTCGCACGACGCCGCCTGCGCGCCGGATCATGGGCGCATAGGAATCGTACATCGGCTCGAACGTCACCACCTCGTCGCCCGGCTTGACGAAGGTCAGGATCGCCGCGGTCAGGGCCTCCGTCGCGCCGGAGGTGACCATCACTTCGCGCATCGGGTCGATGTCGAGGCCATAGAAGCGAGCCGCGTGGGCGGCGACCGCCTGGCGCAATTCCGGCACGCCCATCATCGGCGGGTACTGGTTCGAACGTTCGGCGAGGGCCGCGCGGGCGGCTTCGATCACTTCCTGCGGCTCGCCGTGATCGGGGAAGCCCTGGCCCAGATTGATGGCGCCCGTTTCGCGCGCGAGGCTGGAAAAAACCTCGAACACGGTGGTGCCGCCTTCCGCGAAGACGGAAAAGGCGCGGGCGTCGGTCATGGCGTGGCCGCGGTGTGCATGATGGGGGCGAAGTTTAGAGCAACCCGCCATCGGATGGAATCGTCCTATGGCGGACAAGTTGCTCCTTTTCAACAAGGTGGCGTTCAACGAGATGGCGCGTTGGTCTGCGCCCATTCGGGCAACGCGCCGGGGGTAAAGCCGCCGGCCTGCCGGTGGCGGACGCGCGTGATCGTGCTAGGCTCGGCCCATAAATTTCCGGGGGAGTTCCGCGCCGTGTTCAGCCTAGACCCACGCCTTGCCGCCGATACTTTCGCGGTCACCAGCCTGCGCCTTTCGCGCGTCCTGCTGATGAACGATGCGCGCTTTCCCTGGCTGATCCTGGTGCCGGCGTGCGCGAACCTGCGCGAGATCGTCGACCTGCCGCAGGCCGAGCGCGTTCTTCTGATGGAGGAAATTGCTGCCGCTTCGGTGGTCCTTCAGGCTTTCGCCGCGCCCGACAAGCTCAACGTCGGTGCGCTCGGCAATATCGTCGGCCAGCTGCATGTCCATGTCGTGGCCAGGCGCTCGGGCGACGCGGCATGGCCGGGCCCGGTCTGGGGCGCGGGTAGGGCCGAGCCCTATGGCGCAACGGCGCGCGAAACCACGATAGCCGCTATCCGCAAGGGCTTCGCGGCGATCGGCCCGGCATAGGGGGCGGCCAGGGTCCTGCGCCGGTTGACATCGGCCGCGGCGGCAGGCTGAATCCTCGCAAACCAGGTTCAAGACAGGGAGATAACGATGCCTGAGCAGTCCCATCGCCGGAAATTGCCGCCCGTGATCTGCGCCGCCGTGTTCGGCGCCGCGCTGGTTTTTGCCGCGCCGGCCAATGCCGTCGATCAGAAGATGATCGACGCGGCGAAGAAGGAAGGCGAGGCGGTCTGGTACACCACCCTGATCATCAAGCAGATCGTCCGCCCGATGGTGGAGCAGTTCGAGAAAAAATACCCCGGCGTCAAGGTACGCTATGTGCGCGCCAATGCGACGGCTACCGCCAACAAGATTCTGAATGAAGCGCGCGCGGGCAAGGTCGCTGCCGATGTCTTCGACGGCACCTCGACCGAGCCGCCGCTCGAAAAGGCGGGACTGGTGGCCAAATATGTGCCTGCCTCGGCGGCCAAATATCCGGCCGAATACAAGGACCCGCAGGGCTATTGGGTCGCGGGCAACCTCTATTTCCTCACTCCCGGCATCAACACCTCGCTGGTCAGGAAGGCCGACGCGCCGAAGACCTACGAAGACCTGCTCGATCCCAGGTGGAAGGGCAAGATGGTGTGGAACGCGTCCTCGACGTCGTCCGGGCCCGGTTTCATCGGCAATGTGCTGCTGACCATGGGCGAACAGAAGGGCATGGCCTATCTGGAGAAACTCGCCCGGCAGAAGATCGTCTCCATCGACGCGAGCGCCCGCCAGGTACTCGATACCGTGGTTGCGGGCGAGCATCCGATCGCCTTGCAGATCTTCAACCACCATACGGTGATCAGCGCCGCCAAGGGCGCCCCGGTCGACTGGATTGCGATGGAGCCGGTCATGGCGCTGGTGTCCACCGTCAGCGTGCTGAAGGACGCGCCGCACCCCAACGCCGGGCGTCTGTTGATGGATTTCATCCTGTCGGAACAGGGCCAGAAGATTTTCGCCGCCGCCGATTACCTGCCGGCCATGCCGAGCGTGCCGGCCAAGGTCCCCTCGCTCAAGCCGGAAGTCGGAAACTACAAGGTCAACGTCGTGACGCCGGAACAGGTGGCGAACGACCTGCCCAGGTGGAAGGCCATCTTCGACAAGATGTTCCGCTGATGCCTGTGGTTTCCGGGGGGCGGGGTGCGAGGCGCCGGGCCCCCGGTTCTGCCGCCCTATGACGACGAACAACGACAACAAGGCAGGCGCGCCCGGTTGGCTTTCGGCCTTTCGCGCGCACGCGGCCGAGCATTCGACGCGCTGGATCGCGGCAGTGATCGGGCTGGTTCTGGCGGCGCTCGTGCTGCCGCCCGTGTGGTACCTGGTGCAGGGGAGCCTGGTCGAAACCACCGTGACCGGCGCGGCGGGCGACTTCACCTTTGCCCATTACCGGAAACTGGCGGAGGGCGAGAGGCTCGCCGCCAGCCTCGTCAATTCCGTGATCTTCGCCCTGGGCAGCGCCGTGGTGGCGCTGCTGTTCGGCGGCGTGCTCGCCTGGGTGGTCGAGCGCACCAACGCGCCGTTCAAGATTCTCGCCTACCTCACGACGATCATTTCGCTCGGCACGCCCTATGTGCTCTACGTCACGGCATGGCTGTTCCTGCTCGGCAAGGTCGGTCCCGTCAACGACATCTACCGGGCGATCACCGGGTCGAACGGCGTGCTGATCAACGTCCATTCCATGAGCGGCATGGTTCTGATCGAAGGCATGTTGTGGTCGCCGCTCGTGTTCCTGCTGCTGTCGGCGACGCTGCGCACGTCGAACCCCGAGTTCGAGGAAGCCGCGCGCATGAGCGGAGCGAGCGTCTGGGATACCATCCGGCGCATCACGGTGCGGCTCGCCCTGCCGGCGGTCATGGCCCTTGTCCTGCTCGTTTTCATCCGCGCCTTCGAGGGGTTCGAGGTGCCGGCGCTGGTCGGGCTGCCCGGGCGCGTCAACGTGGTGACCACCGACATCTTTCTTGCCCTCAAGGACACGGTGCCGCCCGACGCCGGCCGCGCGTCGGCTTTTTCCGTGGTCCTGCTCGGCGTGGTCGCGGTGCTTCTCGCCTTCTACAACCGGATCTCAAGAAGCGCCGAACGCTTTCACACGGTCACCGGCAAGGGTTTCCGGGCCCGGCCCTTCGATCTCGGCCGCGGCCGCTGGATCGCCGGCGGCGTCATTGTCGTCAACTTCCTGTTCGTGCTGGTCCTGCCCAACATGGTTCTGCTTTGGGCCTCGATCCTGCCGTTCTTCCAGGCTTTCCGCTGGAAGGCGGTGGCGACGTTTACGCTGGAAAATTATCGGGCGGTACTCAATTCGCCGTTCTACCTGGAACTGGTATGGAACACGCTGCTGCTCGCCGCGGCGAGCGCCACGGTCGTCATGGTGCTGACGCTCTTCGTCGGCTGGCTGGCAGCGCGGCGCAAGCCGGGCGGCTGGGCGCTCGACCAGCTCGCCACCATGCCGCTGATCTTTCCCGGTATCGTGCTCGGCACCGCGGTCATGCAGATCTACCTGGCGCTGCCGATCCCGATCTACGGCACGCTGTGGATCATCCTGATTGCCTATGTCATCCGCTATCTGCCCTACGGAATGCGCTACAGCTATTCGGGCATGCTGCAGATCCACAGGGAGCTGGAGGAGGCGGCCGGCATGTCGGGCGCCGGAAATCTCGTGATCCTGCGGCGCATCGTGCTGCCGCTGCTGGCGCCCGCCGTCGCCTCGGGCTGGCTGTTCATCTTCCTGCTGGCCTCGCGTGTGCTGTCCCTGCCGATCCTGCTGGCCGGACCCAATTCGCAGACCATCGCGGTCGCCATGTACGACATGTGGACCAACGGGCAGGGGACCGAACTGGCGGCCATGGGCCTGCTGTGGACGGCGATCATGACCGCGATCGCCTCGGCGTTCTATTTCCTCTCGCGCCGGTCGGGCGCGGGCGTATACGGTAATTGAGCGAACGGATGGAAAGATGCTCGTCGTCGACGGACTGACCAAGCTTTACGCCAATGCGACCGACGCCATCGCGGGCGGCATCCGCGATGCGACCTTCACGCTGGAGGCGGGCACGTTCTTCACCCTGTTGGGGCCGTCGGGCTGCGGCAAGACGACGACGCTGCGCTGCATCGCGGGGCTTGAGTTGCCCGATGCGGGCGTCGTGCGGCTCTGCGAGCGCGTGCTGTTCGACAAGGCGGGCGGCATCGCCGTGCCGATGAACCGGCGCGACATCGGCATGGTATTCCAGTCCTACGCCATATGGCCGCACATGACGGTATTCGAGAACGTCGCCTTTCCGCTGCAGGTGTCGAAGGACGTCCGTTACGACACGGCCGACGTCGGGGCGCGGGTGCAGAAGGCGCTCGATACGGTCGACCTTGGCGGCTACGGCAACCGTCCGGCGACGCGCCTTTCGGGCGGCGAACAGCAGCGCGTGGCGCTGGCCCGCGCCATCGTGCGCGAGCCCCAGCTCCTCCTGCTCGACGAGCCGCTCAGCAATCTCGACGCGCACCTGCGCGAGGAAATGCGCATCGAACTCAAGCGCCTGCAGCGCCAGACCGGCATCACGACGGTCTACGTCACCCACGATCAGTCGGAGGCGCTGTCCATGTCGGACCGCATCGCGGTGATCGAAAAGGGGCGCATCGTGCAGATGGACACGCCGGAGGCGATCTATTACCGGCCGAGGACGGCTTTCGTCGCCGGCTTCGTCGGCGTCACCAACATGGTGGCGGGAACGGCGGACTCTCCCGCCCGGGCGGGGGCGACAGTTGCCGTGCGGCTTTCATCGGGCGAACGCGTGCTGTGCCAGGCCGTGGACGACTTGCCCGCAGGCGGCGGAATCTCCGTGTCGATCAGGCCGGAAAACGTGCGCCTGGAAAGGCGCGGGGCCGGCAGCGATGCCGCCGGCGGCGGGCAATCGCTTCTGCACGGGCGGGTCGATCAGGCGAGTTTCCAGGGCCAGAGCCGGCGCTACGACGTGCAGGTTGGGGGCTGGCGGCTGATGGTTCTGGCGGACCCCATGACCCGGTTCGCCCCGGGCGACGAGGTGACGTTGCGGCTCGATGCCGCCAACACCATCGCGCTGCCGACGAACGGCGCGGCGGGCACCTAGCGGCTAGAGGCTAGCGGTAGCGATTCTGCAACTGGGCGAGCGCGTCGGACCCGGGGCAGAGCTTGTCGTAATCGAAAGTGTTGAGCGCGCCGGCCACGGTCTTGTTCGATTCGTGCATGTCGGCGCGGCTTTCGTCGATATAAAGCAGGCCGGTAAGGATCTCGCCCTTTTCCTGGTGGCGCATGACGTAGTCGAAGGCGCGCGCCCGGTCGGTCGGATCGTAATCCGGATCGGTCTTCCTGAGATAGATCACGCTGCCGTCGTGCATGGTCACGGGCAGCACGGCGCCTTCGGGATAGTCGGCGGTGATCTCGGGCTTGTCCTCGATCAGGTCGGCGGCCGTGTGCATGTGCGAATAGGTGTACTTGTAGCTCATCGACGAATCTTCGTGGTCGTTGAACGAGACGCACGGCGAGATGATGTCGATCAGCGCGAAGCCGCGATGCCTGAGGCCCGCCTTGATCAGCGGCACGAGATGTTCCTTGTCCCCCGAGAACGAGCGGGCGATGAAGGACGCGCCGAGCGCGATCGCAGTCTTGACCGGATCGATGGGCGGGTTCGGGTTCGTCTCGCCCTTCTTGGTCTTGGCGCCGAAGCCGGCCGAGGCCGAGAACTGGCCCTTGGTCAGGCCGTAAACGCCGTTGTTCTCGATCACGTAGAGCATGTTGAGGTTGCGCCGGATGACATGGGCGAACTGGCCGAGACCGATCGACAGCGTGTCGCCGTCGCCGGAAACGCCGACGTAATAAAGTTCCCGGTTGGCGGCGGCCGCGCCGGTGGTGATCGACGGCATGCGTCCGTGCACGGTGTTGTAGCCGTGCGATTGCGCCATGAAATAGGCGGTGGTCTTGGACGAGCAGCCGATGCCCGAAACCTTCACCGCGCGGTTGGGCGGAATGCCCAGCTCGAAGAAGGCGCGCGTCATGGCGGCGGTGATCGAATCATGGCCGCAGCCGGCGCACAGCGTCGACATGGCCCCTTCGTAGGCTGCTTCGCTCAGGCCGAGCGCATTGGTGGCGCGGCCCTTGTAGGCGATGTTGGGCTTGCGGATATAGGTCATGCCGCGGCCTCCTTGGCTGCCGCTTCCTCGATGGCGCGAACGACCTGCCGGTAGTCCATCGGCATGCCGTCGTAATGAAGTACGGAGGTGAGCCTGGCCTTTTCCACCTCGGTCTCGTTGAGCAGCATGCCGCGCAATTGCGCGTCGCGATTCTGCTCGACGACGAAGATGCGCTCGTGGCCGGCCAGGAACTCCTCGACCTCGGCCGAGAAAGGGAATCCCTTGACGCGCAGATAGTCGACCGCGATGCCGCGCTCGGCGAGCTTGACCAGCGCTTCCTTGCATGCGCCGTCGCAGCTGCCGACGGTCAGGATGCCCCAGGTCGCGGCGCTGCGCGCCTTGATCATTTCGGGCTTCGGCACGAGCGTGGCGGCGGTCGCCCACTTGACCAGCAGGCGATCCATCACGTCCTGGTATTCGTCGGACAACTCCGTGCGCCCGCCCCACTTGTTGTGGCCGGCGCCGCGGTTGAAGTTGGCGCCCTTGGGATGGCAGCCGGGCAGGGTGCGGTAGGGAATGCCGTCGCCGTCGACGTCAAGGTAGCGCGAGAACTTCGTGATCTTTTCCAGTTCGGCGTCGGACAGCACCTTGCCGCGGTCAGGGCGGTAGGAATCGTCCCATGTGAAATCGGGAACCATCCAGTCGTTCATGCCGACGTCGAGATCGGACACGACGAAAACCGGCGTTTGCAGGCGCTCGGCCAGGTCGAAAGCCGCCGGGGCCATCTCGAAGCATTCCCGCGGATCGGCCGGGTAGAGGCAGACGTGTTTGGTATCGCCATGGGACGCATAGGCGCAAATCTGCAGGTCGCCCTGCTGGGTGCGCGTCGGCATGCCGGTCGACGGACCGACCCGCTGAATGTCGAACAGCACCATCGGCACTTCCGAATAATAGGCGAGGCCCACGAGTTCGCTCATCAGCGAGATGCCGGGGCCCGACGTCGTCGTGAAGGCGCGCGCGCCGGACCAGCCCGCGCCGAGCACGATGCCGGCCGAGGCCAGCTCATCTTCGCCCTGGACGATGATGTAGCGCTTTTCCCCGGTATCCTTGTCGGTGCGCATGCGCGCGCAGAACGACTTGAAGGCGTCCATCAGCGAGGTCGACGGGGTGATCGGATACCACGCGCCGACGGTGGCGCCGGCGTAGACGCAGCCGAGCGCGGCCGCCGTATTGCCGTCGATCATGATGTGGCCCCTGGTCTTGTCCATCGGCGCGAGCCGGAGGGGCAGCGGGCAGGAGAAATTCTGCCTCGCGTAATTGTAGCCCAGTTCGATCGCCTGCATGTTGGCCGGCACCAGCTTCGGCTTGCCGGCGAACATCTGTTCGATCAGCGTGCGGATGACGTTCATGTCGATGTCGACAAGCCCCGCGAGCGCGCCGACATAGGCCATGTTCTTCATCAGGATGCGCACGCGCGCGTCGGAGAAGGCATCGTTCACCATCTGCGCGAGCGGGATGCCGATCACCGTGATGTCGGGGCGCGACAGGGTTTTCTGGCGCGGCCATGTCGAATCGTAGACGAGGTAGCCGCCCGGGGCGACTTCCTTGATGTCCTGGGCGTAGGTTTCGGCGTTCATGGCGATCATCAGATCAACCTCGCCCGAACGCGCGGTATAGCCGTCGCGGGTCGCGCGGATTTCGTACCAGGTCGGCATGCCCTGGATATTGGACGGAAAGTAGTTCTTGCCGACCACGGGGATGCCCATGCGGAAGATCGCCTTGAGCAGCAGCCCGTTGGCGGACGCGGAGCCGGTGCCGTTGACGGTAGCGATCTTGACGACGAAGTCGTTCAGCCGGCCTTGCGCTGCTGACAAGGTGCGTTTCCTCCGAGTTCACCCCAGGCGTAGGGGATGTCGATCCTTGATTTCTGCATGTCCCAGGCGGCCGTCGGGCAGCGTTCGGCGCAGAGGCCGCAATGCAGGCAGACGTTTTCGTCCTTGACCATGATGCGGCCGGTCAGCTTGAGGGGCGAGGATGCGAACAGCGGCTGCTTCGGGTTTTCCGCCGGCGCCGTCAGGCGCTTGCGCACGTCCGCTTCCTCGCCGTCGGCGGCGATGGTCAGGCAGTCGACCGGGCAGATATCGATGCAGGCGTCGCATTCCGTGCACAGTTCCGGAACGAAAACGGTCTGGACGTCGCAGTTGAGGCAGCGTTCCACCTCGGTCGCGGTTTCCTCCGCGCTGAAGCCGAGTTCGACCTCGACGTCGAGCTTCTCGAAGCGGCGGGTCAGCTCGACATGCTGCATCTTGCGACGCGCGGACGGGTCGAAGTCGTTCGAATAGCTCCACTCGTGCATGCCCATCTTGGTGGACTGCAGGTTGACCCCGCGCGGCATGCGCTCCGCGACGTCTTCGCCCATGCAATGGCGGTGAATGGAGATCGCCGCCTGGTGGCCGTGTTCGACCGCCCAGATGATGTTGGCCGGGCCGAAAGCCGCGTCGCCGCCGAAGAAGACGCCGGGGCGGGTGGACTGGAACGTGGTCCTGTCGACCCTGGGTACTTCCCATTTGCCGAACTCGATGCCGAGGTCGCGCTCGATCCACGGGAAGGCGTTGTCCTGGCCGATCGCCAGCACCACGTCGTCGGCGGGGAAAAATACGTCCTCGACCACTTTCTGGTCGGCGATCTCGCCCCTGGCGTCGAGCGTGTATTCGAGTTTTTCGAAGATCATGCCCTTGAGCTTGCCGTCTTCGACGACGAAGGACCTGGGCGAATGGTTGACCACGATTTCGACGTTTTCTTCCTCGGCGTCTTCCAGCTCCCATTCGGAGGCCTTGAAGAAGCCGCGCGGCTTGCGCGCCATGACCTTCACGTCGGTCGCGCCGAGACGCAGCGAGGACCGGCAGCAGTCCATCGCCGTGTTGCCGACGCCGATGATCAGCACGCGCTTGCCGACCGAAGCGACATGGCCGAAGGCGATCGATTCGAGCCACTGGATGCCGATGTGGATATTGGCGGCGGCTTCCTCGCGTCCCGGCAGGTC
This sequence comes from Alphaproteobacteria bacterium, assembly GCA_964229575.1. Lineage (GTDB taxonomy): Bacteria > Pseudomonadota > Alphaproteobacteria > SMXQ01 > SMXQ01 > WHSO01. The sequence goes on from CAXRES010000103.1 coordinate 19,185, forward strand.
GAGATCCTTGCCCTTGGGCGCGCCGGAACCGACGAACACCGCGTCGTAGCCGTCGGCGAGCAGGGCCTTCATGCTCCTGACCGGGGTGCCGAGCCGCAGGTCGACGTCCATGCCGACGATGTAGCCGATTTCGTCGTCCAGAACCTGGGCGGGCAGGCGGAAGGAAGGAATGTTCGAGCGCATCAGACCGCCCGGTTTCTCCAACGCTTCGAAGATCGTGCAGGCGTAGCCGAGCGGCGCGAGATCGTTGGCCACCGTCAGCGAGGCGGGGCCGGCGCCGACCAGCGCCACGCGCTTGCCGTTCTTTTCGGCCGGCGCCGTCGGCAGGCGGGAGGTGACGTCGCCGCGGTGGTCGGCGGCGACACGCTTGAGACGGCAGATGGCGACGGGCTTTTCATCGGTGCCAAGCCGTCCGCGGCGGCAGGCCGGTTCGCAGGGGCGGTCGCAGACCCGGCCGAGGATGCCCGGAAAAACGTTCGACTGGCGATTGAGCAGGTAGGCGTCGGCGAAACGGCCCTGGGCGATCAACCGGATGTAATCGGGGACCGGCGTATGGGCAGGACAGGCCCATTGGCAATCCACGACCCGGTGAAAGTAGTCGGGATCGGACGTATCCGTTGGTTTCATGGTGACTCGGTCAGCTCTTTACGACGCCCTGTGCTTCGGAGGGGGGCAGTTTCGTATATCGAGCCGCTAAAATCTAGGGCATTTAAACCCCCTGAAAGGTATGGAAATCAGCCCTTTTTTCGAGCCCGCTCCGCGGCCAGGTCCCCTTATTTCCACTCAATTACCGGGGCCCCTGCCGGCCAAGGCGGCGGGCCCGGCGTCGGTCCGTAAAAGGGTTGAGGAGGGGGGCTGAAAATGCTTACATTTCAAACGATAAACATGTTCGGTGCGGGCATCCTGGCGGGGGCCCGGAAAAGCCGGACGGGTTTGGGGCGGGGCGCTCGGTCCTCCGCCTTCCGGGCCGCAAACAGGGAGAACAAATCCATGCCGATTTCGGGCCGCCGCGCGCGCCTTGGCCTTGTCGTCATCCTGCCCGTTTTCGCCGCCTTCCTTCCGGCGGCGGCTTCGGCCCAGTCGGTTGCCGACTTCTACAAGGGCAAGCAGATCACCCTGATCGCCTCGGGCTCCGTCGGCGGCGGCTACGACCGTTATGCCCGCCACCTGTCCCGTTACATCGTCAACCACATTCCCGGCCGGCCCAGGATGATCGTGCGCAACATGGAAGGCGCGGCCGGGGTGATCGCCGCCAATTATCTCTACAACGTGGCGGCCCAGGACGGTTCCGTCATTGGCCAGTTGCAGCGCAACGTTGCCTTCATGCCGCTGCTCGAAGGGGCGGACGGCAAGAAAAAGAAGAAGTCGAGCCCGCTCAAGTTCGACGGCCGCAAGTTCCACTGGATCGGCACGCCGCAGCAGGAGCTTGGCCTGTTGCTGGTTTCCACCAGAACCGGCGTGAAGACGATCGAGGACATGAAAAAGCGCGAGTTGACCACGTCCTCGACCGGGCGGGGCGCTGCGACCTCGGTCTATCCGCGCCTGATGAACGAGGTTTTCGGGACGAAGTTCCGCGTCATCGAGGGCTACAAGGGGTCCCAGGAAGCGCTTCTCGCGCTCGAAAAGGGCGAGGTCGACGCCCATGTCTCGGGCGGTTCGTCGCCCAATTTCCGCAACCGCTTTGCGCCGTGGGTGGCGGAGGGCCGGGTGGTCGTTCTCGCCCAGATGGGGCTGGAGAAGGACGCGGCCTATCCCGATGCGCCGCTCGTCGTCGATCTGCCGATGAAGACGGAGGACAAGCAGTTGTTCGAACTGGCGCTGGCCGAGCAGGTCATGGGCCGGCCCTTCCTTGCCCCGCCCGGCGTTCCGGCCGACCGCGTCAAGGCATTGCGCGACGCCTTCGACGCCACCATGAAGGACAAGGCTTATCTGGCAGAGGCCGAGAAGCAGAAGCTCGAAATCAATCCCGTGCGGGGAGAGCGGATCAACCAGTTGCTCGATTCCGTTTATTCACGTCCCAAGGAACTCGTGGACCGGCTGCGCCGGGCCTTCCAGTAACCAGCGCTGGCGCCATCTACGGCGCCGGACAATCAGGGAGAAAGACAGAATGAAGACTTTCAACACGCACATGACGCACATGGCGCGTTTTGCCTTCATCGGCGCCGCGGCAGCGGTTTTTGCCGCCGGCAGCGCCCTTGCCGCCGATCCGTCGTGGATGGCCGACAAGGATCTCGTCGCCAGGGCGAAGAAGGAAGGCAAGCTCGTCGTCTATGCCTCGATGAACGAAAAGGAAGGCGCCACGGTGTTCGGCGCTTTCGAAAAAGCGACCGGGATCAAGGTCGAATACGTCCGCTCGTCAGACACCGGCCTGCTCGGGCGTATCACGGTGGAGAAGCGCGCCAGGAAGGAAGGCTGGGACATCCTGCAGACGACGGCGCTGCATCGCCTGCCGCAGCAGTGGCTTGCCCAGATCGACCCGCCCGAGGCCAAGGCCATCCCCGACTTCGCCAAGGATCCGGGCAAGCGCTGGGTCGGCATCTACGCCAACTACAATTCCCCGGCCTACAACACCAACCTGGTGAAGCCGTCGGACCTGCCCAAGAGCTACGAAGAGATGGCGACCAAGACCCAGTGGGCGGGCAAGACCGTGATCGACGGCACGGATGAAGAATGGCTCTACGCCCTGTGCAAGCACTTCGGCGAGCCCAAGTGCATCGACATCGCTACGGCGCTGGCCAAGAATCTGCGCCCCGCGGTGGTCGAAGGCCATCTCGCGCTCGGCCGTCAGGTCGGCGCCGGCGAATACGCCGTGACGATCAACAACTACGTCAACCTCACGGTCAACGTGAAGATGCGCGGCGGCGCCACCGACTTCTGGTATCTGGAGCCGGTGACCGTGTTCTACGGCCAGGTCGGCGTCAATTCGGGCGCGCCGAATCCGAACGCGGCGCGGCTGGTCGCCAACTTCCTGGCGAGTGAGGACGGCCAGAAGGTGCTGACCAAGGGCGGGCGCATTCCGACCCGTCCGGGCGTCGAGACCAATCCCAAGGGCGTGCTCGACGGCATGAAGGGCAAGGTCGTCATTCCGGCCGTGATCTCCGGCGAGGAAGAAGACAGGTGGAGCAAGCGCTTCAAGGAAATCTTCTCCCGTCGCTGATTGTCATGCGTGCCCGGCGCGGGTCCGTCCCGCGCCGGGATTTCCCCCGGGGAGCCTGGATCGAGGCTCCGTTTTTCTTGAGGAACTGTCGATGAGCGCGGGAAACGACGCCGCTTTCGGAACGTCCAATACGCTCGCTGCGCGGCTCGCCGTATGGCTCAGCCCGGGGCGCTTGCTGCTGTTTCTCGGTGTTGCGATCGGCGTCTGGCTCGTTTTCGTGCCGCTCGGGACCCTCGTCTATATCTCCTTTTCCAAGGATACGATGCTGGGGCCGGGCCCGGCGACGATCAGCAATTTCATAGACGCCTACAGCGCCCGCGGGATCCCGCAACTCATCGGCAATTCCCTCGTCTTCGCTTCCGGCACGGCGATTCTGACGCTGCTGATGGGCGGCGGCATCGCCTGGGTCGTCGAACGCACCGATGCGCCTTGGCGCGATACCTTCCATCTGCTGGCGCTGATGTCCTTCGCCATTCCCGGCCTGCTGACGACGATGGCCTGGGCGCTGATCCTGTCGCCCAACATCGGCTGGGGCAACGGGCTGCTGAAGTCGTGGTTCGGCCTGAGCGAGGCGCCGTTCAACATCTATTCCATGGGCGGCATGATCTGGGCGCTGTCGTCGCACTATTTTCCGCTCGCTTACCTGCTGATGGGGCCCGCCTTCCGGGTCCTCGACATCCGCATGGAAGAGGCTGCCGTGGTCTCGGGCGCCGGCAACTGGCAGGTGGCGACGCGCGTCACCATGCCGCTGCTGCGCCCGGCGATCCTGTCGACGCTGCTGCTGCTGTTCGTGCGCGGCATCGAATCCTTCGAAGTGCCGCGTCTTCTCGGCATGCCGGCGCGTATCCACGTGATGACGACGGAAATCCAGCATGCGACCGCTTCGGCCCCGCCCAAGTTCGGCATCGCCGCGGCGCTGGGCATCGGGCTGTTGCTGCTTTGCGTCCTTGGCGTGTACCTCTATCGCAAGGCCACCGCCAACGCCGAAGCCTTCGCCACGGTGACCGGCAAGGGCTACCAGCCGACGCCGATCCGTCTCGGCGGCTGGCGCTGGCCGGTGGCCGCGATCGTTGCCCTTTCCTTCTTCATCAATCTGGGCCTGCCGCTGGTGACGCTGCTGTGGCAATCGTTTTTCTCGACCATCGCGGCGCCGTCGATCGAAGCCCTGCGCAAGGCCAGCCTTGAGAACTATCATTTCCTGATCGGCTATCCGGTGTTCCGCACGGCGCTGAAGAATTCGGCGTTGCTCGGCGTTCTGGCGGCGACTTGCGTGACCGCGCTCGCCTTCATGATGGCCTGGGTCGCCCAGCGCATGATGAAAAAACAGGGCTGGATGCTCGACGCCATCGCTTTCACGCCGATCGCGATCCCGAGCGTCATCGTCGGCGCATCGATCCTGTTCGCCTACCTGGTGATTCCGCTGCCGGTCTACAACACCATCTGGATACTGCTGATCGCCTACGTGACGATGTACCTGCCTTATGGCATGAGGTTCGCCTCGGGCGGTCTCGTGCAGATTCACCGCGAACTCGAAGAAGTGGCCGAAGTCTCCGGCGCGAGCCTGGGGGAGACCTTCCGCCGCGTCCTGCTGCCGCTGCTGGCGCCGGTGCTGGTCGCCTCATGGCTTTACGTCTTCGTGCTGGCGGTGCGCGAACTGGCCGCTTCGATCTTCCTGGCCGGGCCGGGCACCCAGGTTCTGGGCACCATCAGCCTGACCATGTGGGAGGAGGGCGGCAGCTTCGGCGCCGTCTGCGCGCTCGGCGTCATTCAGGTCGTGCCGCTGGTGGTCATCGTTTTCATCATGCGCCGCATCGAGCGCGCCGTGCGCGTCGAACGCTGAAGAAAAGCACAAGGAAGGACCAGTCCCATGCTTTCGATCCAGTCCCTGAGAAAAACCTTCATCGCGCGCGACGGCACTCGCGTTAACGCGATCGACGGCGTTTCGCTCGATGTCGAACAGGGCAAGCTGCTTACGCTTCTCGGACCGTCGGGCTGCGGCAAGACCACGACGCTGCGCTGCGTCGCCGGCCTGGAACGGCCCGATTCGGGCCTCATCGACATCGGCGGTCGCAGGGTCTACGACAGCGCCGGCAAGGTCCTGGTTCCGGCCAATCAACGCGGCATCGGCATGGTGTTCCAGTCCTACGCGATCTGGCCGCACATGACGGTGTTCGAGAACGTCGCCTTTCCGCTGCGCGTCGCCAAGGACCGCAAGTACGGACGCGAAGAGGTCGCGGCCAAGGTCAACCGGGCGCTCGACATGGTCCGGCTCGGCGGCTTCGGCGACCGCGCCGCTACCCAGCTTTCGGGCGGCCAGCAGCAGCGCCTTGCGCTGGCGCGCGGCCTCGTGCGCGCGCCGAGCCTGCTGCTGCTCGACGAGCCGCTCAGCAACCTCGATGCCAAGCTGCGCGAACAGATGCGCTTCGAACTGAAGCGGCTCCAGCTCGAACTCGGCATCACCACCCTTTACGTGACCCACGATCAGTCCGAAGCGCTGGCGCTGTCCGACGAGATCGCGGTCCTGAACGCCGGCAAGGTGATACAGCGCGGCAATCCGCACGACATCTATCATCGCCCCAATTGCGAATTCGTCGCCGATTTCATCGGCTCGACCAACATGGTCGAAGGGACCGTGGAAGGCGCCGTGGGCGCGGACGGCAAGGCCCGGGTGCGCACGGCGCAGGGCCATATCGTTTGCACATTCGCCCAAACGATCGGCGCCGGTTCTCCGGCCGAGGTCATCATCCGCCCGGAAGACGTGGTGGTATCCGCCTCGGGCTCGGGGGAGAACACCCTGGCCGGGCGTATCGCCAACCGCATCTTCCTCGGCGAATTGATCGACTACGAAATCGCCGTGGGCTCGCAGACATTCCGCGTGCGTTCCCGCCCCGACTGGGACTTCAGCATCGGTTCCGCCGTCGCCCTGAGGTTGCCGCCGGAAAAATGCATCGGACTGCCGCGCCCCGCGGCCGGAAGCCCCGAAGCCCGCGCCCATCACGAAGCGGGCTGACCGCCGGCCTGGTCCCCGCGTGAAATCCGCCTGAACGCCGCAAGCGCGCGCCCGCGGGCGGCGCCGTGTTCGACCATGGGCAACGGGTAGGTTTCGCCGAGGCGCACGCCGGCGCCGGCCAGACTCTCCGCGGGCGCCTCCCATGGCGCATGAAGGTGCTTGTCCGGCAGGCGGGCGAGTTCCGGCACCCAGCGCCGCACATAAACGCCGTCCGGGTCGAACTTGCGCGCCTGCAGCACCGGGTTGAACACGCGGAAATAGGGCGCGGCGTCGGCGCCGCAACCCGCCACCCACTGCCAGCCCGCGGCGTTGTTGGCGGCGTCGGCGTCGACCAGCGTATCGCTGAACCATTCGGCGCCCTTGCGCCAATGGATCATCAGGTCCTTGACCAGGAAGGACGCGACGATCATGCGCAGGCGGTTGTGCATCCAGCCGGTCCGCCACAATTCGCGCATGCCTGCATCGACGATCGGGTAGCCCGTTCGGCCGCTCTGCCAGCGCGCGAGCGCGGTGGCATCATCCGCCCAGGGGAAGGCGGCGAATTCGGGGCGGAAGGGCGCCTTCGCCAGATCGGGAAAGTGGTGCAGCAGATAGTGGCAGAATTCACGCCAGAGCAGTTGACGCAGGAAGCCCTCGACGCCGGCCGCGAGGGCGGGATCGCGCCCGGCAGCGAAGCGGGCGCGCTGCCAGATGGCGCGGGGACTGATTTCGCCGAAATGCAGGTGCGCAGAAAGCCGAGAGGTGCCGGCGCGGTCGGGGCGGTCGCGCGCCGTGGCGTAGCCGCGCAGGCCCGAGCCGAGAAATGCCTCCAGC
>CAXRES010000104.1:0-24151 GCA_964229575.1 Alphaproteobacteria bacterium
CATGACCCAGGATCGCGATCCCATCCCGACGGACGACGAGACCGGAGCGCCGGAGCGCCGGCGCGCGCTCAAGCGGCTTGGGCTTGCCGTCGGCGCCGTCTACCACGCGCCCGTCCTGCTGTCGCTCGGCGACGGCAATGCCCAGGAATCAGGGGGCGAATCAGGGGGCGAATCGGGCGGCGGTTCCGAAGGTGGCGGCCCGGCATGGAACAAGCCGACCAAGCCCGACAAGCCGTCGAAGCCGGACAAGCCCGAAAATCCCGACGTGAAAGATTCGTGACCGCGGGCCGTACCCTGCTGCGGTTCGGACCAATCAGCCGCCCGGTCGCCTTCACCGGGTGCGACGGACTTGTCGAATCCGTCGCCGCGCGTCTTTGCGGCTGGACGGTAGCGCCGTGGCTGTCCGCCGATGCGCCGGCGCCGGTCATCAGCATCGCGGCGCGCGGCGGCAAATTCTCGCTCATCTCGGATTTCATCGCCGGCGAGGAGACTTATGATGATGCGACCGACGCGGTCTGCGCCCTCCTTGCGGAAGTGATCATGGCAATGAGCGCAGAGGCCCCCGACACATTGTTCCTGCATGCGGGCGCCGCCGTGGTCAACGGCAGGCTGATCGTTTATCCGGCCCGGGGCAAGACCGGGAAGAGTACCCTGACGGCGCAACTGGCCGCACAAGGCGCGCGTGTCTTCTCCGACGACGTGGTGCCGGTGAGCCTCGATACCCGTCGAGCCCGGGCGCTCGGCATCGAACCTCACCTTCGCCTGCCGCTGGCCGGCACCCTTGCCGCCGACGAACGGCGCTGGATCGAGGACCATACCGCTGTCGCCAACCGACGCACGATCTATGTCGGCCTGCCGCGATCCGGACCCGGCGCGCTGGCGCCGTTGGGCGAGGAATGCGCGATCGGGGCCTTCGTCCTGCTCGATCGCGGCGAGGGGATTGCGCCGGAGCTTGCCCCCTGCCCGCGTCCCGACATCATGAAACTTATCATCCGCCAGCACTTCGGCGCGGCGCGCCCGGCAGCGGACCTGCTGCCCGGACTCAAGGCCCTGATCGAAAGCGCGCCGTGCTTCCGGTTGAGATATTCCGGCGGCAGCGAAGCGGCGAGCCTGCTGCGCCGCATGGAGAAAACCACATGAGCATGCCCGGTCCCGACGTGCCTGTCCGGCGGCGCGCAGGCCTGAGCGCGACGCCGGTCGAGACCGATGTGTTCCTGGTCGTGCCCGAGACCGAGGAGATCTTCCACCTCAACAGCCTCGGCCGCGCGCTGTGGGAGCTGCTGGCCGAACCGATGACCGCCGGGGAACTGGCGGCCGCCGTCGCCGAAGCCTTCCCGGACGAGCCGCGCGAACGGATCGCCGCCGACGTCGCCGCCTTTCTCAAGGCCCTGTTGGCGCGCGGGCTCGCCGGGCCGGCCGACTGAAGGATCAATCCGCCCCGAAATGCCGCCCGGGCGGCAGCCCGGTCCACGGCCGCACGAGGCCGCGCAGGCGGCGCATGTTGCGGTGCAGCAGCGTGCGCGGACCAGAGATCGTCAACCAGTCGCGCCATTGCTTGCGCCATTTCGACGGCGGCACGGGGAAGACCGTCAGCACGTCCGCCACCATCGCGTCGAAGGCGGCGCGGGACGGGCCACGGTAACGCGGCAGCAGCGAGGGCGGCAGCCCGCCCACGCCGAGTGCCGCGAGCAGGCCCGCCGCGGCGCGGACCGCGCGCAGGAACCCGCCCCGCCGGGCGAGCACGCCAAGCGCGTTCCAATCGGGCCGCACGCCCTTGAGCGCCAGCGCAGCAACAAGATCGACGATGGAGCGCATCGAGGCTTCATCGAACTTGTCGCGCGCCGCATGTGTCATGGCGAGCAGCACGAGATGGTCGTCGCAGGGCAGCGCGAGCGGCACCCCGTTCTCTTCGGTCGTCGCCGCGCGGCGAAAGGCCTCCTCCGCGTCAAGTGCGCGAGCGAGCGGATAATCGTCAGGCGCGACATGCAGGTCGATATTGAGCGCGCCGTCGGCGGAAACCAGGGGATGAAAGCTCGATTCGCCCGCGAGTCCCCAGGCGGGCGTGCCCTTCGAACGCATGAACCGGTATCCCGCGCCTTCCAGCAGGTCGCAAAGCCGCCCGAGATCGCGCGGACGCACCAGAAGATCGATGTCGCCCATGGTGCGGATGAGAGGATCGGGATAGAAGCGCGTCGCCGTGGCGAAACCCTTGAGCGGCAGAACATCGATGCCTGCCGCGGCAATGCGCGCGATTTCGGTGCGCGCGCGCGCGCGCAGGAAGCGGTCGAACTGGCGCGCACGCTCCACGTCGGCCGCGGGCACAAGGCCCGGCAGGCGGGCCTCGATGGGGCCGAGCAGCCAGGCCGCCATGCTGGGCGAGGAATAGAACGACAGGCGCCGGGCGATGGCCCGCAGGTGGCCCTCGTCGCACGCATCGAGCGGGTGCCCGGGGACGGCGATGGCGCGCCACATCGCGCGCCCCGCCCGGAGAACGCCGCCGTCCTGCGCCCGCGGCGTCACGACGGCATCAGCGCGACATGCGCGCGATGGTGAGCGTGGTCGAAAAGCCGGGCGCGAGATCGATCAGCACGACCCGCCCGCCGCGCGCTTCGACGAAATCGCCGCCGACGACATCTTCGCGCCTGTAGTCGGCGCCCTTGAACAGGACGTCGGGCGCGATGGTCTCGATCAGGCGCCTGGGCGTCGCTTCGCCGAACAGGACGACGAGATCGACGGTCTCGAGCGCGCCGAGCACGAGGGCGCGCGCCTCGGCCGCCTGGACCGGGCGGCCGTCGCCCTTGAGCCCGCGCACCGAAGCATCGTCGTTGAGCCCGACGATCAGCCGGTCGCAGGCGGCGCGCGCACCGGCCAGCAGATGCACATGGCCGGGATGGAGCAGATCGAAGCAGCCGTTGGTGAACCCGACCTTGAGCCCATCGGCCCGCCACGCATCGGCGCGGCGGCGCGCTTCTTCCGCCGTCACCAGCTTGCCCGCCGCCGGCATGACGGCGCGCCGCTGCAGGGCGGAAAGGATTTCGCCCGGATGGGCGACGGCGGTGCCGAGCTTGCCGACGACAATGCCCGCCGCCGCATTGGCAATCGCCACCGCATCGACGAGCTTCGCCCCCGCCGCAAGCGCAGCGGCAATGGTCGCCACCACGGTGTCGCCGGCGCCCGAAACGTCGAACACCTCGCGCGCCTCGGCCGCGATATGGACGGCATCGGCAGCCGTGACCAGGCTCATTCCCTGGGCCGAACGGGTGCATAGAACGGCACCGATTGCGGAGGTCTTCATGACCTTGCGCGCCGCCGCCACGACTTCGCCATCGCTCGCGACGGGCAGGCCCGAAGCGGCCGCGAGTTCCTGACGGTTGGGCGTCACCACGTCGGCCCCGGCATAGACGGAAAAATCCGCGACCTTGGGATCGACCACGACCGGCACGCCGGCCTTGCGCGCGAGCGCGATCAGCTTCGCCGCCATGCCGGAGACGAGCGAGCCCTTGGCGTAATCGCTCAGCACCGCGGCCCCGGCCCCCTTGAGCGCGCGCGAAAAGGCGGCAAGCAGGGCATCGGCCGCATCCGCGGGCAGGGCCGACACGTCCTCGCGGTCGGCGCGCAGAAGCTGCTGGGCGCCGGCGACGAATCGGGTCTTGCGCGTCGTCACCCGGCCGGCGACGGCGACAATATCGGCGACAAGGCCCGGCTCGCGCGCCAGAAGTTGCGCCAGCGCCTTGCCGTCCTCGTCGTCGCCGACCACCGCGGCGAGCCGCGCCTGCGCGCCGAGCGCGGCAAGATTGCGCGCGACGTTGCCGGCGCCGCCCGGCATGCGAACCTCGCGCCCTTCGCGGAAAACCGGAATCGGCGCTTCGGGGGAGATGCGCGTCACATCGCCGTAGACGAAGCGATCGAGCATGGCGTCGCCCACCACCGCCACCGCCGAGCCGGACATCCGGGCAACAATGCCCGCGAGATCGCCGACCACGGAAACGTCATTCGCATGAGGCATGGCGACTCTTTCCGGCTTCGCTCACTGTTGCAGGCCGCGCAGGCCCGACGTATGCCCGGCATCGCGTAGCGTCCGCTCCTGGCGGGCGAGTTCCATGTCGTGGGCGACCATCATCGAAACCAGTTGCCTGAAGCCGACCTTGGGCGTCCAGCCGAGTTGCCTCTTCGCCTTGGAGGGATCGCCCTGCAGGGCGTCGACCTCGGTCGGGCGCAGGTAGCGGGCATCGAAGGCGACGTGATCTTTCCAGTCGAGTCCCGCCTCTGCGAAAGCGGCTTCGGCGAACTGGCGCACGGAATAGGTTTCGCCCGTGGCGACGACGTAGTCGTCGGGCGCCTCCTGCTGCAGCATGGCCCACATCGCCGCGACGTAGTCCCCGGCGAACCCCCAGTCGCGCTTGGCGTCGAGGTTGCCGAGATAGACCTTGTCCTGAAGGCCGAGCCTGATGCGCCCGACCGCACGCGTGATCTTGCGCGTGACGAAGGTTTCGCCGCGCCGCGGACTTTCATGGTTGAACAGGATGCCGTTGGCGATGAACATGCCGTAGGCCTCCCGGTAATTCACGCAGATCCAGTGCGAGGCGACCTTGGAAACCGCATAGGGGCTGCGCGGATAGAAGGGCGTCGTTTCGTTCTGCGGCGGCGGCGTGGCGCCGAACATTTCCGACGAACCCGCCTGATAGAAGCGGACCCTGCGCCCGGACGACTGCTGATAGTCGCGCACGCATTCGAGAAGCCTGAGCGTTCCCGTGAAATCGACGTCGGCGGTGTATTCGGGCTGGTCGAAGGAAACGCGCACATGCGACTGGGCGCCGAGATTGTAGACTTCCTCGGGCCGGGTCCTTTCGATGATGCGCCTGAGCCCGGTGCCGTCGGAAAGATCGCCGTAATGCAGGAAGAGCCGGGCGCCCGATTCATGGGGATCGGCATAGATGTGTTCGAGCCGGTCGGTATTGAAGGTCGAGGCGCGGCGGATGATGCCGTGCACGGTATAGCCCCTGGCCAGCAGGAGTTCGGCGAGATAGGAGCCGTCCTGCCCGGTAATGCCGGTGATCAATGCACTCGCCATGAAACCGTCCCCAGTGTGAAACCGGCGCCAGATTACCACCGGCCGGGAGTTCCCGCCAAACCCTGATCCGCCGGGGCCGCCGGGGCCGGAATCAACCCCAGTCGATAACTTCGAGGCCGAGTTCGGACACCATCGTCATCAACTGCCGCGTCGGGCGCACGGCGAAGGCGTGGTCGGCACGGCGCAGCAGATCGCGGTCGGCGTGGTGGTCGGAATAGACGGTGAGCGCGGCCTGCGGCGCGCGTTCGGCAAGAAGCCGCTCGACGCGGCCGAATTTTTCCGCACCATAACAATTGCCGCCGTCGAGCGTGCCGCTCACGCGGCCGTCCGCGGTCCAGCCGATCCGGGTACAGACGACGTCATCGAAGCCGAGCCTGACGCCAAGCTGCAACGCGTAGACGTCGGGGCTCGCGGTCGCGAGAACGAGCCGGGCGCCCGCCGCCCGGTGACGCGCCAAGGCGACAAGTCCCCCGGGGCGAATGCCGGACGTCACGACCCGTTCGACGAACCGCTCGACGAAGGGCGCCAGTTCGTCGCGGTGAAGCCCGCCGAGAACGGAGCGGAGAAAGACGGCCTTCAGCCAGGTGTTGTCGCGCCATCCCAGAACATGGACGAGAACGGCCGCGGCAAGGACAGGCAACAGGGGCCAGCGCGACGCACGATGCAGCAATACGGAGATCAGGAAAAAGCGAAACGTGTCGCGCCGGGTCAAGGTGCCGTCGAGATCGAACACGGCGACTTCCGGGGGCGACATCACTTCCCGGACCTGAGCAGAACCAGGCGGCCGAGCCCGCCGACGTCGCGCCCTCGATCTGCCGCGAGCAGGCCGGCGAAAGACGGCTCGTCGTCGCGCGGGATCGCCATGTAGACCGGGCAATCGGCGCAAAGGTCCTCGATCATCTTGCGATACCTGGCGAGGCGGGTCTCGTCGCTGACGTCGCGGACGACATGTCGGTTCATGTAGTAGACCGGCACCATGTCGGGGGAGGTGTGCGCGACGATGGAGTTTGCCGGCACGATGGCGCCGACCTGCCTTGCGAAGGTGATGTCGGGGTGCGGTTCGGTGCGGAATTTCCAGATACGCCGCGCCGTCTCGTCCCCGCGCGCGAAGATCGCCGCCAGCGCGATCGCCAGAAGAATGCTGACCGCCCCGACCTGCCCTTCGCGCGCAAAGGGCAGGCGGGACAGCGCGGGCAATGCTTCGCCGACCAGCACGGCGACGGCGACGGCGATAGCCGGCGCGACGAACAGCAACTGGTAGTCGTGGGCTTCCATGTGCCGGGTCATCACGGCGCCCCAGATTATGACCACGGCGAAGCCGCCTGAAAGCAGGAACGCGGTGCGGCGCAAGGCGTCCGACCGACCACGCAGGAGGAGAATCGGCAGGCAGACCAGGGCCAGCAAGCCGAGCGGCCCGAAGAGAACGAGGCGCAGGATCACTTTCGCCGGATAGAAATGCGGAAGCGTGCCGGCCAGCCGCTGATTGATTTCCTGAATCAGATGCGGGTTGAGGGCGGCGGCCTCCCCTGCCATACCGGCGGCGAACGTGCCCGTACGCGACAGAATGCGCCCGATCATGACCTGCAACATTTCCGGGTACTGGAGGTAGTAAACATAGGCTACGAGTCCGATGGCCGCCGCGCCCGCCAGGCCGTAGGCAATGGCAAGCCGCAAGGCCCGATAATCGCGCCGGACCAGGGCAACGGCGGCGAGCCCGACGACGCTCAGGATCGGTTCCCACGAGGACCAAACGGCAAGGACCATCAATACGGCGCCCACGCCGGCAAATGCGCGCCCCGACCGGCGGCCGGCGCCCCCATCGCGTTCGAGCGCACGAAGCGCGCAATAAAGGCTCGCGCTGCAGAAAAACACCGCCATATGCACATGCAGGCCCTGATAACCGAGGCGCGCGACAAGCGGAAAATTAAGAAAGACGATGGCCCCGAATACGCCGCAGGCGGGGCCGCTGACCCGTCGGACCGCGAAAAAGACGATCGCCGCCGTGCCCAGCGTGACGAATACCGAGAACAGGTTCTGTACGATCTCCGACTGTCCGAAAAGGCGAAAGGCGAAACTCAGCGCGATGGGGTAAAGCGGCGGCCAGCTCGGGTAATAGTCGGGAAGCAGGGTGAGCGGCGGGTTGTTCTGGATCGGCAGGCCCTTGAGGGCGACGACGCCATGCTCGATAAAGCTGCGCGCCATCACGCCGTAATGGGCGCTGACCCAGGAATCGTAGCCGTTGATCGCCACCGCGGTCGCGACAAGGACGAAAGCCGAGGCGACAAGGCTGGCCCAGAGCGCAAGCCAGGTCCAGGTTCGCGGTTCCGACGACGGCGCAAGGCCGAGGGAAGATTGCGTGCTCATTTCCTTGTCTCGATTTCTTACGTCACGCCTTGCGGCAGACCACCATCAGCGAATCGAACAGGTTGAACCGTACCGTCCAGCGCGAAAGAAACGGCCAGGACGTGACCTGCAAGGCCCGCGGCAGGTAGGACAGGAGCCGTTCCAGAAGGTAGCTCACCGGCAGGTACCAGGACGGCCTGCGCATCTCGACCACGCGCAAGCCGGACCGGCGGGCGGCATCCGTCAGGGTGTCGCGGTCGAAGTAGCCGATATGGGCGATTCTGTAATGCCACCAGTACCGCCCCATGACCCTCGCCGCCACGGAACGGACATCGGGCGTTACGATCAGCGCCACGCCGTCTTCAGTCATCAGTTCGCGAACCCGGCCGAGAAGGCCGAGCGGATCGTCGACATGCTCGATCACGTCGACGACGGTCACCAGATCGAACGGGCCCTGCACATCGGCATGGGGCAGGACACCGTGACGGACGGGCAGGCCGCGGTCGAGCGCAGCACGCCACAAAGGATAAGACGGCTCGATTCCTTCCGCTGCGAAACCCAGTTGCCGCGCGGCATCCACCAGGATCCCGCTGCCCGCCCCGACGTCGAGCAGCCGGCCCGAGGACTTGATCCGTTCCACCGACCGCAGTAACCGCGCCGCCTGGAGCCGGCGCGGCTCGCGTGTCGCCTCGTAATCGGAATCGTCCATGTTTTCGTAGAACGGCAGGACATCGGGCAGCGTCGGACACTCGATGAAACCGCAATCCTCGCACCGGTACAGATCGGCGGTGCAGCCATAATGGGCATCGCTGATGCGAAATGCGTCGGCCGACAGGCTCGCCGGCAGGTTGCCCTTCCTGAGCAGACGCAGGTCGGTTCCGGCGCAGATCCAGCAGGATATTTCCTTTGTCCCGGTCATGCCTACAGAGCCCCGCGCCAGGTCATTTTCCGAGCGAAATGAAATGGGTGTCGGTGAGAAAATTGAGCCACGGCATGTCGATGAAGAACAGAATGCCGATCAGAACCGCAAGAAAAAACACATAGGCGACGAACTTCTTTTCGCGGTACAGCCGTTCCGGCCTTTGCGCCGCCGAATCGCTGTTCATGCCGATCTTGAGATACCAGGTGAACAGGAAAGCGAGAAAAGGTATCGCCAGCAGGAATTCGACCCGGTACTTGATCAGGAAGACGCCAAGGAAGAAGGCCGACGAAAGACCATAGAAGAAGGCCGACAGCAACAGGCTCTGTTCGGTATAGAAGCGGAACGACCGGCGGTAGGCGCCGGCCCGTTCGGCGTCGCCGATGAACCGATATTCGGCATATCGCTTGGTCGCCATCAGAAAGGCGCCGCCCATCCAGTATGCGATGATCACCGAGGACGGCGGCAATGCGTTGTCGAGGATGATCGCCCAGCCGAGCATGAAGCGAATCGGATTGTTGACCGATTCGGACAGCACATCGAGAAATTGGCGGTCCTTGGTGCGAAACGGCTTCACGTTGTAGAGCACGCCCATGAACAGAAGCAGCGCCAGGAACGCGGCGAAGACGCCGTTGATCTTCATGCCGATCAGAAGCCCGAGAACGGCCAGCGCCGCCCACTGGACATAGACGCCGGTCGCGCCGACGAGACCGGCGACTGCCGGGCGCTCTTTCTTCACCGGATGGTGGCGGTCGGAGACGGCATCCAGCCATTCGTTGATCGTGTAATTCGCCGAGGCGACGAGACAGGTCGCGACGATTCCCGCGAGCAGGGTGATCGCTTCGGCAAGCCCGACGCCTTTCTGGGTGAGCGCCATCGCCAGCGCCGTGCCGGGAAGCATGAATACGTTCTTGAACCAGTGGTCCGGGCGGGCGATGGCGACCTGGGCCCGCACCCTGTCCCTGAAATCGGTCACTCTTCGCCCCCCCTTTGGCACTCCGTCCAGGCAATGGATTATGCACGCCTTGGCCAGGACGGCTAAGGCATTCCGCCCATGCCGTCGGCGGGCCCGCCGGCGGCCGAGAGGTGTGCCATGCGCTCTTCCCGTCGCGTCAGAATGATGTCCCGGGTCCATTGCTCGAGCGCGCGGGCGCGTGCGGCGCGGCCCTGCGCCGCGCGACGGCCGGGCGCCGCGGCAAGCTCGACCACCGCTTCGGCCAAGGCGCGGCCGTCGTCGGGCGGCACGACGATGCCGACGCCGGCGACCGCCGTCGCCACCTGGGTCCCGGCATGAGCGCCGGCGACGACCGGGCGGCCGGAAGCGAGCATGCCGCCGAGCTTCGACGGCATGACAAGGTCGGCCGCATCGGCACGCTGGGGCAACAAGTGGATATCGGCGAGGTTGAGAAACTCGTTCAGGCGATCGAGCGGCTGCAGATCGAGAATAGTGACGTTGGCGAGCCCCCGCGCCTCCGCCTCCAGCCGATCGCGCGCCGCACCCTGCCCGGCGAGAACGAAATGGACGATCGGCAGATCGGCCACCCGGCGCGCCGCGTCGAGAATCGTTTCGAGCCCCTGCTTGTCGCCCATGTTGCCCGAATAGAGCGCGACCACGGTGCCGGGCTTGAGGTCCAGCGCCGCGCGATAGGACGACGGCCGGTCGAGGGGGTGGATCGTCTCCGTGTCGACCCAGTTGGGAAACAGCGCGCTGCGGTTCTCCTCCACGCCCTTGGCACGGAGCTTCTCCAGCATGCGCTGGGAAATCGTCGTGGCAAAACGATAACGGCGGATCCAGAACGCCTCGAACCCGAGCACGAGGCGGCGCAGCCAGCCGCCCGAAAGCAGTTTCATCTCGAAGGCGGCATCGACCTCGAAGTCCTGAACATGCAGCCACGAATGCGCCCCGCCCAGAAGCGCGGCAAGAAGCCCGCCCGGCAGCGAAAAGGCCGGCGGCTTGACGACCAGCACGATATCCGGCCGCTGGCGCACGGCCTGCCACAAGAGCATCGGCAGGGAGAACAGGGAGAACGATGCGAGATGCACGATGCGTTTGATGCTGGTCGGATGCCGCGGCACCCAGAACGGGCAGCGCCAGACCCGCACCCCTTCGATCTCTTCATGGGCATACCAGAAACGACGGTAGCCCGGCGCGATGCGCCATTCAGGGTAATAGGGCGGCGTGGTGACGACGCGCACATCATGGCCGCGCGCGGCGAACCAGGTTCCCATTTCGCCGGTAAACTTGCCGATGCCCGTCAGCTCCGGCAAATAGTTGATGGAGTGAATCAGAATCTTCATCTTCGCCGCTCAGGCTTTCCTGGCATGCACGACCAGCGCATCGCCCCGTCCGCGGCGGTTGAACCACCACAGAACGGGAAACATCAGAAGGCGCACGGCCGCGATCAGCGGCGCGACGATGAAGATGCTTCGCATCTGGCGACAGGGGCGGCCGGGACGCGCGAACAGCGCGGCAATGACCGATTGGGCGATCCACAGGGCTGGCGTTTCATTGCGCGCCGTGGCGACGGCAAACCCCGACTGCCCGAGAAGCCGCCCGAGCGTTCCGATGTCGAAATGCGTAATGTGATAGGGCACGTGCCAGTTGATCCACTGGCGGCCGAACACCCCGCGCCAGACGCTCCGCGCATTCGGCAGGGTGATCCAGACTTCGCCACCCCTGCGCAGAAGACGCGCGACATCGGTCAGCATGGCGCGCGGATCGCTCGCGTGTTCAAGCACGTTGGACAGCACGACGACGTCAAAGGCGTGATCCGCCCGCAGCCGCGACAGCGGTTCGGTTGCGACGGCGAAGCCCCGGGCGCGCGCCATGTCGGCGGCCTTGTGATTGATTTCCTGGCCCTCGGCATCGAAGCCGTTGCGGCGGAACTGCTCCAGGCCGCGCCCTTCGTTGCAACCGACATCGAGCAGCCGGCCGGCGCCCTTCACGGTCTGAAAGGTGATGTCGCCGTCAATCGCCAGCCACAGGCGGTAAAGCCAGCTGCGTACCAGCCTTTCGCGAAAGCGCGCGTAGGCGGTCGCGCCGGAGCCGTAGTTGTAATAAGTCTCGTAGGTACCGGCGAGTTCGGCTTCCGTCAGGCGAGGAGCCGTCTGCAACTGCTCGCAATCGGCGCAACGCACGATCGCGCAGGTTCCGGGCGCACCGAAACGGTTGTCGAAAACCGCCGACAGCACGCCCGCGGTCGGCCCGCCGCAGAGGAGACAGCGCGTATCGGTATCGACGGCCAGGGGCTTCTCCCGAAACGTTGAAACGCCGGCCGGCAGGCGCGGCGCTGAATTCCGTATGCGGATCATAGGCGCTCGCCCGGCGAGCGGCCAGCGCCAGTATCGCCGGACGCGCGCCCAAGGAACTGGCGCCGCTGCCGGGGATATGCGAGGTTTGCCGAAACATGCACGCGCCCGCCCGTTGATCTTCGGCGGGTGGCCGCGCGGCCCCGAGACCTGTCGGCCCCTTTCATGACTACTGCCGCCCCGCCCTTCGTCGTCGCCGTCGGACCGTTGCCGCCGCCCCTGCAGGGCGCGGCCGCGACGACGGACGCCTTCGTCGCGCGCCTTGCCGCACTCGGTCCGATTTGCGTGCGCAACAACGCGCTTGGCCCGGGCGGGCGGTTCGCGGGAAGCATCGTGAAACTCGGCCGCACCCTGCGGGCTTTGGCGACGATTCTGGGCGGCGCCGGGCGCAAGGATCGCACGCTCTATGCCGTGCTCGACGGTGGACTGGGGCTTGCCTACAACCTTGCGGTGGTGGCACTTGCGCGGGCGCTCGGCTACCGCATCTATTTGCATCATCACTCCTTCGCCTACATCAACGCGCGAAGCCTGCTGATGGCCCTGCTCGCGCGGGCGGGCGGACGGACAGCAACCCATGTCGTTCTGTGCGAAACGATGGGCATGCAGCTTGCCGCGCGCTATGGGACGGCGGAGCGCCGCTTCGTTCTCGGCAACGGCGGCCTGATGGCGCCGCCGGACGCGCCTGTCCACAGGCCTTCGACCGCTTTCGTGTTCGGGTTCCTTTCGAACCTGATGCCGGAGAAAGGCGTCGACACGGCGATTGCGGTACTTCGCGAGGCGCGCCGCCGGGGCTTCGATTGCCGGCTGGCGCTGGCGGGCCCCGCACAGGGCCGCGAATCGGAAAAACTTCTCGACGCGGCGCGGGCTGAATTCGGCGCGGCGATCGACATTACCGGGGCCATCGGCGAGGACGCCAAGGCCGAATTCTTCGCGCACATCGATCTGTTCGTTTTTCCGAGCCGCTACGCCAACGAGGCCGAGCCGCGCGTGGTGATCGAAGCGTTGCGCCACGGCGTGCCGGTGCTGGCCACCGCGCGGGGCTGCCTGCCCGAAATGATCGGGACCGATGCCGGCGCGATCGTCAAAGCCGGCGAGGATTTCGCCGCCCGCGCGCTCGATCTTGCGGCGCGCTGGCGGGCCGATCCGCTGGAAGCGGGCCGCAGGCGCGAAGCCGCCGCCGCCCAGGGCCGCGCCTTGAGCGCGGACGGACGGCGGCAGGCCGCCATCCTTGCCGGCCGCATCATGGGAAAGAACGGCGGCTAGAGACCTGTAAGCGCCCGCACGCCTTCGGCGAAGCGCGGTGTGTCGCCCGCGACGGCGCCGGCGGCGGCCCCTTCGGCCAGGCGGCGCCATTCGGCTTCGTCGCCGCCCAGACGATGCATCAGACGGGCGAGGCCTTCGGCGTTGTCGGGCTCGAACACGAAGCCGCTGGTCATGGTGCGCACCAGCGCGTCGCGCGCGCCCACCTGATCCGTGACCAGGGACGGAACACCCATCGCCGCGGCTTCATTGACGACGAGGCCCCACTGTTCCTCGACGCTCGGCAGGATCAGGGCGAGCGTCGAACCGAGCGCACGCGCAATGGTCGCTTCCTGCTGGAATCCCATGAAGCGCAGGCCGTCGAGCCCGGCCGCGCGGGTACGCAGATCGTCTTCGAGCGGGCCCGAACCGTAGATCGCGAGGTCGCGCGCGCCATCGCCCGCCAGATCGCGGTAGCGCCGGTAGGCATCGATGGCGAGCGCGATGTTCTTCTTCGCCACCAGCCGGGCGACGATGGTGAAATGCCGGTCGGCAAAGGGCGTGCCGTCCGGCGCCGGGGGCACGCCGGCAAGGTGGCGGACGCGCTCGACGGAAACCGTATCGTATCCGATGGTGATTCTCCGGTCCTTGAATCCCAAAAACCGCATGTAATCGCGAGTCCGCGCGCCGCCGACGAGAGCGCCGCGATAAGGCAGGTAAAAAATCTTCTTGGCGACCTCGCGCCAGGCGTTGCGCGGCAGGTCATCGAACTTGGATTCGGTCATGACGTACAACCGCCGCCCAAGCAGGCGGAGCACGAGAGCGGCGGCAAAGTACTCCCCTTCCCCCGGATGGCACATGAAGACGTGGCGCGCGCGGCTCGACAGGCAAGCCGCGACGAGGCGACGGAATCGGGCGAAGCGGCCGACCGCGCTGTAGTTGGCCCCGGGGAACAGGGTCATTTTTCGGAAATGGTGGCCGCTGCCGGTCGGCGACCAGGCGTAATGATCGCTCGACGCCGCGACCTCGATACCGACCACGGCGGCGCTTTCGTGCAGCGCCGCGCCCGCCGCCTCGCAGCGGTCCATGTGGTAGGGCCCGAACTGCCCCCAGACGAAAGCGATGACCGGGCGCGCGCTCACGGGCGGCCTTTCGGAAACGGCGGGACGGATGCGGGACTTTCGCTCAAGCCGAACCTCTCCCTGTAGAAGCGCGTCACGGTTTCGATGTCGTAATCGCGCCGGATCGCGGCGGCCGCCCCTTCGCGCAGGCGGCGGGCAAGCTCGGGCGAAGAATACAGGAGGGCTATGCGCTCGGCCATCTCCTCGGGCCGGTGATCGGAAAAGAGATAGCCGTTCTCGCCGTCGCGGAGAAATTCGCCGAGACCGCCATATCTGGCCGAAGCGACGACGAGGCAACCCTGCGCCGCCGCCTCGAGCGGCGTCAGACCGAAGGCGTCGAAATCGGAATTGAACAAAAGGACGTCCCAGGCCCGGTAATAAGGCACGAGATCTTTCCGCCAGCCTTCGAAACGAACCGCATCGGCAAGGCCGAGCGCATCGGCCCGGGCGCGCAGTTCGGCCTCGAGCGGGCCGCCGCCGCAGATACAGAAGATCGCCCCCGGCACGCGCGCACGCACGGCGCGTGCGGTGGCAAGAAACACGTCGAAGCGCTTGCGCGCGATCAGCCATCCGGCATTGCCGACGACGAGAGCATCTTCGGGCAGGCCGAGCGCCCGGCGCGCGCGCAGGCGTTCGGCGGTCAGCCACGCTTCGCCCGCATAGGCGAGGTCGACCCCATTACGCACGACATGGGCGCGGGCGGCGATCCATGGGGCGATTCGCACGGCTTCGTCGCGGGTGAACGCGGAGGGATAGGTCACCGCATCGAGATCGCGACACAGCAATTCATAAAAAAGCCGCCACCTCATGAAGGAAGGGCGATCTTCGAAGTGGTGATAGTGGTGCGACAGGATGCGCGGCAGGCCGAGCCCGCGCGACGCGGCCAGAGAGGCGGCGCAGGTTCC
This sequence comes from Alphaproteobacteria bacterium, assembly GCA_964229575.1. Taxonomy (GTDB): domain Bacteria; phylum Pseudomonadota; class Alphaproteobacteria; order SMXQ01; family SMXQ01; genus WHSO01. The sequence goes on from CAXRES010000104.1 coordinate 14,908, forward strand.
CGTCACCCAGACGTGGCTGCACTCCCGGGCCAGCGCGCACAGGTGCCGGCGAAAGGCCGGCCAGTCGCGCCAGCCGAAACGGCCGCGGTAGGGAAAATCGCGCATCGCCGGATCGAAGGCGCGGAAGGCATCGGCGCCGGGGCCGAAAGGTCTCGGCGTCGCCAGGCGAAAACTCGCCCCGTAGCCGGCGAGCGCCGTCATGGCACGCAGCGCCGACTGCTCCATGCCGCCCAAGTTGGTGCATTGGATAATGTGGAGCACGGTTTGCCCGCCCCGCCCGCGCGCCTGATCCCCGACGTCGGTAGCCATCTACTTTCTGCGCTCCCACGGCCGGGGAGGCAAAGGCCGGTACTGGCGCCGCAGGGAAAAGCGGAATCTCGGGCGATCACCCTGCAAACCGGCGATGAGCTTGCTGAAGAAGGACCACAGCAGGATCGGCAGAATCGTCCACAACGTGACCTTGGCGATGCCGATGCCGCCGTCGCGGTACCAGGAAATGGTAAGCGGCAGGAAAACGAAATAGATCATGGCGGAACGCGGGTTCGTCTGATTATGCCAGAACCAGCGATGGAGCGCCCCGAGGCCGAGGCCGCTCGCCCCCAGCGTCAGGAGCATCCCGATCCATCCGAGACTCATCCAGCCGTCGCCCACCAGCGACGTGGTCATGCCGAAGAAGTTGCCGAAATCGTTGAGGTTGATCAGCGTAATCGGGGCGCCGATCGGTTTTTCCGGCCAGAGCATGCGCGGGATCGGCTCGGTGAAGAGCTGCAGATACTGCGTGAAGTAGGTGTAGGTCTGCGACCGTTCCGGAACCACGCTGAGCACGAAAGCCAGGTACTCGAAATTGCCGAAGTCCGGGTTATCCAGATCGTCGATGAAACTGGAGGATTTCTGGTAGACCGGCGCATCGGCGAGAGCGACGCCTTTTTCCTCGACGTAGTTGCGGACCAGGTCGCGGTTCATGCCCAGGCTCTGGAACAATATGAAAACCGGGACGATGATGAGCAGGTACTTGGGGTTGAGCCACCGGCGATGGTGCCGGTAGAGGAAGATGAGCAGCAGCGACATGACCGAGACGATCATCGCCCAGCGGCCCCAGCCCAGAAACGCGCGATAGGCGAGAAACGCGAGAAACGGCGCATAGGCCCAGAGGCGGAAATTGAACCGCCAGAGGAAAAGGATGAACAGCGTGCCCATCATGGTGTGGGCGTCGGCGAGATAGCCCGTCGTATTCGTATAGACTGCGATGCCGGTCGCCAGATCTTTCGTCATCTGGATGTTGCCTTCGCCTTCAAGCGAAATGCCGCCCTTGGCGAAGATCGCCGAGTAAACGGCGAAAGGACCAACCAGGGCCAGCACCACGAGGAAAGAGCGCTTTTCCGGCACCGTCCATTGCGGCAGATCCTGCGCGACAAATTCCGTGCGTACCCGCCCGGCGTACCAGGCGGTGATACAGAAGATGACAAGGCCGGCCGAGCTTACCGCCAGGGTATCGAGGAACTGGAATTCGTTCGGCGTGAACTCCATGTAACGCCACATCGTGGTGAAGTTGAAAAAATGCACCATCAACGGGCGCGCCACGAAGACCAGAAAGTGGAACAGGAGATAAAGGACGATCGGATGAAAAAAGCTGCTGTCGCGCGAAGCAACGAAAGTCAGGCAGACGGCCGCGAAAACCAGAACCTGCAACAGGAGCGCGAACTCGATCATCGATCCAGGATTTCCCTTGCCGCGACGGCGTAGTTTTTCCAGCTCCGCATACCACGCATGCGCCAGGACGCTTCCTGCCAGGCGACGAGCAGGCCCGGCTCGTCGATCACCCGACGGATCGCCGCGAGCAAGGTCGGGGTGTCGACCCGGTCGAGACAGAGTCCGTTGACCCCCGGTTGAACCCCTTCGCCGGCAAAGCGACTTTGGACGATGCCAAGCCCCGACGCGACCGCCTCGTACAATACCAGAGCCGACCCTTCGAACAGGCTGGGAAAAACGAAGCAGTCGGCGCGCCGGTAATGCCCAACCAGTTCGGTGCGGGGTATATGCGGAATATGCCTGACCCTGCCGGCGAAGCGCGCAAAGACGGCGCCGGGAATGTCCAGCCTGCCGATCAGCGTCAGGAACGCCTCGGCGGGGGCGATTTCGGCGAAGGCCTCGAGCAGGTAGGCCGCACCCTTGCGCGGCTCGATCGTGCCGACGAACAGGAATTCGACAGGGCGGCCGGCCAACGGCGCGCGGTGCGGCGGCGCCTGCGGGAACAGCCAGTCGCTGAACCCGTAAGGCACGACCCGGATCTTTCCGGGCGGGCAGCCGTTCTCGCGCAGGGTTTCGGCGCAGAACTCCGAACCGCAGACCACGAGGTCCGCGAGCGCCACCTCCTCATCCTGCACGGCGATGGCAGCGTCGGGATGCGGATGGAACGGTACGCCGAAGTATTCGGGGTTGCGTTCATGTTCAGCCATCATGATTCTGTTCAGGCTGCGCGGATGGCCGATGGTCTGGTCCAGCACACAGCGGATTCCCCGCCCCTTGGCCCAGCGGAAGACTTCGAGCGCGGACGTGTTATAGCCCCACAGCACGTCGACCGGCTCGCGCCGGGCAAGCTCGATCACCTGCCGTTCGAAGCGGCGGTTACCGGATATGTTGAGGGCGTCGGCAAGGCGAAACAGGCGCAGCTTGCGCGCGGCGATTTCAAGCCATTCATCGAAGCCGAACTGGCGCACGCGCGATATGTCGATCTCGGGATCGAAGCGGCGACGAAACCGGCGGTTGACGCGCGCGGCCACGCGGGCGGGAAGAAAGCGCTCGATCCTGTAGGGCCAACGCGACGGATCGTAATAAAGCGACGTCGCGTGCCAGGCCAACTGGCCGGAACCCTGAAAAGCAATCGCCGTCTGCAGGGAATGTTGCGAGCCGGGGTGGAATACCCCTACACGCGGCAGCCGCCCGGAGGTCACGCCGCGCCTCCCGATTGGCCGGTGTTTCTGTCGATTGCGGCGCCGACCGTCACGGCACGGCCTATGGCTTGACCGCGATGCGCATGCCGCTGTCGACACGCGTGAGCAGGATGGGGTGCCGATGGGCGGCGAGAAATTCGTCGGTGGCCTGCCTCGCGCCGGCCCAAGATCCGTAATCGTCGATGATCAGGACGCCGCCCTTGACGAGACGGGGATAAAGGACGTCGAGTTCACACTTGGTCGAAGCATACCAGTCCGTATCGAGCCGCAGCAGCGCCAGGGGGCCGGTATCGGTCATGCCAAGCGTTTGCGCGACGTCACCACGAACAAAGTGCAGATGGTCACGGGAATAACCGGTGGAGTACATGTTCTTCCGCACTTCCTCAAGGCCGGCATAGGCGACAATCGCTGCATCGCGCGAATCGCCGGCCTTGCGCATGAGATCGGCGGCGCTGTCCCCGGTCTTGATGTTGGTGTCCTCTTCGCCGGCCGGCGTCATGCCTTCGAAGGTATCGAAGAGAAAGATGTCGCGCGGCGCGGCGCCGAGGGACGCCAGCGTCAGCGCCATCGCCATGGCCGAACCGCCCCGCCAGACGCCGCATTCGGCGAAATTCCCGGCGATTCCGTGGCGCACCACGTATTCGACTGCCTTGTAGAGGGCGAAGCTGGCCGGGGCGGAGGTAAGGGAAAAATCCTTCGTCGCCAGCCGTATGGGAACGAATGCTTCATCCATGTCGGGCGGGATGACGTCCCGGCGGCTCAGAACGTAGCCGCAGCGGGCAAGAAGACTTTGCACGATTTGCTTCATGCCGGTTGCGTTCCCTTGTAGTCGGCGGGGCCCTGCCCGCCCGGCAGTTCGGCCCGGTCCTGCGCCGTTATGGCGCGCCAGCGGCGGTAGGCGGCAAGCGAGACTGGCCGGCGCCGGCGGAGGCCAATGTTCAGAATCGCGGGCAGATGGAAAAGCATCTGCAGATCGAGCAGAAAATAGCCGTCGCGCAGGTTGAACCAGGTATTGCCGAGCCAGACGCGAAGAAACCGCCACGGCAGCAGGGCGAGAGGACAGCGCGCCAGTTCGCGAATGAGGCTGTTGCGATGGTTCATGAAACGATAGCGCCGCCAGTTCCGGTTGAGCAGCGACAGTTCATGATAGACGACGATATCGGGCGCCCCGCGCACCGAATAGCCGAGATCGTAAATCCGCAAGGAACGGTCGCTTTCCTCACCGGCGCCCATCATTTCTGGAATGTAGAGCGTTTTTTCCGCCACCTCGCGCCTGAGCAGGACACCGCAGCCGATATAGGAATTCATGTCGCGGGCGGCCATACCCCGGGGCAGGAAAAGCCAGCCGTTGGGCAGTCGAACGTTGAGCGCGAGCGCGCCGATGCGGGAATCTGCATCCATGATGGCGATCGCCCGGGCAAGGCCGTCGGGACTTTCGAACCACGCATCGTCATCCAGGGAAAGTACGTAATCGCCCGCAGTCGACGTCACGCCCAGATTGCGAGCAAAGACCTGCCCCATGTTCGACGGCATGCGGATATGGAGAATGTCGGGAAATTCGTCGCGCATCATCTGCCGGGTATGATCGGGCGAGGCGTCATCAAGGACCATGATCTGGTCGGGGCGAAGCGACTGCCGAAGCAGCTCGCGCAGGCACCTGCGCAGCACATCGGCGCGGTTATAGGTCGCTATGATGGCACTGACCTTGGGCAGGATGCTTCTCCAGGCTACGAGGCAGGATCGACGTACTCGCCGGCATCAAGCGCTGGCCAGCCTGCGCCACCAGTAAGGCCCGACGAACGAAGCGTAAAGTATCACAAATATCGTCGGACCGGACAGCAGCGCGAGCAGGGGCGGCAGGGCCAATGCACCGGTCAGCGGCGGGGCAAGATAGCGCGCAAGGACGACCGCGATGGCGGCAACGACGATATGTCCCGCGATCGCCGCAAGGGCGATGCGTCCGCCGTTCACGATTTGCAGCCGCGCAAGCCAAAGCGCCATCGCCGCTTCCGTCGCCAGGACGGCGGCGGCGGCGCCTTGCGGCCCGAAGCGCGGGATCAGGGCGAGATTGAGCCCGAAATTGAGCAAGGCCGCGGCCAGCAGCGGCATGATGACCTTGCGCTGCAGGTTCCACAGCATCAGCGGATGGCCGAAGCAGATGTTGCCGGCCGCGAACAGGGCCCCGACCATGAGCAGGCGCGCCGCCGATGCGGCAGGCGCGTAGGCGGCGCCGAACAGGAAGGTCACGAGTTCCTGGGCGAAACCGAGGCCGACCGCCGCGATCGGAACCATGACGGCGGCGGTGGCGGCGGAGAACGTGGATGTAACGCGGGCGAGATCCCCGGCGTTTCCGCGCGCCCGCGCCAGGGACGGCGTAAAAGCCATGAGCAGGATCATCACCGGGGCGAGACCGGTGGTGAAAAATTTCAGCGCGGCCGCATACTGGCCGACATCCGCGGCCGGACGCAGGAATCCGAGCAGCACCATATCCGTGTGACGATAGATCGTGACCAGGATTCCGGCCGCGGCAATGGGTAAAGCCGAGACGACAAGCAGCCGCCACAGGTTGCCGTCGAACCGCGGGACCGGCGCGCGATAGAGCGCATAGCAGCGCGCCGCCATCATCGCGCTTCCGAGCAACGGCGCGGCGACCAGGATCAGCGCGGCCCAAACGACATCGGCGGACGAACGGATTGCCAGCAGAACAGCGCCCATCGCCAGCAGGCTGACGAAGATTTCGCGCCCCGCGATGACGCCCATCCTGGCCCGACCCTGGAAGATGAAATCGAGATTGAGCGCCGCCGAAAACAGCGACAGGCCGGTGATCACGATCACCAGCTTGACGAGGGCCGGGCGGTCGATGACGGCGACGAAAATCGCCAGCCCGCAGAAGGCCGCGACGGCAAGCGCAAGGCGCAGCGACGCGATATGGCTCGCCATGACGCGCACGCGCCCCTCATGCCTTGCGACATCGCGCGCACCCACGGTTTCAAGCCCGATGGCCACGATCAGCCCGAAATAGGCGACGACTGCCGTGGCAAAGCCGATGATGCCGTAATCGGCAGGCCCCAGCTTGCGGCCGAGCCAGGCGCTGACGACCAGGCCGGAAACGAGTGTCACCCCGCGCGCAACGGCCAGCGCGGCGGCATTGCGCACGAGCGGATGACCCGCGATGGCGGCGGACGCCTTTCGCGATGGGCCGTTGATCGTCATAGCTGCCGCAGGATGCCGTCGCGCGTGCGCGCGAATTCGGCCACTTCGCCCACGGCCAGGGCGAGATCCGCGCCGCCACGGATGCGGATGCGGTCGTTGTGGGCGATCGAGACCCCCTCCGCCGCGGCGACGACCCGGACCCGCGCGCCATGCCCAATGCCGTCGAAACCGGTGAAGCGGGTGGGTACGCGAGGGGCCAGGTAGCATTCGTGATGCCCCGCGCAGGCGATGATCTCGCCCTCGCTCACCTCGGCATACGGTTCGGCGCGCAGATCGCGGAAACTCTCCTCGATGAACCGCGCGCCCTCACAGCGCAAGCGAAGTTCCATCCCGGGCAGCAGGTAGCGCCCCTCGGGGCAGGTGTAGAGTTCCGAGCTTTGCGGAAAATAGACGCGCCGGCGCGCATCGTCGTTGACCAGCAGAAAGACCTGCCCGGACTGGTAATCCTCCGGCGCCAGAACGGGGGTGGGATCGGCTCCCGCTTCGGCGGCGTAGACGTAAACCGGGCCCTCGTTGGCCAGGCGGCTCGGCCGCCGGCCATCCGTCACCAGCGTGCTGTTGGTACGATCGCTGATCTGCACCGCGATGTTGTCGTGCATCAGCGGCATGGGGGCGCCCACTTCCGGCTGCGCCGCGATCGCGTTTTCGACATGGCGCCGGGTGTGGAAGTAGATATTGCGCTCGAACCGGACATCCTCGACCCTGGCGCCTTCCTCGAAAGCGTAGGCAATAGGGGCCGCAAATCGCGCCGTTTCGCCGTCGACCGCGTCGGAGCCGATAAAATTGTCTACCGCCAGCACGGACCGCAGCACCCGGCCCGGATGACAGGCGATCATGATGCCGCAGCCGCCCGACCGCTTCTTGCGCAGGAACGTATTGTTCGAAACGACGATGCCCGCGACCGTCGGCGATCGAAGACCGCCGCCCGGCGCGATGCTGATCGATGAGGCGTACTGCGCGGAATAACCGCAGTCGATGAAGAGATTGCCGGAGATGAAGGCCGGACCGTTTTCGATGTTGAAGAGGATTCCGTTTTCCTCGCATTCCATGAAGACGTTGCCGCTGATCTGCGTCGGCCCGGCCGCCTTCGCTTCGGTTTGCAGGTTGATGCCGAGATTCGCCCCGGAAATCAGGTTGTCGACGTAGCGCGCTTCCTTTTCGTAATGGTAGCTCTCGACGCAGGCGTGGCCGATGTCCTCGATCCTGTTGTTGCGCACGGTCTGGCTGGCGGAAATGGAAATGCCGTCGGCAACGGAGGAATGCAGATGGCAATTCTCCACCAGCACATCGTCGATATGGATGCCGCCGCCGTAGATCAGTTCGCCCCTGAAATTGTGGACATGAAGGTTTCGCAACACCACGCCGCGGATGAAACGGTCGGCGTCGAGCAGGATGCCCTTATGGCTGATATCCCAGCCGCGTTCCGCCCCGTCCGGCTTGGGGCGCATCGGCGGTCGGGTGTTGCCCGGATAGGCCCCGCCGTCGATCTCCAGATCGGCGATGACGGTGTTCAGCGTCGCTTTGGATGCGGATGTGCCGCCGCGCACGTAAATGGCGGTCCCGCGCCAGATGTTGCCGTCCCGCCAATTGATTTTCTGGTAGCCGTCGGTCGGATCGCCGTCATGACGGGTGCGAAAGCGCAGCCGCGTGAGCGCCGGACCGTCGCCCATCAGCGTCACGTTGCTGAGCGAGATCGTGAGCGCGCTGGCGCCCGGCCAATCGGTCTCGTCGATGTTTCGCTGCGGCATGATGCGGTAGGTGCCGGCCGGCAGGTACACCACGCCGCCGCCCTGCGCCTGGACATGATCAATGGCTTTCTGGATGGCCGGCGTGTCATCGGCCGCATCGTCGCCGCGCGCGCCGAAACCCTGCACGTTGGCGACCGGCCCCGCGAGATGGCGGCGCAGGCCGGCCTTGGAGACCGGCCCATCGTCGGGAAACAGGTCGCGCATCGAGACCACGGGCGTCACTCCACCATATCCGTGCCGTCATCGAAGAAAGCGACGCGCGGGGGCGCGGACGCCGCCTCCGTCCGGGGCTTGGCGTCCTGGGGGCGGGCGGCGGAAGCCACCAGCACGCCCGCACCCGCACAAAGGGCGAAAAAGCGACGTCGGGTAAGCCAAAGGACCGCCATCGGTCACCCCCCCGTGGCGAGGAAACGGCCCGATTCGCCTTCCAGAGCGAGGCAGGTGAGCTTGCCCGAGGCGAAGGCGCCTGTGTCGATGCCGATGCGGTTCTTCTTCACTTCCGGCGCGCGGGTGATAGTGTGCCCATGCACGATGACCTTGCCGTAGCTTTCCGTCGCGTCGAGAAATTCGTCGCGAATCCACAGCACGTCCTTCTCCTGCTGCCGATCGAGCGGTACGCCGGGCTTCACGCCGGCATGGACGAACAGGTAGTCGCCCTCGGCATGTGACAGCTTGAGGCTCTCGTAGAATTCGAGATGGCGCGCGGGCAGCCGTTCGCGGAACTTTTCCTGCAGACGCATAAGTGTCGCGGGCTGCGTACGCGGACCGTCGAGGCCGACGCCGTAGCTGAAGAGAGTCGCATCGCCCCCATAGGTGAGCCAGTCGATGGCGACGCGCGAATCGGCAAGGAAGTCCAGAAGAGCGCGCTCGTGATTGCCCATCAGGAAGACGCGCTCGAAACCCTCCAGCGGCCGGTCGAGAAGACAATCGACGGTTTCGCGCGATTCGAGGCCGCGGTCGACGTAATCGCCGAGGTAGACGAGAACCTTGCGGTGGCCGGAAAAGCTCGCAACATCTTCGGCGATCATGCCGTGCAGCGACTCGAGCAGATCGACCCGCCCATGAATGTCGCCGATCGCATAGACGCGGCTGCCCACGGGAACGCAGGCAGCCTGCGCTTTTGGCTTGCGGGACCGGCCGAAGAGAAATTCGAACATGGCGGCCACTATGACCGAAGAGGTGGCGGAAATCCACGGGCCGTCATGGGCCCGCCGTGGCCGCGGCTGTGGCCGCGGCTAATGCGCGCGCGGTTCGCGGGCGAGCTTGTCCCATTCGGCCCGCCCGCCCCGGTTATCGAGATAATTGACCAGCGCCGCCACGACCCCACGGTCG
>CAXRES010000105.1:0-10353 GCA_964229575.1 Alphaproteobacteria bacterium
GTGGCCCAGCGCGCTCAGCCTCCCGGCGATGGGGGAGGAGTTGGGCCGGAAGCCGCGCGCGCCGGCGCCGGCCGCGCGTTCCACATTCTCGCGCGTCTCGTAGGCCGAGACGACGACGACCGGAGAGGAGCCCGCTTCGCGGACGATCGCGGCGACGCCCGCCATTTCACCCATCAGCGGCATCTTGAGATCGACCAGGATGAGATCGAACGGCCCGCTCGCGCCTATGGCGCCCATCGTTTCGGGGAAGGTTCCCGCCTGCACGATCTCGGCCTGATCGCTCAGGTGATTGACGAGTTGCGCGAGACCTTCGCGATAGAGCTGGTGATCGTCGGATATGAGAATTTTAAGCATTATGTTTTTCTTACCCTGGCGTGATTACCGGCTTGATCGGCTTTCCCGTGATTGGCATCCAAGCCGAAGCGGCCAGTCGGGACGGCAGTAATTTTTTCGTATGCAGATTAGCGTACCCTGGGGTGCGCTTGGTATCAAAAATTGCTTGAATTTGCCTTAAAGTCCTTTTTTCAGGGTTTATCAATTCCGACGGGGCAGCCAATGCCTTGAAGGCGGGGCTCCGGCGCCAGCGGGAGCCGAAAACAGTATGCGCAGCGGGGCGCTTAATATCAAGCAATGGAAATGCATCATATCCGGCAGGAGCGATGCGTCAGTTTATTTCGCGCCGCCGCCGGGCGACGTCACCCGGCGAGTTTTCTGCGGGAACTGGCGCGGGCGCGAGGCGAGGGGGACGAACCACCGGTTGGCGACAGCGCGGGCGATCGGTCCGATCGCCAGGCCGATCAGCACGCCGCCGAGGTTGGCGAGAGCATCGCCGGTTTCCGCCGCGCGCCCGGGCACGAACTGCTGCAACGCTTCCAGCGCGACGCCGAGCGGCGCCATGGCGAGCGCGGCGGCGAATACCCGTCGTGCCCGGTTGAAGGCAAGGAACGGCAGGCCGGCCGCGCCGCCGTAGCCCAGGAAATGCAGGACCTTGTCGACGTTGTAGTCGGCGGGCGGGCCGAAATTCGGCATGAGGGATGCGACCGCTATGGCGGCGAGCAGCAGGCCCCAGAGGACCGCAGCCAGAAGGCGCAGCCGGGGCGAGAGAAGAAGCTCGGTCAGCGTGAACATCGGCATGTCGGAAACGGCGCCTTTCGGCGCGGGCTGTCTGTTGCTCGTTGTTGATCGGGTCGCCGCGCCGGCCCGCGCCCTTGCGGGCGCGCGACGCGCTAGAATTTTTCGCTCCACGGCCTGAGGGCGAATTCGAAGGTCCAGGCGCTGCGGTGCTGGCGGTGCGCGTGCAGGTATGTGCGCGCGATCTCGGCCGGATCGAGCAACCCGTCCGGCCCGCGTTCGGCGGCGCGCGGATCGCCGGGCCTGGCGATGCCGCCGTCGATGATGAAATGGGCGACGTGGACGTTCTTCGGCTGCAACTCGCGCGCCATGCTTTCGGCAAGCCCGCGGAGCGCGAACTTGCCCATGGCGAAGGGCGCGGAGTGGGCGAAGCCCTTGACCGAGGCCGAGGCGCCGGTGAACAGGATGCTGCCCGAGGCGCGGGCGATCATGCCGCGGGCTGCCGCCTGGCCGACCAGGAAACCGCCGAAGGCGGTGACTTTGACAGCCTGTTCGACGGCGCCCGGATCGAGTTCGGTAATCGGCCCGCGCACGCGCGCCGAAGGATTGTAGACGACGATATTGGGAAAGCCCTGCGCGGCCGCGACCGCATCGAACAGGCGCGCCACCGCACCCGCGTCGGTCGCATCGCAATTGTGCGCCGATGCGCCGGTTTCCCGGCACAGGGCCGAAAGTTTGGCGTCGTCGCGCGCAGCGAGCGCCACGGCCATGCCCTCGGCCGCGAAAAGGCGGGCCAGCGCCGCCGACAGGCCCGCGCCGGCACCGACGATCAGGGCCGATTCGCGCGCCAAGCCTAGAGTACCTTGCCCGGGTTCATCAGCCCCTGGGGATCGATGGCGGCCTTGATCCGGCGCATGAGTTCGAGGTCGATCGGATCGCCGTAATGGGCAAGCTCGTCGCGCTTCAGCCGGCCGATGCCGTGTTCGGCGGAAAAGCTGCCGTTCATGCTCATCACCAGGTCGTGGGTGATCCGGTTGATCTCGTCCCAGTGCTTGTGAAAGGCAGCCTTGCCCATGCCGACCGGCTCGGTGACGTTGAAATGGATGTTGCCGTCGCCGACGTGGCCGAAGGGAAAGACCCGGATGCCGGGCATGTGCTTTTCCAGAAGCGCCGCGCCGCGGGTGATGAATTCGGCGACCCGCGAAACGGGCACGGAAACGTCGTGCTTGATCGATCCGCCCTCGCGCGTCTGGGATTCGGGCAGCACCTCGCGCAGTTTCCACAGGTCCTTGACCTGGGCTTCGCTCGCGGCAAGCGCCGCGTCGGCGATGACGCCCGCCTCGAAGCGGCCTTCGAGGAAGGTTTCGAGCGCGGCGCGCAGGCCCGCCTTCGCGTCGCCCGCACCGGCGCCGGCGCTCCACTGCATCAGCACATACCACGGCGTCACGGTTTCCACCGGCGCGCGCGTGTTCTTGAAATGCTTGAGCACGAGTTCTAGGCCGAGGCGGGGAATCAGCTCGAACGCGGTGACGCAATCGCCCGAGGCGGCGCGCGCGTCATTCAGCAGCCCCATCACGTCGCCGAGTTCGGGCACCGCCATGAATACGGTTTCCTGCGCCGCGGGCTGCGGAAACAGCTTGAGGACGGCGGCGGTGATGATGCCGAGCGTGCCTTCGGCGCCGATGAACAGGTGCTTGAGGTCGTAGCCCGTGTTGTCCTTGCGAAGCGCGTTCAGTCCGTTCCACACGCGCCCGTCGGGCAGCACCACTTCCAGCCCGAGCACGAGTTCGCGCGCGTTGCCGTACTTGAGCACGCCGACGCCGCCTGCGTTGGTCGACAGGTTGCCGCCGATCATGCAGCTGCCCTCGGCGCCGAGGCTGAGCGGAAACAGGCGATCCGCATTGCGCGCGGCCTCCTGCAGATCGTGCAGCACGCAACCCGCTTCCGCCGTCATCGTGTTGTTGACCGCATCGAGTGCGCGCACGCGGTTCATGCGCGAAAGGCTGAGCAGCACGGCGCGGCCCGAATCGTCGGGAACCGAGCCGCCGACGAGGCCGGTGTTGCCGCCCTGCGGGACGATGGGCACGCCCGCATCGGCGCAGAGTTTGACGATGGCCGCGACTTCTTCGGTCGATCGCGGACGCGCGACGCAAAGCCCGGACCCCGTAAAGAGATCGCGGTGGTCGCGGTAATAGGGTTCCGTGTCGGCGGCGGCGGTCAGCACGCCGCCCTTGCCGGTGACGGCTTCGATCTTGCCGATGAGCTCGGCGGGGGCTGTGACGGATGCGGACATGGCGGGATTTAATCGCGCTCGGCGGTCGGGGGCAAGGGTTCCGCGGCGCGCGCCAGCCGGTCGTTGATGGCCGCGCCCAGGCCGGCCGTCGGCACCGGCGCGCAGGCGATGGCCGTGGCACCCGCGGCATCGAGGCGATGGAGATAGGCGAAGAGGTTGGCCGCCGCCTCCTCCAGGTTGCCTGCTGGGCTCAGGTTGAGGGTCTCAACGGCATTCCCGGCGCCGGGCAGGGGGCGCGGCCCGAAGGCGAGGTAGGCTTCCCCCGGCTCCACGTCGCGGGCATTGGCACGCAGCCTCGTGCGCGGGGCGTAGTGCCGCGCGATGCGGCCGGGCGATTTGCGGGCGGCTTCCACCGGATCTTCGGCCGGCCGGGCGAGCGGTCCGACGATCTTCTCGATGTCGTCGGCCGGCACGCCGCCCGGGCGCAGCAGGGCGGCCTGTTCCTCGCTCAGGTCGATCACGGTCGATTCGAGGCCGACCGGCGTCGGCCCGCCGTCGAGGATCATTTCCACCCTGCCGCCGAGCGAGCGTGAGACATGTTCCGCGGTCGTCGGGCTGAGATCGCCCGAGCGGTTGGCGCTGGGCGCGGCGATGGGCACGGCGGCGGCGGCAAGCAGGGCTTGGGCGATCGCGTGCGCCGGAACCCGAACGGCGACGGTATCGAGGCCGGCGCTGACCAGGCGCGACAGGCGGCTGGCGGGCTTGCGCGCCAGCACCAGAGTCAGCGGTCCCGGCCAGAAGGCCCGGGCCAGCGCATCGGCGCGGTGGTCGAACTGCACCTCGCGCCGGGCGGCATCGGCGTCGGTAAAATGAACGATCAGCGGGTTGAATGTCGGCCGACCCTTGGCGGCGAAGACGGCAGCCACGGCGCGATCATTGGTCGCGTCGGCGCCGAGGCCGTAGACTGTTTCCGTCGGAAACGCGACGAGCTTGCCGGCGCGGATCAGGCGCGCCGCCTCGCGCACGGCGGCGTCATCGGCGGGACGCGGCGCCTTCATGGCGCGCGGCCCCAGGCGATGAAGCCGTCGTTGAGGTAGCCGGGCTTGCCGTAGGCGAGCGGACGCCCGTCGAGCGCCAGCACGGCGCCGCCCGCGGCCGTCAGGATGGCATGGCCGGCGGCGGTATCCCATTCCGAGGTCTGGCCGAAGCGCGGATAGACGTCGGCTTCGCCCGCCGCCAACAGGCCGAACTTGATGGCGCTGCCCATCGCGCTGCGCGCCGCGACGCGCTTGCCTTCGAGGAACGCCGCCACTTTCCGCGAATTGCCGTGCGAGCGCGAGCCGATCACCGTCAGACCTTCGGCCGGAACCGCGCGCGTGGCGATTGCGCGCGGGGTGCCGCCGTCCGTCCTGAACGCGCCGCGCGGCGAGGCGAAGAAGCTCATCCCCAGCGCCGGTCCGTTGAGCGCGCCGACGAGAGGTTTGCCGTCGACGATCAGGCCGATGCACACGGCGAATTCGCCGGAGCGGGCGACGAATTCGCGCGTGCCGTCGAGCGGATCCACCGCCCAGAAGCTGACGCCGTGGCGCACGGGAAGCGCGCCCCTGGCCGCCGCTTCCTCCGAGATCGCGGGGATGCCCGGGGTGAGCGCCTTGAGACGCGGCAGGATCAGCGCTTCCGCTTCGTGGTCGGCCTCGGTGACCGGGGTTGCGTCGGCCTTGTGCGTCACGGTGAAGTCGCCGGCATAGACTTCCATGACGACGCGCGCCGCTTCGGCGGCGATGTCATGGGCGGCATGGGCCAGCCGTTCGAGTTCGGCGTCGGTGAAGGTCGGTGCGGACATTCCTGATCCCGTCAAGCGCTGCGTACTATCGCGCCTTTCGGTCGCCTTTGCATCTCGCTCTTTCGTCCGGGGGCGGGCGCGATTGAAGACGGATGGCACGGGGACTATAAAGAAGTCATCGGCCCCGGTACCGGCGCTCGTCGTCGCTCGCGGCCCGTTGATCCCGCTCGGAGTCGACCTCCCGCATGGCCAAGTTCGGCGACTTCAGTTCGATCACGCGCACGCTCGGTCAGCGCAATTTCCGCATCTACATGTATGGCGCATCGGTCTCGCTGATCGGCACATGGGTGCAGCGCGTCGCCCAGGGCTGGCTGACCTGGGAGCTGACCCATTCCTTCGTCTGGCTCGGCATCATCGCCTCGGCCGAACTGTTCCCCTCCATTGTCCTCGCGCCCATCGCAGGCGCCATCACCGACCGCATGGACCGCAAGGCGCTGGCCGTGATGTCGCAGGTGCTGGCCTGCCTGCAGGCCGCGGCGCTCTGCGCGCTGGTCGCGCTCGATCTGATGAACATCTGGGTGCTGCTGGCGCTCGCCACCTTCGTCGGCTGCGTCTTTTCGTTTTCGATGGCGGTGCGGCTCGCCATCTTTCCGAGCCTGGTCGAGCGCCAGTTCATATCGTCGGCCATCGCCATCAACGCCGCCTTCTTCAACCTGGCGCGCTTCGTCGGTCCGGCGGTCGGCGGGTTTCTCATCGCCAAGTGGGGCATCGCCTTCGCCTTCGGCTTCAACGCGCTGTCCTTCCTCGGCTTCATCGTTTCGCTGTCGATGATCGAGATGCTGCGGCCGGAAATCACGGGCAAGCCCAAGACCGGGCTGCTTGCCGACGTGATCGAAGGAATCGCCTATGCGGCGCGCCATCCGGGCATCGGGCCGGCGCTGCTGATCCTCGTCGCGGTGGCGCTCGGCATCAAGGGCGTGCCGGAAATGCTGCCGGGCTACGCCGATCGCGTGCTGAAGGCCGGCGTGGAGGCGTTCGCGCAACTGACCGCGGCGGCGGGGGTCGGGGCCGCCGTCAGCGCCGTGTGGATCGCCGGGCGCGGGCGCATCGCCGGGCTGACCCGGCTGTCGATCTATTATCTGCTGATCTCGGCGCTGGCGGTCGCCGTTTTCGCGGCGTGGACCAATATCTGGGTCGGCCTGGCCGCCATGTTCGTCGTCGGCGCCGCCATCACGGTGATCGGCACCGGGGTGCAGAGCCTGATGCAGAACTGCGTCGCCGGGGCGATGCGCGGGCGGGTGATGAGCCTTTACGGCGTCCTGTTCCGCGGCGGGCCGGCGCTCGGCGCCTTGGTCATGGGCGCGCTGGCCGAAGGCGTCGGCCTGCGTCCGACCTTCGCCGTCGCCGTCGCGCTGACGCTCGTCGCCTGCGCGTGGCTCTACCGCGCGGCTCCGCGCATCGAAGCCGCGCTCGAGGCCGATCCCGATCCCGGAAAATCCGGCAGCTGGTGATCCTCAGGCCAGCCCGTAGCACTTCGCCGCGTTGGCGCCGAGGATGCGGTCGGCGAGCGGCTTCGACACCGAGCCGTCCTCGCGCAGCATCCTGAGCGCCTCGATCTGCGCCGAAGTGTCGTGATGGCCATAGTCGGTGCCGATGATCAGCGTGTCGCCGCTCGTGTATTTCAGGATGTAGTCGAAATCGTCGGTGACCTGGGCGGCGACATAGATGTTGTTGTCCTTCAGCATGTCGTCGCTGAAGCGCTTGCCGCGCCGCTGGAAGCGGATCTTGAGATCGTTGAGCAGGTAGGGAATCCACTGGGCGCTGATTTCGACGAAGCCCCAGCGGAGTTTCGGGAAGCGCTTGGGCGTTTCGTTCATCAGCAGATCGTGAACGGCGCCGACGCAGGGCAGCTTGAAGCGGTTGAAGCCCGCTTCATCGCCGAAGAAATCATGCGTCTGGAAGGCGCCGTTGCCGGAATGGACGCCGATCATCAGGTCGAGATCCTGGGCGATCGTGTAGAGGTTGTCGAAATAGGGGTCCGACAGCCGGCGTTCGCATTCGTGGCCGCGCATGAACACGCCGCAGGCGCCGTTCTTCTTCGCCCATTCGAGTTCGTCGCGCAGCACGCTTTCGGACGAATAGAGCGGCGGCATGACCACCCACGGCAGGCGGCCGGGCGCCTGCTTCCAGATTTCGGCGAGCCAGCGGTTGTAGGAATGAAAGATCGCGTATTCGGCGCGCGGATCCCTGGTGATCGGGCGCAGGAACAGGGTGGGGTAGAGTACCTGCACGTCGATGTTCATCTCGTCCATGTGCCTGATGCGCGCGGAGATGTCGCGCATCTCGCGCGATTCGACCGTCGTGTTGTCGATGCCGAGGTTGGCTTCCTTGGCCTGCAGGCGGCCGTCGACCATCCAGAATTCCTTCTGCACGTTGCCCTGCGCGCCCAGCCGCTCTACGCCGGTGCCGAAGTTGAGGACGGACGGCATGTACTTGCGGTCCTTCTCGTCGATGAAGGTCCAGGTTTGGGGCTGCTCGATGACGTGGGCGTCGGCGTCGATGGTGTTCAGCGGCATGGTCTTGGTCCTCACGGCGGGCCACACGGCGGTGCCGGGCGGTCTTCTCGGTTGCTGGAGATGCCCAAGGATACGGCGCGGCGCCGGGCCGGAGCAAGCGCGGGGGTTGCGAGCGATTCTCGGCCTCGGGCGCGGGGCCGCGGCTTGTGGCCCGGCTTGTGACGGCCCCGGCCTGCGACTAGACTGCGCCACCCGATCAACGAAAAGCCAGGGAGACAAGCCGATGGCCAGCGAAAACGTCGGAATGGTGGGGCCGGGCCGCATGGGCTACGCCATGCTCAAGCACCTCATCAGGAAGGGCTATCCCGTCACCGTCACCGACATCAGCGCCGACAACGTCAGGCGCGCGGAAGCGGCCGGGGCGAAAAGCGTCGCCGGCTGCGCGGCGCTGGGTGCGGCCTGCAATTTCGTCATCGTCGCCGTCGGCTTCGACGACGAGGCGCTGGCCGTGACGCTGGGCGAGGGCGGCCTGCTTTCGACCATGAAGAAGGGCGGCCTGATCGCCGTATGCTCCACCGTGGCGCCGGAAACCGTGCAGCACATCGCGGCGGAGGCGGAAAAGAAGGGCGTCGACGTGCTCGACGCGCCGATCTGCCGCGGCGGCTGGGCGGCCGACGAAGGCTCGCTCTTGGCGCTCTTCGGCTGCAAGGACGAGGTCGCCGCGCGCGCCCGTCCGGTGTTTTCGACTTTCTCTTCCGACATCGTGCATGTCGGCTCGGTCGGCCACGGCCAGGTCGCCAAGACGATGAACAACATGCTGCTCTGGGTGAACGGCATCGCGCTCATGGAAGCGGGCAAGCTCGCCGAATCGACCGGCATCAAGCTGCCCAAGCTGCGCGAGGCGCTGCTGATGTCGTCGGGCCAGTCGGCCGCGCTCGAAGACTGGGACATGATCACCTTCACCTGGGCGCTCAAGGACATGCAGATCGTGTCCAAGATGGCGGACGCGAAGAACATCACCATGCCGGTGGCCGGCGCGATCAAGGAGCTGGTCAAGGAAGGCAAGGCGATGAAGCAGTCCGGCCGGGTGCCTGACTGGACCGGCAATCTCGCCGGGAAGAAGAGCTGACGCGGCGAAGGGCGCGCGGGTCAGTCGCCGTTTCCCTGCGCCGTCGGCTTCTTCAGCCGCTTGCGCGAATAGGTCGTGGCCCCGGGTTCGACCTTGGGCTTCGACAGGCGCAGCGCCTTGGCGACTGGGTTGCGCGCCTTGGGCGCGACAGGGTTGCGCGCCCTGGGCTTCTTCGGCTGTTTTCTGCTGCTGCGGTTCACCATGGATCGTCCCTGACAGAAAAAGGCCCGGCACTCGCGCGCCGGGCCTTTTCGGTCGATGGGCCGACTACTTGCCCGACATCGCCTTCTGATAATAGCCGAGGTCGAGGTACTTGTTGGCATCGTTGAGCGGCCTGGCGCCCTGCTGGAACTCGCTGCGGAGTTTCAGCACCGTGTTGACGCCCGCCACGTTGATCTCCGCCTTGCGGGTAAGGCCGCCGTCGGCCGAGGTAAGGCTGGCATAGATCGTGTCGACCTCGGCCGCCGTCAGCTTCTTCAGGTGCTTCCTGAGCACGCCCTTGGCCGTCGCCGCATCGGTGAAGATCACGTCATGGGCATCGACGATGGCGCGGATGAACTTGACCATCGTCGCCTCGTTGGCCTTGGCCCAGCCCTTGCGCGCGGCGTAGACGCTGCCCTGATAGCCGCCGAGCGCGGAGGCCGCCGGCGCCAGCATGGTGTAGCCCATGGCCTTGGCCTCGGTGTCGTTGGGCGCGCTCATCACCGCGGCGACGGCCTTGCCTTCCTTCATCGCCGCGAGGCGCGCGCCGCCGGAACCGGCGGCATGCAGCGTGTAGTCCTTGCCGAACTTGAGCCCGTTCTGGTCGAGAATCTTGAACAGCACGAAGGCGTAGCCGGTGTTGGGCGCGTCGACGGCGACGGCCTTGCCCCTGATGTCGGCGAAGGTCTTGATCGACGGCACGCCGACCACCGTGTTCATGCCCGAATGGACGCCCATGAAGGCGACCATGTCGAAGGGAATGTCCAGCTTGGCCGCGCCCTGGCCTTCGGTATAGGCGACGACGTTGTCCATCGCGGTGGTGGCGATGTCGAACTTGCCCGCCATCATGTCCTTGACCTGTTCGATCGAGCCCTTGGTGCGCGCCAGCGTCACGTCGAGGCCGTGCTTGGCGAACAGGCCCTTGTCGATGGCGAGCCAGATCGGCAGGTTGCTCGCGCCGGAGAAGCCGATCATGCGGACCTTTTCCGGCGATTGCGCGCTGGCCCCCGACACGGCGCAGGCGCAGGCGAGCGCGGCCGCGCCCAGAAGACGGACGAAACGGAACATTCTGAACCTCCCTGAAAAGGCCGGGATCGCTGCCCGACCGACGCGGCCCCTGGGGCCGCGGGCACGCCGGAACTCCCGGCGCGGAGGGCCCCGCCGTTTGCGCCGGTGCGCGATCTTGCGTCGCGGCTGGCGGCGTACGGGAAGGGGCCGGGACGACTATGAGCGCCGCACGCGGGCGGCGTCAACGGAGGCGAGAAGTCGGCGAAACGGCAGGCCGGGGAAGGGCCGGAGAAGGACCGGGGACAACACGATGGCGCCACTGGAAGGGCAGCGCGGCCGTCAGGACCCGGGACTTCCGTGGTCAATGGCTGCTGAGCATCGACACGGCGCGGGATGCAGCACATCCTCTGCC
>CAXRES010000106.1:0-24343 GCA_964229575.1 Alphaproteobacteria bacterium
ATCGCGTAGAGAATCCTGCCGACGGCTCGCGTCATCGCCATCTGGGTCAGCAGCAGGGCGCTCAGCACCGCCCCGAAGGCCATGGCGGAACGCAGCAGCCCCGCCCCCGACGGCCCGACCTGCAGGATATCCTTGGCGAAGATCGGCAAAAGCGCGGTGACGCCGCCAAGGATCACGACGAACAGGTCGAGCGTGATCGCGCCGAAGATGATCTTCTTGCGATAGACGTAGACGAGACCGGCGAACAGCGTCTTGAGGCTGATCGGCTCCTTGCCCGTGCGATGGGTGCGGGTGCGGATGATGACCGTGGACAGGATGCCGAAGACCAGAGAGACGGCGGCGGTGGCATAGACGACTTCGGGCCCCAGCAGATAAAGCACGCCGCCGAGCGCCGGGCCCAGCACCTGGGAAATCTTGTTGGCCCCGGTGTTCCAGGCGACCGCGTTGGGAAAGACCTCGGGCGGCACCAGGTTCGGCACGAAGGAATTGGACGCCGGCTGGAAGAAGGCGCGCCCCGTGCCCATCACGACGATGATGGCGAACACCGGCCAGACCGGCGCATTGTCGACCAGCGTGTAGGCGAACAACAGCGATGCAGCCACCGTCATGACGCCGTAGCAGTAGGACAGCACCAGCCTGCGGTCGAACAGATCGGCCACGAAGCCGGTGAACAGCGCAAAACCGAAGGCCGGCGCGAACATGGCAAGGCCGATGTAGGCGAGATTGAGCGCCTCGCCGGTACGGTCATAGACCTGGTAGCCGACCGCGACCGTGACCATGTGCTGGGCGACCGAGGCGAAGAACTTGCCGAAGAAATACAGGCGGAAATCGCGATGACGCATCGCCGCCGTCCCGATCAGCGAGGATTCCGGGCCTGCGGCGGTTTGATCGTCCTTCCGATCGGGGCCGCTCAACGCCCGCGGCTTTCAGGAGCGCAGGGGTTCCGGCCGCAGGAGCGAGACGAAAATGGAGCGGGTGATGGGAATCGAACCCACGTACTCAGCTTGGGAAGCTGATGTTCTACCATTGAACTACACCCGCGCTCGGCATTTCGGGGCCCATTTCTAGCGGCAACCCCGGTTCGCCAGCAACAGGAGACTGAGCGCGACGGCAACCGAAGACAAACGGGGGTTTGGAAATTCAATGTAAAATCGGCAAAACATGGTTAACAATACTAAATATGTATTTCCGGATAATCTTTCAGTTGAAGGATCGGGAAAATATTGTTACACGATTTTTCAAGTCTATGCCTTTTGGTGCATAAGGTAATTCCTGTTCGCTAGCGGCGCCTTCCCCTGCCGACCTCCCCCGGCCGAATCCGGCACGGACACCAAAACCTGAAAGGCAATAAAAAAGGATCGCTCGGGTAGCCCAATGATACTGACGAAATACGCCGATTACTCGATCCGGGTCCTGCTTTATCTGGGCTGCCACCCCGGAAAGAAAGTGCCGATTACCGAAATCGCCGGCGCCTACGGCATCTCGCGCAACCATCTGATGAAGGTCTCGCAGAACCTGGCGCGCCACCGCTTCATCATCGGCTATCGCGGCAAGGGCGGCGGCATCGCCCTGGCACGTCCGGCACGCAACATCATGCTTGGCGAAGTGCTGGCCCTGGTCGAGCCCAACCTGCGCCCGCTCGAGTCCACGCCGAGCCCCGGCATCCATCCGGGCGACCGGCGCTTCCAGGAAGCGCTGGGACTGGCGCGCAGCGCCTTCCTCAATTCCCTGTCGTCCTGCACGCTCGCCGATCTGATCGTCGATACGGCGACCGGCCAGCCGCCGCGCACCAACGGCAAGCATCACCACGGCTGAACGGCATTGACCGGCCGGCGGCCGATGGTCCACCCGCCTTCGCCCTTGACCATGCCGACGGACGGGTCTATGAACGCCGGCACGTGGTCATTTGTGCCGGCCGGCTTGCGGCCACGTTAAACGAAACGCTAAAAGGCCGGGTGCGCGATCCGTCCGCCCTGGCCCCGAAAGGCCGGGGTTTTTTATTGCCTGCGCCCTCCGTCGCGTAGTCGCGCAGCCGGCGCACGGCAGTTGGCAGGAGACGACGATGACCGACAGTAAACCGACCAGCCGCACCTATCGCCCCCGGACCAACATGGTCCGCGGCGGTCTCGCGCGTTCGCAATTCCAGGAGACCTGCGAAGGCATTTTCGCCACCTCGGGCTACGTCTATGCCAATGCCGAGGAAGCGGAGGCCGCGTTCAAGGGCGAAAACGCGAAGTTCATCTATTCGCGATTTTCCAATCCGACCGTCAACATGTTCGAAAAGCGCCTGGCGCTGGTCGAAGGCACGGAGTTCTGCCGCGCCACCGCGTCGGGCATGGCCGCGGTCTTCGCATCGCTCGCCTGCATGGTGCGCGCGGGCGATCGCGTCGTCGCTTCACGCGCCCTGTTCGGGTCCTGTCTTTATGTCGTGAGCGACATTCTGCCGCGCTACGGCGTCGAGGTGACGCTGGTCGACGGCACCGATCTCGGCCAGTGGGAGAAGGCGCTGGCCAAGGGTGTGCGCGCCGCCTTTCTGGAAACGCCGTCCAATCCCGGGCTCGAAGTGATCGACCTGCCGGCCGTCGCCGATCTCGTGCATAAGGCGGGCGGGCGGCTCGTCGTCGACAACGTCTTCGCTTCGCCTGCGCTGCAAAAGCCGCTGACGCTCGGCGCAGATGTCGTCGTCTAGTCGGCGACCAAGCACATCGACGGCCAGGGCCGCGTGCTGGGCGGGGCCATCCTCGGCGATGCGCAATACATGGAAGAATCCTTGCGCATGTTCCTGCGCCACACCGGCCCGTCGCTCAGCCCGTTCAATGCCTGGATCCTGCTCAAGGGCCTTGAGACGCTGGAGTTGCGCGTGCATGCGATGAGCGAGAGCGCCGGGCGCATCGCCGCCTGGCTGGCCGGGCGCAAGGATCTCGCCCGCGTGGTCTATCCGGGCCTGGCCAGCCATCCCCCGCACGCGCTGGGCAAGCGCCAGATGTCGGGCTTCGGCACCGTCATCGGCTTCGAGGTTCCGGGCGGCAAGACCGGCGCCTTCCGCTTTCTCAACGCGCTTGAGCTGGCCGACATCTCCAACAACCTGGGCGACGCCAAGACGCTCGTCACCCATCCGGCCACCACGACGCACCAGCGGCTGTCCGAGGAAGAACGGAATCGTCTTGGTATTTCACAGGGTTATGTGCGCCTTTCGGTCGGTCTCGAAGACCCCGAGGACCTGACGGAGGACATCGAACGGGCCCTGGCCGCAGCGGGCGGCGGCAGCGGCCGGTAACTTTACACGGGCGCGGCCTTGGTCCACTCTTGTTTCACAGCGGTTTCACGCAGGAAACCGTCCCATAGGATTTGAGCGCATGTACTCCGCCACCACCCATTCCATCGTCATCACGGTGGAACCGTATTATCTCGATGATGAGTCCGAACCCCGCGACCACCGCTACGTCTGGGCTTACAAGGTCCGCATCGAGAACCAGGGCGAACAGACGGTCAAGCTCAAGAGCCGCTACTGGCGCATCACGGATGCCCAGGGCCGCACCCAGGAAGTGCGCGGCGAAGGCGTGGTCGGCGAGCAGCCGGTGCTGGCGCCCGGCGACAGCTTCGAATACACCTCGGGTACCCCGCTGGGGACGCCTTCGGGCATCATGGTGGGGCAGTATTACATGGAGACCGTGGACGGCCATGGGCTGGAGGTGGCGATCCCCGCCTTCTCCCTCGATTCGCCGGGCGAACGGCCGGTCATCCACTGAGGCGCCGAAGGGCGCGTAAAACCGGGACGGGTGATCCGCCCGCGCGTGAGCGGCGTAACCCCGGAAAATGTCGAGAGGTATCCCCGTGAAGACCGACCGCAGCACCCTCCTTGCCGAAAAACCCGCCGCCGCGCCGCGCCCGGACCGCGAGGTGGCCGAGGAAGCCGTTCGCACCCTGATCCGCTGGGCCGGCGACGATCCGACGCGCGAAGGCCTGCTCGGCACGCCCGATCGCGTCGTGCGCGCCTGGGAGGAGTTCTTCCGCGGCTACAACGAGAATCCGACCGAGATTCTCGCCCGCACCTTCGAGGAGATCGAAGGCTACGACGAGATGGTCATGCTCAAGGACATTCGTTTCGAATCCCATTGCGAACACCATCTGCTGCCGATCATCGGCAAGGCCCATGTCGCCTACCTGCCCGACTGCCGCGTGGTCGGCATTTCCAAGCTGGCGCGCCTGGTGGACGCTTATGCCAAGCGGATGCAGATCCAGGAGAAGATGACGGCGCAGATCGCCGCCGCCATCGAGGACGTGCTGCAGCCCAAGGGTGTCGCCGTCGTCATCGAGGCGGCGCACCAGTGCATGACCACCCGCGGCGTCCACAAGCCCGGCACCACGATGGTGACGAGCCGCATGCTCGGCGGGTTCCGTACCGACCACAAGACCCGGCGCGAATTCCTGGCCATGATCGGCGCCCCCGGCACGATCCAGATCGCCAATTCCTGAGCCGCGCCGCGACAGGGGCGAGAGCGGCGCGCGCCGCGGCCCTAGTCCGTTGCTTTTGACAAGCCCGGGCCAAGGCGCATAATCCCCGCCGATCGCATCTGATCGCGGGGGAAGCGTGACCGATTTCCGTCCTGTCCTGTTCGTCGTCGGCGTGCTTCTTTGCGCGCTGGGCATTGCCATGCTGGTCCCGGCGGCCGTCGATGTCGCCTATGACGACGAGGACTGGATCGTCTTCGTCTATTCCGCCGCGGCGACCACGTTCGTCGGCGGCAGTCTCGTGCTTTCGATGCGCGGCGCCGATCGGATGCAACTCGGCCTGCGCGAGGCTTTCCTGCTCACCGTGTCGAGCTGGACGCTCGTGTCGTTGTTCGCGGCCATTCCCTTTCTCTACTCCAATCTCGGCCTGACGCTCGCCGATTCTGTCTTCGAGGCGGTCTCCGGCATCACCACGACCGGGGCTACGGTTCTGACCGGCCTCGATACCATGCATCGGGGCATCCTGATCTGGCGTTCGATCCTGCACTGGATCGGCGGCATCGGCATCGTCGTGATGGCGATAGCATTGTTGCCGCTGCTGCAGGTTGGCGGCATGCAGCTGTTCCGCGCCGACTCCTCCGACCGCTCGGAAAAACTGTTCCCCCGCCTGCAACAGGTCGCCACCGCGGTCGTCGGCGTCTATGCCGGCCTGACCGTCGCCTGCGCGATCGCCCTGTGGATGGCTGGGATGTCGCTGTTCGACGCCGTCAACCATGCGATGTCGACGGTTTCAACGGGCGGCTTTTCGACCAAGGACGCCTCCATCGGCTTCTTCAACAGCGCGACGATGGAAATGATCATCGTCGTGTTCATGTTGCTGGGCGGCATCACCTTCCCGCTGCATGTGCGCGCATTGCGGCGCGGACCTGGCGTCTATCTCGGCGACGAACAGACGCGCGGCTTCCTGGCGCTGATCGCCCTGGCGACGCTCGCCGTTGCATCATGGATGGTCCTGATCAAGGAAATTCCCGCCGCTGAAGCCCTGCGTCATGGCCTGTTCAACGTCGCGTCCATCGTGACGACGACCGGCTTCGCCTCCACCGATTACCTGCTGTGGGGCACCTTTCCGATCGTTCTGTTCTATTTTCTGACCTTCGTCGGCGGCTGCACCGGCTCCACTTCGGGCGCCATCAAGATCTTTCGCTTCCAGGTGCTCTATGCCGTGGCGCACCAGCAACTGATGCGCCTTCTGGCACCTCACCGCGTAACCATTGCCCGCTTCCAGGACAAGGAGATCGACGTCGCCACCGCGATCTCGGTCCTCGGCTTCTTCTTCTTCTATGCCTTTACCTTCGCCCTGCTGGCGCTTGCTCTCAGCCTGTTCGGCCTGGATGCGATCACCGCGCTGTCTGGCGCGGCGACGGCCATAGGCAACGTGGGCCCCGGGCTGGGCACGATCATCGGCCCGGCGGGCAATTTCGCCACGCTGCCCGACGGCGCCAAGTGGCTGCTGTCGGCCGGCATGCTGCTCGGCCGTCTCGAATTCGTTACCGCCGTCGTCCGGCTGACCCGCGCCTTCTGGCGCGAATAGCCGGCGCTTGGCCGACGCGGGCCGGACACCCTATAGTCGTTTCCGACACTTCAATCGCGCCCGACCCGATCCCTTCCGGAGCCCATGCTCGACGTCCGACCCATCTTTTTCGTGATCGGCATCCTGCTCGTCACCCTCGCCGCCGCGATGGGTGTCCCGGCCCTGGCCGATCTTGTGGCCGGTCAGTCCGACTGGCGCGTCTTCGCCGGTTCGGCTGCCGCCTGCCTGTTCATCGGCGTTGGCCTGATCCTGACCATGCGCACCGAAGAGATGCGCATCGGCATTCGCCAGGCCTTCCTGCTGACGGCGGTGTCGTGGGTCGTGACCGCCCTGTTTTCCGCGCTGCCCTTCGCGCTCGCCGATCTCAACCTGAGCTATACCGACGCCGTGTTCGAGGCGATGAGCGGCATCACGACCACCGGGGCCACCGTCATAACGGGCCTTGAAAAGGCGCCCCCCGGAATCCTGATCTGGCGCGCCATCCTGCAATGGCTGGGCGGCATCGGCATCATCGTCATGGCGGTGTCCATCCTGCCGTTGCTGCGGGTGGGCGGCATGCAGCTCTTCCGCATGGAATCGTCGGAAAAGGGCGAAAAGGCCCTGCCGCGGGTCGCCCAGGTGGTGACGGTCATCGGCCTGATCTACGCCGGGCTGACGCTCGCCTGCGCGCTCGGCTACTGGGCCGCCGGCATGCGCGGCTTCGACGCAGTGGCCCACGCCATGACCACGGTGGCGACCGGCGGATTCTCGACCGCCGACGCCTCGATCGGCTACTTCGACAGCGCGGCCGTCGAATGGGTCGCCGTCGTCTTCATGCTGGCCGGGTCCATGCCCTTCGTCCTCTACATCCAGGCGGTGCGCGGCAATCCCATGCCGCTGATGCGCGATGCCCAGGTGCGCACCTTTCTCGTCATCGTCGTGGCGTGCATCGTGCTGCTGGTCGTCTGGAAGGTGGCGACCGGGCGTGCCGACGTCGGGTCGGCGATCCGGCTGGCCACCTTCAACCTGGTATCCGTGATCACCGGGACGGGCTTTGCTACCAGCGATTTCAGCCTGTGGGGCGAATTCGCAGTGACCATGTTCTTCTTCGCCATGTTCATCGGCGGCTGCGCCGGGTCGACCACCTGCGGCCTGAAGATCTTCCGCCTGCAGGTACTCTACGCCTCGACTGTAGCGCAGGCCGGCAAGCTGCTGCAGCCGCACGGCGTGTTCGTGCCGCACTTCAACCGCAAGCCGATTCCCGAATCGGTGTCCGAATCGGTGCTGAGTTTCTTTTTCCTTTACGTCATTTCCTTCGGCGCGCTCGCCGTCGGGCTCGGGATCCTGGGACTCGACTTCGTGACGGCGGTTTCGGGCGCGGCCAGCGCCATCGCCAACGTCGGTCCCGGGCTCGGCAACATCATCGGCCCGGCGGGAACCTACGCTCCGCTGCCCGACACGGCGAAATGGCTGCTCGCCTTCGGCATGCTGCTCGGCCGGCTGGAGCTGTTCACCGTGCTGATCCTGTTCACGCCGGCCTTCTGGCGGAACTGACCGGGATCGCCTTCAGTCCCGCTTGAGGTAATTGCCGAAATAGCGGGAGATGTTCTGCTCCAGCTCGCCGTTGAGCTGGCGCATCATGTCCTCGGTCATGGCGAACCACGCCTTTTCGCGTTCGGCGATGGTGGCGCCTTCGCCCACGGTCTGCGAACGATCCGCCCGCGCCGTGACGAAGGCGCGCTGGTGGCCCGACGGGTCGAGGATTTCCAGCATCACGGCGAGCTTGCCGTCGTAACGCGCCGCCTGGTCGCGGGTGAACATGCCCTTCACGCCGCCGGTGACGGCGAGAGGCACCTCGACGATGCTCGCATCGAGAATGACCAACCGCGCGCGTTCCTCGCCGCCCAGCGCCTTGATGCGATCGAGCCCCCACTGGCGCACCGCATTGTAGGGCGGCACCGGGGCGCGGTGCTCGACGTTGGGCGCCTTCAGCGGCGGAATGTAACGGCTTTCCACGTCGAACGAGGAAATGGCGAGATTGATGGGAGCGAGATGGCGAAAGCTCAGTTCCGCGAAGGGCTGCTGCGCCGGCGGCGTCGCACAGCCTGCAAACGCAAGCGACAGGGCGAGCGTCGCGGCGGCAAGGGCACGGGAGAATTTTCCGGTCATGGCGTGGATCCTCCGATCGCGTTCATCCTGACGGGCAAATACGGCGAATTCAAGGTGCGATCGCGCGCCTGGCGATCAGGAGGCGAACAGGGACTCGATCGCCCCGCTGTCGAAAGCATAGGATTCGCCGCAGAACTCGCATTTCACCTGCACCGCGCCATCTTCCATCAGTTGCAGGACTTCCGTACGCGGGAAAGCCGCGAGGGTGCGCGCCACGCGCTCGCGCGAACAGCGGCATCCGGCGTCGACGGCCTGGGCATCGAAGGCGCGCACGCCCGGTTCGTGAAACAGGCGATAAAGCAGGCGATCGGGCGCCAGCAGCGGATCGGTGAGTTCTTCGGCCCGGGCGCTGCCCATCAGGGCGACGGCTTCGCGCCAGCTTTCCTCCGCTTCCGCGCGGGCAAGCTCGCGCGCCGGGCCCTGCCCCGGCAGGCGCTGGATCATGATGGCGCCGGCGCGCCAGTCTTCCGCCCCGCCGCCGGCGATGGCGACCTTGATCGCCGCGTCGATCTGTTCGGACTGGCGAAAATAATGGTGGATACCATCGGTCAGGGTATTGCCCTCGAGCGCGACGATGCCCTGGTAGCGCTCGGTATCGGCGCCCTGGTCGACGGTGAAGGCAAGATGGCCCGCGCCGATCAGCGCCGGCACCGGCGACAGAACCGGCCCCTGATCGAGCGCGGCGATCGCGTCCGCGTCGAATTGCGCGTAGCCGCGCAGCGCCCCGGCGCTGGTCATGTCGGCGACCAGGATGGACACCGGGCCCCTGCCGCTCACCTGCAACGTGAAGACGCCATCGTATTTGAGCGCGCTACCGAGGATAGCGGTGAGAGCCACCAGCTCGCCGAGCAGCAGCGAGACCGGCAACGGGTAATCGTGACGGCGAAGGATGGTGTCGATCAGCGGCCCGAGCCGCGCGAACCGTCCGCGCAGGCTTGCGCCTTCGACCTGGAACGGCAGGACGACGTCCTGGCGGCGGCCCTGCACCCCGGCCATCGGCGCCTCAGGCCCCGGCGCCGGACAGGCACCAGTGCAGGATCCCCTTCTGGACGTGCAGGCGATTTTCGGCCTCGTCCCAGACCACCGACTGCGGCCCGTCGATCACCGCGGCCGATACCTCGCGCTCGCGCGAGGCGGGCAGGCAGTGCATGAAGATGGCGCCCTTCGCCGCGGCGGCCATCAGGTCGTCGTCGACGCGGTAAGGCTCCAGCTGGGCGATATGCGCCTTGAGCGCCGATTCGGTGTTCACCCCGTGGCCCATGCTGAGCCAGGTATCGGTAACGACGCAGTCCGCCCCCTTCACCGCTTCATAGGCGTCGGTCAGCAGGACAAGATCGGCGCCGGCCGCCTCGGCTCGCACCACCAGACGCGCTTCCGGGGCCAGCGCACGCGGCGTGGCGATGCGCAACTGGAAGCCGAAATGAATGGCCGCGTGAATCCACGACGTGCAGACGTTGTTGCCGTCGCCGACCCAGGCCACCGTGCGGCCCTTGATGGGGCCCTTCGTTTCCTCGAAGGTCATGATGTCGGCCATGATCTGGCACGGATGGCTCTTGTCGGTCAGCCCGTTGACGACGGGCACCGTGGCATGAGTCGCCATTTCCAGAAGGCTCGATTCCCGCAACGTGCGGAACATGATGGCGTCGGCGTAGCGCGACAGCACGCGAGCCGTGTCGGCGATGGTTTCGCCGCGGCCGAGCTGGGAATCGATCTGGTTGAGAATGGTGACGAAGCCGCCCATCTGCTTCATGCCCACCTCGACGGAGACGCGGGTGCGGGTCGAAGGCTTCTCGAACACCATGGCGAGCGTCCTGCCCTCGGCCGGGCGCTTGCCGCGCGGCGCCGTCTCGCCGCGCTTGTAGGCGACGGAAAGATCGAGGATGTCGCGCAGCGTCTTCGCCGGCAGCTGGTCGATGTCGAGGAAATGGCGCAATCCCCTGGCGTCGCGGCCGGGCACGGGTTCGGAACCCCGCTTGGAAGCCCTTGCGGTACTCATGCGGCACCTTCCGTCGCGGCGCAGGTCCTGTCGATGATCTCGCAGGCCTCCGCGATATGATCTTCGCCGATGATGAGCGGCGGCAGCAGGCGGATGACATTGTTGCCGGCGCCGACGCTGAGGAGCCTGTTTTCCCGCAGCTTCTGCACCAGGCCCTTGGGATCGTCGTGACACATCAGGCCGACCATCAGGCCGCGCCCGCGCACGCCCTTGAGCGTCTTCGGGTGTTTCGCCACCACGGCCTCGAGCGCCTTCACCAGCGCAGTACCCATCTTCTGCACCCGTTCCATGAATCCGGGTTCGAGCATGACGTCGAGCACGGCGTTGCCCACCGCCATGGCGAGCGGATTGCCGCCATAGGTCGAGCCGTGCGCGCCGACCACCATGCCCCTGGCGGCCTTTTCGGTGGCGAGGCAGGCGCCGACCGGGAAACCGCCGCCGATGCCCTTGGCCACCGCCATGATATCGGGCGCCACACCGGACCATTCATGGGCGAACAGCTTGCCGGTGCGGCCCATGCCGCACTGCACCTCGTCGAAGAACAGCAGGAGGCCGTACTCGTCGGCGATTTCGCGCAGGCCGTTCAGGTAGTCTTCCTGCGCCGGCAGGATGCCGCCCTCGCCCTGCACGGGTTCAATCAGGATGGCGGCCGTCCTGTCGTTGATCCTGGCGCGCGTCTCGTTCAGGTTGCCGAAGCCCACGTGATCGAAGCCCTCGACCACCGGATCGAAACCCTTGAGCAGTTTTTCCTGGCCGCCCGCCGCGATGGTGGCGAGCGTGCGTCCGTGGAAGCCGTTTTCGGCGCAGATGATGCGATAGCGGTCGGGCGCGCCCGCCGCGTCGAAATAGGACCGCACGGTCTTGATGCCGCATTCGACCGCCTCGGCCCCGGAATTGCAGAAGAATACCGTGTCGGCGAAAGTGTTGGCGACCAGCCGCTCGGCCAGCCGTTCCTGGCCAGGGATGCGGAAGATGTTGGAGGTGTGCCAGAGCTTGCCCGCCTGCGCGGTCAGCGCGGCGACCAGGTGCGGATGGGCATGGCCCAGGCAATCGACCGCGATGCCGGCGCAGAAGTCGAGATAGCGCTGCCCGTCGGCGGTATAGATGTAGGCACCCTCGCCCCGCTCGAAGGCGAGGTCGGCCCGCGCATAGGTCGGCATTACCGCGCTGATCACGCTACCCTCCTGCCCCCTCGGATCCCTTCCGGCTGGCGCTACGGAATCGCCCGAAGGCCCGCGGATGGGCGGAATCCCTTGGGGGTGTGTGGAAAAAGCGGTGAGTATCCATGTCCCGGGGGGGCCTGTCAACGGCGACGCTTCGCCCCGGGGCGGGGCAAAACCCCGTGGAATCCTTGCCTTTTTGCCGAAATCGAGCGGCCGGATCAGGCTCTGAGGCGGTATCCCGAGCGAAACAGCGCCCAGGCGATGACGCCAAGACCCAGGTTGCCCGCCACCATGATGGCGTAGCCGACGGCGAGCGGCGCCTCGGAATGGCCGATGAAGGCGTAGCGGAATCCGTCGATCATGTAGAAGAACGGATCGAGACGGGCGAGCGTGTTCCACAGTCCCGGCAGCCGGTCGATCGAATAGAAAGTGCCCGACAGGAAGGCAAGCGGCGTGATGATGAAGTTGGTCACCGCCGCATTCTGCTCGTGCTTGTCGGCCCAGATGCCGCCGATGACGCCGAGCAGGCTCATCATCAGCGAGGCCATCGCCGCGAAGAACAGCGCATGGACGGGGTGGACGATGCGAAGCGGCGTGAACAGCCACATGGCAAGCGCGACCACGACGCCGACCATCAGGCCGCGCACCATGCCCCCCAGGGCGTAACCGACGGTAAGCTCGAACGGCGACAGCGGCGCCATGACGATGTCGACGATATTGCCCTGCATCTTGGACGACACGATGGAAGACGACGAATTGGCGAAGGCGTTTTGAATCATCGACATCATGATCAGGCCCGGCGCCAGGAATTGGGTGAAGGGCACGCCGTTGACGGTCGCGAGCGCGCGGCCGAGCGCCAGCGTGAACACGACAAGGAACAGAAGCGTCGTCACCATCGGCGCGCCCACCGTCTGCACCCAGACCGCGAGGAAGCGGCGCACTTCCTTGCGCACCAGCGCGAGGAGGCCGATCCAGTTGACCGGCCCGATGGTGCGGGGGGCAAGCGGCGGAGGTGCGACGGGTTCGGGCGAAGCGGACATGGTGATGTTCTAGATCAACCTGCGACCGGAGGGAATCTTCGAATCGCAAAGACGGGCGCCCCGCCATGAATTGGTGCGCCGTCCTTCGCCCCTTCGGGCGCACGACGCGCCAGGCCCGGGTGACAGGGGCAGGCAAGCCTGCCAAGCTGCACGAATGGATAAAAAATCTCAAACCGCGGGCGACGGCGAAGCGCCAAAGGACGATGAAGCGCGGCCCGGCCGGCGCGCCGCCCGCCGTTCGCCGCGCAAGCCGACCCGCCGCTCGCTCGAAAATGCGGCGCTCGCTTATCTCGGGCGCTTCGCCGCCACGGCCCGCGGCCTCGAACAGGTGCTGATGCGCCGCGTCCATCGCGCGGCCCGCGCCGGTGTCGCCGATGACGGGGAAGGCGCCGCGCTGGTCTCGGCAATCGTCGCGCGCTACCGCGAGGCCGGACTGATCGACGATGCCGCCTTCGCCGAGGCGCGCGCCCGCAGCCTGTTCGCCCACGGCGTGGCGCTGCGCGCCATCCGCCTGCGCCTCGCGCAGAAGGGGGTCGGCCCGGCGGAAATCGAGCGGGCGCTCGCCGCCCTCGCGGAGCAGGAAGGGGCCGGCAACGCCCGCGCGCTCGAAGTCGAGGCGGCCCGCCGCCTCGCCCGCCGGCGGCGTCTCGGGCCGTGGCGCGATCCGGCGCGGCGCGGGGACATGCGCGAGCGCGACCTCGCGGCGCTGGCGCGCGCCGGTTTTTCCTACGCCATTGCGCGGGCCGTGGTCGACGGCGAAGACGAATAAGGCGCCGCCCCGGGCCCGGTGCGTACCGGGTTCAGGTCCTGGACGGCGGCGTCTCGATGGCGACGTGCGCCGGCGGCGCGCGATGCTCGCGGTCCTCGCCGAAGTAAATGGTCTGGTGCGGAAAGGGCATTTCGATGCCTTCGGCGTCGAAGCGCGCCTTCATGCGGCGGTTGAATTCCCGCCCCACCGCCCATTGCCTGGCGGGCGGAATGACCTTGAGACGCGCCTTGATGATGACCGCCGATTCGGCAAACCTGTCGAGACCCATGACTTCGAGCGGCTCGGCGATCAGCGGCGCGAAATCGGGATCCTTCTGCAGATCGGCGCCGATCCCGCGCAGCACATCGATCACATGGTCGACGTTTTCGCGGTAGGCGATGCCAACTTCGGCGACGAAATAGGCCCAGTCCCTGGTCTTGTTGATCACCGTCTTGACCTCGGAGAAAGGCAGGATATGCAGGTTGCCCGCCGGATCGCGCAGCTTCACCGTACGGATGGAGAGCGCCTCGACCGTGCCCGAGTGGCTGCCGTCGAAATCGACCACGTCGCCCACTTCCAGCGTGTCTTCCACCAGCATGAACAGACCGGTTATGACATCCTGCACCAGCTTCTGCGAGCCGAAGCCGATGGCGAGCCCGAGCACACCGGCGCCGGCCAGCAGCGGCGCAATGTTGATGCCCAGCGTCGAGAGCGCGATCAGCGCGACGAGCGAGACGAGGACGACCAGCACGGTCGTGCGGAACAGGGGCAGCAGGGTCCTGACCCGCGCCGCGCCGACGCCGCGCGCTTCGAGCTTTTCGATGTAGCGCGCGATGGCGATGTTGATCGCTTCCCACGCCGCCACCGCCAGCAGCACGATGATGACGATGGTGACGGCCTTTTCGATCAGCGACGCGCCGTCGGGCGAGGCAATCCAGCCGAGCGTATCGACGCCCCAGGCGTTGAGTATCAGCACCGCGGCGACGAGCCCCACGGCCCAGCGCGCCAGCGCGCGCAGCACGGTCATGTAGCGGTTGGCGCGGGCCTCCAGCCCCGGCAGCCGGCCGTTCATGTCCGAACCGATCCGCATGACGCGGTCGAGCCCGCGGTTGACGCCCAGCATCGCCAGACGGGCGGCGATCAGGATCAGGAGCGTGAACCCGGTGGCGATCATCAGGAATTCGAAGCCGCCCTTCACCTTGAACAGCCACACCAGATACACCGCGGCGACATAGGCGAAGGCGGCGATGTGCCAGACGCCGGCGAGCCGCGCCCGCGCGCCGCCGGCGACGCCGGCGCCCGCCGGACCGCGGCCCGTGCCGCGAATCGATTCGGCCACGGCGGCGCGGTTCTGCAGGATGAAGACGACGAGAAAGCCGACGAAGGCGAGCCCCGTCAGGTAGAGAAGCGAGTCGTGGGCAAGCATCGGCAGGCCGACGAGGCGCATCGCCTCGACCAGGAAAAACGCATAGACGAAGATGCGCACCATCCGGCGCACCCAGATGTAGAGATATTGCGCGGTCTCGTCGCTGTAGTCGCCCGGCCGCAGGCCCGAAACGCCCGGCGACAGGAACACGCGCGCGGTGGCGAGGATGAGCTTCGCCGCGAAAAACGACGATGCGCCGACCAGCAGCGCCGCGCCCGCGGCGCCCGGCATCGGCAGGACCATGTAGGCCCCATAGGCGCCCGCCGCATAGGCGAAAGCATTGAGGTAGAGCATCGCCGCCCGCCCGGCGAAGCGCAGCACGCGCGGCGCCAGGCTTTCGGCCTCGGGCACCTTTTCGAGACGGCGGCGCGCGCCGTCGGTCAGCTTGCGGAAGGCGAACTGGATCGCCATGCCGGCGCCGATAATGACAAGAAAGCGCCAGATGAGACCGATCAGCCGGTCGCGCTTCGCCTCGGTCATGACCTGGCTTTCCGCCCAGGGGACAAGACGCGGCGCGTCGCGCAGCACCGAAAGCACCGCCGTCACGCGGGCGGCCAGCGCGCCGACCCGTTCGGCGACGGCCCGCGCCAGCCGGTCGCTCAAGCCCGGCTGCGCCGGGGCGGCCGGCTTCGCCTCCGCCGCGCGACGCGCGGCGATCAGGGCATCGAGGGTCTTGAGGAATTCACCCCGCGCCGCATCGTCGCGCAGGCTGCGCGACAGCGCCTCAAGCTCGGCCGCCGATCCCTGCGGGGCGGCCGCCGCCGCGGAGGCGGCCGGCGCGGTGCCCTGGGCGAACGCCGGCGCGAGCAAGGCCAGCGACAGCGCCAGCGCCAACGACAGCGCCGCCCCGCGCAAGCCTGCGCGGGCGCGAACGGCAGTGGCGAAAGTGCAAAACGCTCTGGTCATGGATCGCCCGAGATTAAACGCTCCCGCCCGCCGAGTCACTTTTTTGCCCGCCGCTTGGCCCGCGGCTATAATCGGCGCAAAAGCGCCAGACCCGGGAGGACCGCATCATGGCCGTCGTTTTCTATCATAATCCGCGCTGCGTCACGTCGAAGAAGGCGCTCGATCTCCTGCGCAAGAAGGGGATCGAACCCGACGTCGTCGAATACCTCAAGACCCCACCGAGCAAGGCGGAGCTGAAGAAGATCGCCGATCTGATCGGCGTCCATCCGCGCGAACTCCTGCGCAAGCGCGAAAAGGCGGCGCTCGCCAAGGCCGGGATCGACCCCAAGACGGCGAGCGCCACGGACGCGCTCGACGCCATGGCCAGGGAACCGGTGCTGATCGAACGGCCGATCATCGTCAACGGCAGGAAGGCCCGCCTCGGCCGGCCGCCGGAATCGGTGCTCGAAGCCGTCTAGCGGCGCGGCGCCTGCCCCCGCTCCGGCCTTCAGGGTAAAGAGTTCATAAACCAGGCGCGGGTTAGTCTCGGATCGAACCTGATCCGGAAGACCGATCGTGAACACACCCGCCCGCCAGACGCGCGACCCGCTGGAGACCGGCATCGCCTACCACCGCGCCGGCGACATCGCGCGCGCCGAGGCGCAGTACAAGAAGGCGCTTGCCTCCCATCCGGGCGATCCCGGGGCCATGCACCTGCTGGGCCTCGCCGCCTTCGACAGGGGCCGCCCCGAGCGCGCGCTGCAACTGATCGCCAGGGCGCTGGCGCGCGATCCGGCCAACGCCGACTATCTTCATTCGGCCGGCCATGTGCTGCAATCGATGGGGCGTTTCGACGATGCGGCGGCGCGCTACCGCGGCGCGCTCGAGGCCGACCCGGCGCGCGCGCTGACGCGCTCGAACCTCGGCAACGCGCTCAAGCGCGCCGGACGTCTCGACGAGGCGGCAACCGAGCTCGCCCGCGCCGTCGAACTTGCCCCGGATTTCGCCGAGGGCTGGTCGAACCTCGGCCTCGTCCACAAGGAACGAGGCGATCTCGATGCCGCGCTCGATTGCTTCGCGCGCGCCGCCTGCCTGCGGCCCGCCGTCGCCGCCTTTCCCTTCAACGCGGGCAACGCGCTGGAAGCGGCCGGCAGGCGCGCGGAGGCGGCCGACCATTACCGCCGCGCCCTTGCCGTCGATCCCGGCCATCGCGGGGCGCGCGTCAGCCTAGGCGCCACGCTCAGGCGCATGGGACGGCTCAAGGAAGCGCGCGCCGAGCTCGACCGCGCGCTCGCCCTCAACCCGGGCGACGCGGAAGCGCGCTGGAACATGGCGCTGGCCCAGTGCATGGCGGGCGACTGGCGCATCGGACTCGAATCTGTCGAAGCGCGCCGGCACCTGCCGGGCATGATCGCCGCCCCCGAGGGCGGCCCCGAATGGGACGGCCGGCCGATCCCCGGCCGCACGCTTCTGATCCAGCATGAACAGGGTATGGGCGACGCCATCCAGTTCCTGCGCTTCGCCGCCGACGCGGAACGGATGGGCGCAAGGGTGATCTACCGCGGGCCGAAGCGCCTGCTTGCGCTCGCCAGGGGCATCGCCGGCGTCGCCGGGACCACCGCCCTGGAGGATCCGGCCCCCCGCTTCGACTCCTGGGCGCCGCTGATGAGCCTGCCGCGCCTGGTCAAGGCCGCGACGGGACAGCGCCTCGGCCGCGGCGGCTACCTCGCGCCGGAAGCGGCGCGCATGGCGATATGGCGCGACCGCCTCAAGGGCGTTCCCGGCTGCCGCGTCGGCATCGGCTGGCAAGGCAATCCCGATTACGCCGCCGACGGCGAACGCTCGTTCCCGCTCGCCCTGTTCGAAGGCCTCGCCCGGCTGCCGGGCGTTTCCCTGATCGGCCTGCAGCAGGGCGCGGGGCGCGAACAGATCGCCGCCTGGCCCGCCGACCTTCCGTTCATCGACCTTGCGCCCGAGCTGGACGGGGAGGCGGCCTTCCTCGATACCGCGGCCGTGCTGCCCGCGCTCGACCTCGTCGTGACCTCGGACACGGCGCTCGCGCACCTGGCCGGCGCCGTCGGCGTGCCCGCCTTCCTCGCGCTCGCGAAGGTGCCCGACTGGCGCTGGGGGCTTGAGGGCACGCAATCGGTCTGGTATCCCACCGTGCATGTCTTTCGCCAGCCGCATCAGGGCGACTGGACCGCGGTCTTCGCGGACATGACGGAGGCGCTCGGCGCGCGTATCGGGGTTCATGGCTGATCCGAACACCATCACCATCCGCATTTCGCCCGGCGAAGTGCTCGACCGTCTGACCATTCTCGAAATCAAGGCCGAACGCATGACGGACGCGGCCAAGCTCGCCAACGTGCGCCGCGAACTCGACGAGCTTGCCGGCGTCGTGGCCCGCCATATCCCGAAGCGCGACGACATCGGCCGGCTGCACGACCAGATCAAGGCGGTGAACGGGAAGCTGTGGGTGATCGAGGACGACATCCGCGACTGCGAGCGGGCGCGCGACTTCGGCGCGAAGTTCGTCGAGCTGGCCCGCGCCGTCTACGTCACCAACGACGAGCGCGCCCGCCTCAAGCGCGCGATCAACGAGGCGCTCGGCGCCGACATCATCGAAGAAAAGTCCTACGCGCCCTATTAGGGGCGCATGTAACAAAGGCGCCCTGTCAGGGGCGCCGGCCGACAACGCGCCCGTTGAGGGCGCCGGCCGACAACGCGCCCCGTCAGGGCCGCGGCCTAGATTTTCTTCAGGTTTTCCGGGTCGAGCCCTTCGCTCGCCAGTTCCGCGCCCGCCCCGGCTTCGCCCAGATCCTGCGCCAGCGTTTCGATCAGATGCGCCGCTTCCTGCTGGCGCGCCCACATGGCGGCGTACTGGCCCTTGCGGGCAAGGAGCCCGGCATGGGTACCGCGTTCGGCGATGCGGCCCTGATCCAGCACGATGATCTCGTCGGCGTCGATCACGGTGGACAGGCGGTGCGCGATGACCAGCGTCGTGTGGTTCTGCGACACCTGGCGCAGCGCCCCCTGGATTTCCTTTTCGGTGTGCGAATCGAGCGCGCTGGTCGCCTCGTCGAACACCAGGATGTGCGGCTGCTTCAGCATGGTGCGCGCGATGGCCACGCGCTGCTTTTCCCCGCCCGAGAGCTTGAGGCCGCGCTCGCCCACCCGCGTGTCGTAGCCCTGCGGCGTGGACACGATGAAGTCGTGGATCGAGGCGAGCCTGGCCGCCTGCACGATGTCTTCGTCGGGCGCGCCGGGACGGCCGTAGGCGATGTTGTACTTGATGGTGTCGTTGAACAGCACCGTGTCCTGAGGAACGATGCCGATGTTCCCGCGCAAGGATTCCTGCGTCACGTCGCGCACGTCCTGGCCGTCGATGGTGATGCGGCCCGAACTGACCTCGTAGAAGCGGAACAGCAGGCGCGAAATCGTCGACTTGCCCGCACCCGACGGCCCGACGATGGCGATCTTGCGTCCCGCCGGCACGCGGAAGGAAACCCCCTTGAGGATCGGCCGGTCGGCGTTGTAGCCGAAGACCACGTTGTCGAACGCCACCTCCCCGCCGCGGACTTCGAGCGGCCGGGCGCCGGGCCTGTCGCGGATCTCCGGCGTCACGGCCAGAAGGTTGAACATCACCTCCATGTCGGTGAGCGACTGCTTCACCTCGCGGTAGACGTAGCCGAGGAAGTCGAGCGGCGTGTAAAGCTGCACGATGTAGGTCATGACCAGGACGAAGTCGCCCACCGTCATGGTGCCCGACTGCACGCCCTTGGCCGCCATCGTCATGACGCCGACCAGCCCCGCCGCGATGATGCCGGCCTGGCCGACGTTGAGCGCCGACAGCGATGTCTTGTTGCGCACGGCGGCGCCTTCGTAGCGCGCCATGGCGCGGTCGTAGCGTTCGGCCTCGTGCGCCTCGTTGCCGAAATACTTCACGGTTTCGAAATTGAGCAGGCTGTCGACGGCGCGCGTGTTCGCTTCCTGGTCGCGGGCGTTCATCTCGCGGCGGAAGCGCAGGCGCCATTCGGTCACGGTCAGGGTGAAGACGATATAGGTGCCGATGGTCACGAAGGTGACGGAAGCGAACCAGAAATCGTAGAGCGTCCACAGAATGGCGCAGACCACGACGATTTCCAGGATCGTCGGGATGATCGAGAACAGCATGAAGGCGAGCGTGAATTCGATGCCGCGCATGCCGCGCTCGATGGCGCGCGAAAGACCGCCGGTCTGGCGATCGAGGTGGAAGCGCAGGGAAAGAACGTGCAGGTGGCGAAACACGCGGGTCGCCACCTGGCGCACGGCGCGCTGGGTAACCTTGGCGAAGATGCCGTCGCGGATTTCCGCCGAGGCCGCCGCGGTAAAACGCAGCAGGCCGTAGCCGAGTATCAACGCGAAGGGAAGGACGATGAGCGCCTGGTCCTTCGGCGTCAGCGCGTCCACCGCGCCCTTGTAGAGGATCGGCACATAGACGTTGGCGAGGATGGCTATGGCGAGCAGGACGAGGGCGAAGACGACGCGGGCGCGCAGCTCGAAGGAGTTTTCCCGCCACAGGAAAGGCAAAAGCAGGCGCATGACGCGCACATCGAGCCTTCCGGCGAAGGTCTTGAACTCGCTCGATTCGGGCGGCTGCGGCTGACGCGTACTGGCGTTTTCGGCAAGACTCATGACAGGGCGCGCCGGTTCAGGCCGTGGTCGGAGCGCCGGCGCGCGCGCGCGCCTTCGCGTTGGCGGCGATATAGCCTTCCGCCTCCGCCGTGGTCATCACGTCGCCGAAGGAAAGATAAAAGCCGATCAGCGCGCCCAGATGCGCTTCGTCGGTACGCGCCGCATTGCCGTCGGAAATCATCACCGTTCGGAAATTGCGCATCATGGCGTCGCGCGCCGTCGATTCGCAGCAGGTGTTGGTGACGGTGCCCGTGACCAGCACGGTGTCGATGCCTTCGCGCCTGAGGGTGGCCTCAAGGTCGCTCGATCCCTGGATAAAGGCCGAATATCGCGTCTTGTCGACGATCAGGTCGGCGGCGCCCACGTCCAGACCCGGCCACAGTTCATGCCCCGGGCCGCCCGCGCGCATGCCGTCGAAGCGCCGCGCGCGCTGGCCGGGCCGGGTCAGTTCGTCGTAATAGACGGACCACTCGCGCGCCGCCCCGTCGGTCGCCACCATGCGGATGAACACGACGCGCCCGCCCGCGGCGCGCAAGCTCGCGGCCAGCCGGTTGACGTTGGGAACGATGGCGAGCGCCTCGGGCACGAAGGAATGGGCCACGGCTTCGTCCATGAAACCGCGCTGCAGGTCGACCACCAGCAACGCCGTCGCCGCCGGGTCCATGTCGGCAAAGACATGCAGCCGGCCGCGGCGCGCCGTGACGTGGCTTTTCACCCAGTCGGGAATTTCGACCTTGTGCATGGCTCCCTGGCTTCGGGTCGGGAAAACACCAGTATAAAGCCCGCGCGGCGGCGCGCCTATCGCCTTTCGCTCGGGCGTTGGGTCGATGGACCTTTGGGTCGATGGACAAGGGCACGGGCCTCGGATTTAATGCACCGACAGGATCAAAAGCCCGCATCGCGGGCGCGCGGAAGCGAGCGCGCCGCCGCCCGGCCGCGGCGCAACAGGGAGCGACACATGGGAACCCTCAGAACGCTGGCCGCAGGCGCGGCTGTCCTGGCCTTTTGCGCCGGCACTGCCGGCGCCGCCGACTACTACGCCGGGAAAACGGTGACGATTTCCGTCGGCTTCGGCCCGGGGGGCGGCTATGACGCCTATTCGCGCCTGATGGGCCAATACATCGGCAATCACATCCCGGGCAACCCGCGCGTGGTCGTGCAGAACAAGCCGGGCGGCGGCGGCGGGGCGGCGGCCACCTTCCTCTACGGGCCGGCACGCCAGGACGGAACCGAACTCGGCGTGTTCAATTCCCAGCTCGCGCTCAACAAGGTGCTCGGCGAGCCGGCGGCCTACGACGTCACCAGGTTCACCTACATCGGCCGGCTCAATCGCGCGCTCAACATCGCGCTGGTGCGCTCCGATGCGCCGGCGACGACCATCGAGGAAGCGAAGAAGGCCGAAGTGGTGATCGCCGCCTCCGGGCCCAACAGCGCCACGACGCGCGTTCCGATGGCCTTCAACCGCATGGTCGGCACGAAGTTCAAGGTGCTGCGCGGCTACGAATCGTCGGCCAAGATGCTGATGGCGGTCGAACAGAACGAAGTGCATGCGCTGGGCGGCACGTCGATGACCGTGGTGGAACGCTCGCTCCGCAAGCAGGCCGAAGCGGGCAAGATCAAGTATCTGTGGATCGTCGGCCTCGATCGTCACCCGGACCTGCCGGGCGTGCCGACGGCGGCCGAGCTGCTGAGCGACCCCGAACAGAAGCGCATCATGGAACTGCTCTGCTCGTCGTCGTCCTTCGGCTATACGCTGTGGGGACCGCCGAAGCTGCCGAAGGATCGCCTTGCCGAACTGCGCGGCGCCTTCAACCGCATGGTGAAGGATCCGGCCTTCGTCGCCGATGCGAAGAAGCGCCGCCTCGACCTCGAACCCGAAACCGGGGAATACCTCGACCGGGTGATGAAGGCGCTGGCCGACGCTCCGGCAGACATCGTGCGCAAGGCCGACGCGCTCAGCAAACCGTAGTCACCGGGCAAAACTCCGGCAAACCCACACTCCAGAAAACCACACTCCAAAAAACCACACGGGGAAACCGATCATGTATTCGCTTCTGACCTACGCCGACAGGGCGGGCGTCGCCCGATCCGGCATCAGCATCGACGGCAAGGTATTCGACATCCTCAAGGCGGCCGATGCCATGGGCAGGGAACTGCCCGGCTACCGCGCCATCGACCTGGTGCGCGACTGGAGCAATGCCGAAAAGCTCCTCGACGACATGGCGGCCGCGGCGGCGGCGGGAAAGCTCTCGGGCGCGGACGTGGGCGCCCAGGACAAGCTGACGCTGAAGGCGCCGCTGCTCTATCCCAACACGCTGCTGATGGCGGGATCGAATTACGGCGCGCACACGCGCGAGATGGCGGGCGGCGCGGGCTACGACAAGACGACGCGCAAGCCTTACTTCTTCATCAAGCTGGCGCGCCAGGGCGTGATCGGCACCAACGAGGCGATCAGGCTGCCGCACACCTCCAGGCAGGTCGACTGGGAAGTGGAACTCGCCGTGGTGATCGGCAAGCCCGCGCGCAACGTCAAGCGCGCCGACGCGCTCAACTACGTCGCGGGCTACACCATCTGCCACGACGTCTCCTTGCGCGACATCGGCCACCGCAAGGACTGGCCGCAGTGGGAGCGCGACTGGATCCAGCACAAGAGCTGCGACACCGGCGCGCCGATGGGCCCGGTGATGGTGCCGGCCAAGTTCATCGGCGATCCCCAGAAGCTCGCCCTCAAGACCTGGATCAACGACAAGCTCGAACAGAATTCCAACACCGACGACATGACCTTCAAGATCGACGAGCAGATCGAGTACCTGTCGGAGCTGTTCACGTTGCTGCCGGGCGACGTGATTTCCACCGGCACGCCGTCGGGCGTCGGCCGGCCGCGCGGGCTGTTCCTCAAGCCCGGCGACACGGTGCGCATGGAGATCGAAAAGATCGGCACCATCGTCAACCCGGTGGTGCAGGGCGAATAGCCAACCGATCGTTGACGAACGGAAAAAGGGCGCGGCGCCGAAAAGCCCCGCGCCCTTCGTCTTTTCGTCCCGGCCGCTATTCGTCCGCGCTCACCAGTTGCAGGCGATGGCCATGCGACATCTCCCCGGCGCGCCACGCGCCGGGCGCAAGTCCGGCACGGAGAAAAAACCTCAGACCGGGTAATCGGCCGGATTGACGCCGCAGGTTTCGAGGAACTTGCGGATTTGCACCACTTCGTCCTTGGCCAGGCTATGGCTCGCGTGATGAAACACGGCGGTATGACCCTTGAGCGTCACGCCGATGCGCGCGCCGGATCGGTTGTCGATTGCGGCGCCCAGTTCGCGCAGCACGCTTTCGACCTGCTTGAAATCGACGTTGCCGCTGAGCGGATGGTCGAACAGCGAATGAAGAACCTTGCGGTGATGATGATTCATGAGGCGATCCCCCTGAGGATGAAACTGCGCGGGTCTCCGCCCCTTCGCCTTCTTGATCTAAGCAGCCCGCACCCTTGGTGCAAGACACGGCGTGCAAAAAGAAAAATGGGCGACGGCAGGGATCGGCATCGTCGGCTGGCCCGGGCGGGACCGGCGGGAGCCTGTTCGCGTCCTGAAAGCCCGCCCGAATCCGCATTGCCGCCTGCCGCAGGACAGGCTTAATCTTGGTCGAGGACGGGACCGGAAAAGGCCCGGCGAACCTCGGGGAGATCGAGCATGCACAGCAAACTGATCGTCGCCGCCATGGCTGCCGCGGGCCTATGCCTCGGCGCACCGGCCAAGGCGCAGGGACTGGACGCGT
Source organism: Alphaproteobacteria bacterium (assembly GCA_964229575.1). Taxonomy (GTDB): domain Bacteria; phylum Pseudomonadota; class Alphaproteobacteria; order SMXQ01; family SMXQ01; genus WHSO01. The sequence continues at coordinate 23,892 of CAXRES010000106.1, forward strand.
TTTACAAGGGCAAGAAGGTCAGCATCGTCATCGGCTCGGCGGCGGGGGGCGGCTATGATGCCTATGCCCGGCTGGTGGCGCGCCATCTCGGCGACCACATCCCGGGCAACCCGTCGGTGATCCCCCAGAACATGCCGGGCGCCGGCCAGACCAAGGCGGCCGGCTACGTCAATTCGGTGGCGCCCAAGGACGGCACGGCGATCGCCGCCATCTCGCCGGGCGCCATGCTCGCCCCGGTTCTGGGCGGGCCGAAGATCACCTACGATCCGGTCAAGTTGCAGGTCATCGGCAGCGCCAACAGCGACGTCTACACCTGCATTTCGCGCCCCGACGCGGCGGTCAAGGAGTTCAAGGACGCCTTCGACAAGGAAATCGTCATCGGCCTGTCCACCGGCACGACGCGCGACATGCCGATGCTACTCAAGAACATCCTCGGCGTGAAGTTCAGGATG